>JANPOW010000300.1:0-15545 GCA_031428185.1 Betaproteobacteria bacterium | reverse complement strand
CCGGGCCTGGTGCGGTCAGCCGGGCTGGGCGCGCGCAGCGCGGGCACGGCGGGCACGGCGGGCGCGGCCGGCAGCACGGTGGGTGCCGGCTCAGGCACCCAGCCAGCCACGGCGCAGTGCGGCCACGCTGCGGCCGGGCTTGTCTTGCAGGTGCAACTGCAGCGCAGCGGTGCCAGCGGCTGCCGCAGCGGGCCGCAAGCGCAGCGTGAGCAGGCGCTGATCGCGCACCAGCAGCAGCGCAAACGGCTGCGCACGCGCCAGCCAGGCTTCGGCCTCGTCCAGCCGGCGGACACGCCAGCCGTCCACCGCCAGCAACTCATCACCGGCCGACACACCTGCGGCCTCGGCCACACTGCCGGCCAGCACCGACCTGACCTGCACACCGCTGACCACGCCCTCGCTCAGGCGCAGGCCCAGGCGGGTGCTCAAGGGGGCAGGCTGCTGGCGCTGCTGCACACCAAAGGCGCTCAGCAGATCGGCCAAAGGCAACTCGGCCGTGCCATGCACCCAGGCCTGCAACTCGGCCGCCAGCGGCCGGCCGGCCACACTGGCCAGCACGGCGCTGATGTCGGCCTCGGTGATGGCGCCTGCGGCACGGCCAGCACCAGGCCCGCCGGCACCGCTGCGCTGCCACAGGCCGCGCATCACCGCGTCCAGGCTGGCGCCGTGCTGGCGCAGCGTCAAATCAAACGCCAGCGCCACCAGCGCGCCCTTCTGGTAGTAGCTGACCGTGGCGTTGGGCGTGTTTTCGTCCGGCCGGTAGTACTTGGTCCAGGCCTCAAAACTGGCCTGGGCCACGCTTTGCACCCGGCGCCCCGGGGTGGCGGCCACCGCGTTGATGGACTTGGCCAGCAACTGCAGGTAGCGCGCTGCGTCGATCAGGCCGCAGCGCAGCAGCAGCAAGTCGTCGTAGTAGCTGGTGAAACCCTCAAAAAACCACAGCAGTTGGGTGGGGTTTTCAGCCTGCAGGTTGATCTGCGCCAGATCGGCGGGTTTGAGGCGCTTGACGTTCCAGGTATGAAAGTATTCATGGCTGATCAAACCCAGCAGCGTGACATGGCCGTCGGCCAGCCCCGGCCCCTGGCGGCCGTGCAGCGCGTCTTGCGGCAGGTCACGCCGGGCGGCGATGAGGGCGGTGCTGCTGCGGTGCTCCAGGCCGCCGTAACCATCGGCCACCGCGTTGAGCAAAAACAGATAGTGCCGAAAGGGTGGTGCGCTGCCGTCGTGTGCATGCCAAAAATCAATCTGCTGCAGGCAGATGCGGCGGGTGTCGGCCAGCAGGCGGTCGCCGTCAAAACCAGGCAGCGCGCCGGTCACCACCAGGGCGTGCGGCACACCCCCAGCCTCAAAGGTGCCGCGCCAAAACTGGCCCAGCTCCACCGGGTGGTCCAGCAAGTCATCGTAGTCAGGGGCCTCAAAGGTGTTGGCCGCCGGGTTGGCATCGCCACCCGCCGCCATGCCCAGGGTGGTGGCCACATCCCAGTCTGCCGGCAACCCGGCCAGTTGCAGGCGGTGTGCACCGGCCTCCTGGCCGTGCACCCGCAAGCACAGGCTGCCGGGGTTGAAAAAGCCACGCTGCGCATCCAGAAACGCCGCCCGCACTGAGGCATCGAGTGCATACACGCGGTAGCGCAATACCAGCGCCGCACGGCCGCTGCAGCGCACCTGCCAACGCGAGGTGTCGAGTTGCTCCAGCGCCAGCACCTGCCGGCCTTGCCGCGCGCTCAAGCCCGACAGGTGGCGGCTGAAATCGCGCACCAGATAGCTGCCGTTGATCCACACCGGCAGCGACACCTGCTGCAGCGCTGCCGGCTGCGGCACAGTCAGCGTGATGCTGAAGTGGTGGCTCAGGCGGCTGGCCAGGCCGATGCGGTAGGTGATCATCCGGGGTGAAGTGCGACGGCGCCGGTCACGTGCCGGCAGCACCCAGAAAACAGCTAAACGCCGCCACCGTGGACAGCCGGAAGCGCAGCGTCAACCAGCGCGCCAGGCCCTGGGTGGGGTAGATGCGGCGGTCTACCGCGTAACACACCAGCAGCATGGTGCCATGCACCACCAACCCGGCCGAGGCCGGCATCATCACCGCCAGCCAGGCCACCAGCGACGGCACCACGCCCCACAGCAGCAACTGGGCCGGCGGCGCCGTCAGGCGGAAGGCCAGGCCCCAGTAAATGCCGCCCAGAAACGAAACGATCACCGCCGCGTAAGCCGACAGGGCCAGCGCGGCGTAGGGGTGGGCCTCGGCATTGACCACCCAGACCAGCGCAGCACCCAGCACAAAGGGCAACAGCCCCAGGTTGCCCAGCAGGCGGGCGGTGTCGGGCAGCGGTGCTTGGTAAGGGGCGGCGGGGCTCATGGCCCCGGATTGTGCCGGCCTGTCGTGGGCGCTTGGCCTGTTGGCTGCGCGGCCCGGCCAGGCACCGGCGTTGGCTGCAAGGCCGGGCCGGGCATCAGCTTTTTTTGGCCGCAGCCGCCAGACGGCTTTCGATCTGCGCTTGGGGAATAGCCCCCGGCGCCCGGCTGCCGTCCTCAAACACCAGGGCCGGCGTGCCGTTGACCTTGTATTTCTTGCCCATCTCGGTGTTGCGCTCGAGCGCGGCGCTGTCACAAGTGCCGGCAAACTTGGCCGGCGTCTGGCCGTCCACCATCCAGGCGCGCCAGGCTTTGGCGGGCTCTTTGGCGCACCAGATGTCCTTGGACTTGACGGTGGAATCCGGCCCCAGGATGGGCAGCAGGAAGGTGTAGATGGACACGTCTTTGAGCGCCAGCAGGTCTTTCTCCAGCCGCTTGCAGTAGCCACAGTTCGGGTCAGCAAACACCACCACCTTGCGTGCACCGCTGCCCTGGCGGATCAGCATCGCGTCTTTCAGCGGCAGGCTGGCAAAGTCAATCGCGGTCAGCTTGTCGATACGGGCCTGGGTCAGGTCAGTCTTGGTCTTGGTGTCGATCAGCGTGCCCTGGATCAGGTAGTTGCCGGTCTCGTCGGTGTAGACGATGTCGGTGCCCAGGCGCACCTCCCACAAGCCCGCCACCGGAGACTTGAGCACCTCGTCGATCTTGGGGAAGTTGGCCAGCCGCTCAGCCAGGTTTTTGCGGATGGTGGCCTCGTCGGCCAGCGCAGCGCTGGCCAGTGTGGCGGCGACCGCGGCCAGCAAGGCCGCACGCAGGGTGAGCAGCGGGCCGCGGCGCAGGATAGGGGCAGTGGTCAGGGTCATGGTGGGTCCGAAAGGTGGGGCCAGGCGCCCAGCGCACGGCGGGTCAGCGCGCGCTTGAGCGGTGTCAGGTGGTTGAGCAGACCCATGCCGCGGTTGCGGAGTTCCCGCAGCACGGGCTGCGGCTGGGCAAACAGGTGCAGCAGGCTGTCGGTCACCAGCGCCATGGCGCGGGTGGGGCCGGCACGCTCACGGGCGTAGCGGCGCAGCAGGGTGGCGTCACCCAGTGCACGCCAGGGTTCACGGTTGGCAATCAGGCGGGCCAGCGCAGCCACATCGGCCAGGCCCAGGTTCAGGCCCTGGCCGGCCAGCGGGTGCACCAGGTGGGCGGCGTCCCCCACCAGCACCCAGCCGTTGCCGCACAGCGGTGTGGCCTGGGCCAGCGCCAGCGGCCAGCTGGCGCGGGGGCCGTCCAGCGTCAGGCGGCCGGCGGCGGCGCCGGTGGCGTCTGCCAGCGCGGCTTCAAACTCGGCCACCGGGGCGTCCAGCAAGGCCTGCGCGCGCGCAGTGGGCAATGACCAGACGAGGCCGTAGCTGTGGCCTGGCGCCGGCCGGTCAATGGGCAGCAAGGCCAGCACATCGGGGTTGCGGAACCACTGCCGTGCCAGCCCGGCATGGGCTTGGCTGGCCACCAGCCGGGCGGCCAGCGCGCTGTGGCCGTAGTCCTGGCGCTCAAACTGCACCCCCAGCGCGGCCCGGCTGGTGGAGTTTTTGCCCTCGGCCAGCACCGTGAGTGCGGCGCCGGCAGCCGCAGGCGATCCATCGGCCACCCAGGCAAGATGTGGCGCAAAACGGGCGGCGGCGCGCAAGGCCGCTTCCAGTTCGGCGCCGTCAACAATCCAGGCCAGCGCGTCGCAGCCTTGCTGCCAGGCGGAGAAATCCAGCACACCAGCGGGCGTGTCGCCCTCGATGTGCATGTCGTCCACGGCTGTGATGGCGTCGGCCGGCAGGGCGTCCCAGACCTTCAATTCGGTGAGCAGCGCACGCGAGGCGGCGTTGAGGGCGTAGGTTCTGACATCTTGGCCAGGGACCGCCGCAACAACCGCCGCACTAACCGCCGCAGCCGCAGCCCCAAGCCCGGCGCCCGGTGCCACACCGCCCTGCGCCACCAGCCCCACCTGCAAGCCCTGCCGTGCCAGCGCCAAACCCAGCGCCAAGCCCACCACGCCCTGGCCACGGATGCACACATCAAGCGTTGTCATGCCCGGGATTGTAGGAAGCCGGGGTGACGGCCCAGCGGCCGAATAAAATCAGCCGCTTGAGCCTGCGCGGCGCTTGTGCGCTCTGCCCTCCCCTCCCATCCCTCCCGGAAGCCCCTCATGAGCCTGCAATGCGGCATCGTGGGCCTGCCCAACGTCGGCAAGTCCACCCTTTTTAATGCCTTGACCAAGGCCGGCATCGCCGCCGAAAACTACCCCTTCTGCACCATCGAGCCCAATGTGGGCGTGGTGGAGTTGCCCGATGCGCGGCTGGGGCTTTTGAGCGCCATCGTCAAGCCCGAGCGGGTGGTGCCGGCCATCGTCGAGTTTGTCGACATCGCCGGCCTGGTGGCCGGGGCCAGCAAGGGTGAGGGGCTGGGCAACCAGTTCTTGAGCCACATCCGCGAGACCGACGCCATCGTCAACGTGGTGCGCTGCTTCGAGGACGACAACGTCATCCACGTGGCCGGCAAGGTCGACCCGATCAACGACATCGAGGTGATCCAGACCGAGCTGTGCCTGGCGGATTTGTCCACGGTCGAGAAAAGCCTGCACCGCTACGTCAAGGCCGCCAGATCGGGCAATGACAAGGAGGCCGCTGCGCTGGTCAAGGTGCTTGAAAAGTGCCAGGCCGCACTTGACCAGGCCCAGCCGGTGCGCGGCATCCATTGGTCCAAAGAAGAGCTGGTGATCCTCAAACCGCTGTGCCTGATCACCGCCAAACCGGCAATGTTTGTGGCCAACGTGTCAGAGACCGGCTTTGAGAACAACCCGTTTCTTGACCGGCTGAAGGAGTACGCGGCCCGGCAGAACGCCCCGGTGGTGGCCATCTGCGCCAAGACCGAGGCCGAGCTGGCCGAGATGGAAGACGACGACCGGGCAATGTTTCTGGCCGAGATGGGCCAGGACGAGCCCGGGCTGAACCGGCTGATCCGCGCCGCCTTCAAGTTGCTGGGGCTGCAGACCTACTTCACCGCAGGTGTCAAAGAGGTGCGCGCCTGGACCATCCACATCGGCGACACCGCGCCGCAAGCCGCCGGCGTGATCCACACCGACTTTGAGCGGGGGTTCATCCGCGCCCAGACGATTGCGTTTGATGACTTCATCAAATTCAAGGGCGAACAAGGCGCCAAGGACGCGGGCAAGATGCGCGCCGAGGGCAAGGACTACACCGTCAAGGATGGCGACGTGTTGAACTTTTTGTTCAACGTCTAAGAGAAATCAGTGGGATCACAACGTCCCACAACGATTCAATCTCCCCGTAAGCCCTTTTGGATGCGGGGATTTTTTGTGCCAGGCGTTTCAGGACATCCCATGCCCCCTTGAAAAGTGGGGATGGTGGCGGGTACGGTCAGGATTTGACGACTTGAAAGTAGCGAGTACAAAGTCTCGTGATGGATGAACAAGGCAATTGGAGCGAGTGCATGTACATAGACAAAGTGACTCTGAAAAATATTCGAGGCTTTAAAGACCTCGAATTTGACCTGTTGCGCGGCGATGGTAAATACGCAGGCTGGACCGTTTTTACCGGCGACAACGGCGCAGGGAAAAGCACCTTGCTCAAAGCGATTGCGGTGGCGCTCACTGGCAGGGATGTTGCCCGCTCACTGCAACCAAGTTTTCACCGCTGGATTCGGGAGGGCGCAGAAAGCGAGGAGGCAAAAATTGAACTGATGATCTTGCCGGAAAAAGGCGTCGATGAGTTCTCTGAAAAAGGACAAACCTCGTACAAGAAATTCCCAGCCACCGTGATCTTGAAGCTCAGTGGCAGGGAAGCAGGTGTAGAGCTGCCAGCTCTGTCTGGAGGCAAAACGACGCTGGTACAACGCGGCCTTTGGTCCGGCACTGCACGTGGCTGGTTTTCATGCGGCTACGGCCCGTTCAGGCGTGTGTTTGGTGCTTCACAAGAAGCAACTCGACTGATGGTCAGCCCCATGACCGAGCGGTTCGTCACCATGTTCCAAGAAGCCGCTTCGCTTTTCGAAGTGGATCAATGGATGCGCAATTTGAGCCACAAGACTCTTGAAGGCCGCTCACCCGACAGCAAACTACAGCTAGACCTCCTGCTCGAGATCCTTCGTGATGAGTTGATGCCCAATCAGATCACAGTAGATCGCGTCGATTCGGATGGGCTTTGGCTGAAAGACCGCAATGGATTGCAACTGGCCTGGGGCGAGATGAGTGATGGCTACCGCGCCGCCTTGGCGTTGCTGGCGGACATCCTCCGTCATTTGATTGCGGCATACGGCATCGAAGGCCTCGCAAAGCGCGACGAAGACGGCAAGCTGAAAATCGTGCGCAGCGGCGTCGTGATGATCGACGAAATTGATGCGCATCTACACCCTGAATGGCAGCGTGAAATAGGATTTTGGCTCAAGGGGCACTTTCCGAACATACAGTTCCTTGTGACCACTCACAGCCCAATCATTTGTCAGGCAGCTGACGAAAACGGCCTGTTTGTGTTGCCAGAACCCGGCAGCGGTACACCGCCACGCGCACTGACTGTTGACGAATACAAGACCGTCATCAGCTCAAGGCCGGACACCATCTTGCTGAGCCCCGCATTCAATCTACAGAACACCCGCTCGCCCAGAGCAGTAGAAGGTCGCGCTGAATATGCCAAGCTCATGGCAAAGCAGCGGGCAGGAGCGAAGCTCACCAAAGCCGAACAAACCAAGGCCGGCCAGCTCCAGTTGTTTGCTGCTACCAGCGAGGAGCCGTGAGCCATGCGGCAAGTGACCCGCCCCACGCTGCCAAAGGCGGCACAAGCCTATTTGAACAAACGACAAACCAGGGCCGATCTGGATTTGGCCGCAGGCATATTGAACGTTGAACGAGCATGGAAGGCCGCTCGCCAAACCAAGGCCATGGGCACGGTATTGGGTGTCTTGAGGCAAATGACGGGGCCCCGCGAGCGCTGCATGTACTGCGTCGACTCACACGGCTGCGACCTTGAGCATTTCCGGCCGAAAGCCGCGTATCCAAACAAGGCGTTTCAATGGCCGAACCTGTTGTTGTGCTGCACCGAGTGCGGCCGATTCAAAGGTAGCCAGTTTCCAAAAGTCCGCCAGCGCGCTTTGTTGATCAACCCGACCACGGAAGATCCTTGGCAGCATCTTGATTTCGACCCGACCACAGGCAACATCACGGCTCGATTCGACTTACAAACCAACGATTGGTCGGTCAAGGGGACCAGGACAGTGGAAGTCTTGCAATTCGACCGCCGCGAAGCACTGAGCAGCGTTTACATGACCACCTTCAGACGCCTCAGTCGCATCGTTCAAGCATCGCTGGCAACCGCTGTCATCGACGTCAGAGCCTTGAAGGTCGATTTGCGGGATGCCGACGATCACGGGTTGCTGCCCTGGTGCTTTGGTCCAACTGGCATAACGACAGCACCATTCAGCACGTTGCGTCATCAGCATCCTGCGGCCTGGACAGACTGCCAACGGACGGTGACTTGAGCCGCTTGGCAGAGTCCGCCCTATCGTCAGCCATGAGATCGGCTCTAGACACAGAACTCGCGACGCTTCGTACCGACAACGCCCGACTGCTCGACTTGCTGGATGCTCATCGGATTGCTTGGCGCGTGGTTGAAGCGGTCGCGGCACCGGTTGCCGCAACTCAACCAACCACAGACGAGAAAGTCGAACTCTTTTGTCCTCTTTGGCGGCCGTTCTGATGTTTACCCTTTGAAGACGAGCGTGAGAATTATCGATTTTGTCGATATCGGTCACCCTGCCCTGGCGCTTATGTGGGACAAGCATCAACGCGGCTATCAGATCATGGGTTATGGGGCCCCGGCTTCTGCCGTCAACGACAATATGGAAATTGATCTGATACCACACGGAGCACCGAGTGTCATCCCAAAAGCGGGTATGAAAGTGGGTACAAATTGAAGCTGATGCACACCATCTCCAGCACCGACGCGGCTTTCCGCCATTTTTTTGTTCAACGTCTGACACTTTGCCCGGCCGCCGCCAAGCCCCGCCAGACCCGGTGCCGCTGCGGTCATGATCGACTCCCGCCTGCCCGCCGCTGACGGCGCACCCGCACCCGCGCCAGTGCCGGCCGTGCAGCCGCCTGGCGCTTGGTGGTTGGTCTGCCTGCTCACCGCCGGGGCCTACTGGCTGACCGGCAAGGCCGCGCTGCTGCTGGCCATCCCGCCGGGCTTTGCGTCACCACTGTTCCCCAGCGCCGGCCTGGCCCTGGCGGTGGTGCTGGTGCAGGGCTGGCGGGCGCTGCCGGGGGTGATGCTGGGGGCGTTAGCACTCAATCTGCAGTTGGGGTCGGCGCGGGCGCCGATGGACCTGCCGTCGCTGGGCCTGCCGCTGCTCATCGGTGTGGGAGCCGCGCTGCAGGCGGCGGCCGGTGCAGCGCTGGTGCGGCGCTGGCTGCCGGGGCCGCTGCGCCTGGGTGAGCCGCGTGATGTGGCGCTGTTTTACGCCCTGGGCGCGGCGCTGGCCTGCACCGTCAATGCGTCACTGTCGATCGCCGGCCTGGTGGCCGCCGGTGTGGTGCCGCTGGACAACAGCGCCTTCACCTGGTGGACCTGGTGGGGTGGTGACGCGCTGGGTGTGCTGATCGGTGCGCCCGTCGTGCTGACACTGATCGGCCGGCCACGTGCTGACTGGGCACCACGCCGGCTGACGCTGGGCCTGCCGCTGCTGCTGACCACCGCGTTGCTGGCGGCGGCCATCGTCGGCGTGGCGCGCTGGGACACCCAGCGTAGCCAGAACAGCTTCGAGCGTGACGCGGCGGCCGCCGGCGCCGCGCTGGACGCCGACCTGCACCAGGCGCTGTATGCCCTGGAGGCCATGCACGGCTTGTTCATCGGCTCTGACGATGTGTCGGCCGACGAGATGCGCGTGGTGGCCCAGCCCTGGCTGGACCTGCCGATCCAGCTGCTGGCCATTGGCTACAGCGAGCACCTGCCCCGCAGCGACGTGCCGCGCTTTGAGGCCCGGGTCTCGCGTGAGCGTGGCCAACCCTTCCGGGTGTTTGACCGCAGCGCGGCCAACGGCGTGTCCCCGGCTGCGGCCGACAGCGCCGTCACCGCCATCCGCTACATCGAGCCGCTGGCCGGCAACAGGGGTGCGCTGGGGGTCAATGCCTTGTCGATTCCGGCGGCGCGAGACGCCATCGGCCGGGCGGTGGCCACGGACGCGCCGGCCGCCACCGCCGGTTTTGCGCTGACCCAGGAGCCCGGCCAACACAGCGGCGTGGTGATCTACCGGGCGCTGTACCGTGGCACACCCGCACCGGCTGACCGGGCGGCGGCCCAGCGTGGTGTGGTGTTTGTGACCTTGCGCATGCGCCAATCGGCCGCCGCGGGCATGCGTGACGCGCCCAGCCACCTGCGCTGGTGCCTGCTGGACGCCAACCCGGCCGCCGCCCACCACCGCCTGGCCGGCGCCGACGGCTGTGAGCGCGATGAGCACGGCCCTGGCGTCAAAGGGCACACCCTGCACCATGAACGCTGGCTGGCCATCGGCGGCCAGCGATGGCTGTTGCGCATCGACGCCAACCCGGCCCAGATGCCGGATGCCGGCTACAGCAACGCCTGGCTGTTTTCCACCGTCGGTCTGTTGTCGGCGGCCATGCTGGCCGCCCTGCTGCTGACCGTGACCGGCCGCAACCGGATCATCGAGGTGGCCGTGGCCGAGCGCACGGTGGATTTGCGGCGTGAGGTGCTGGAGCGCCAGCGCACCGAATCCGCGCTGCGCGAAAGTGAGCAGCGTGTGCGCAACATCTTTGACCACGCACCCATCGGCATCGCCTACGCCGACCTGGCCGGCCGGGTGCGTGAGGCCAACCCGCACCTGCGTGCGCTGATCGGCGACGACACCAGCACCGACGCCCCGGCGCAATACACCCTGGCCGAGCTGATCCATGCCGACGACAGGGCCGCCGTGGAGCAAGACCTGGCCCAGTTGTTGCGCGGCCAGACAACGGACAACCAGCGCCGCAGCCGGCTGCGCCACCGGGCCGGCCACACCCTGTGGGTGCGCATGCGCTGGAGCTTGCTGCGTGGCGCCGACGGCCAGCCGCAGCGCCTGGTGGCCGTGGTTGAGGACATCACCGAGCGCCTGCGGCGTGAAGAAGCCGAACAAGGCCGACAGCACGCCGAAAGCGCCAACCAGGCCAAAAACGAATTTCTCTCCCGCATGAGCCACGAGCTGCGCACACCGCTGAACGCCATGTTGGGCTTTGGCCAACTGCTGGACCTGGACCAGCGCCCACGCCTGGCCCTGCACCAGCGCAGCTGGGTGGCGCATGTGCTGAACTCGGGCTGGCACCTGCTGGAGATGATCAACGACACGCTGGATCTGTCGCGCATCGACGCCGGCATGATGCGTTTGAGCATGGTGACGGTGGACCTGGCACCGCTGGTAGATGCCTGCGTGGCGATGGTGGGGCCGGCCGCGGCCAAACGCGACATCACACTGGGTGTGTTGATGCAGCCTGACGCCCGCCACACCACCGGCGACGAGACGCGGCTCAAGCAGGTGCTCAGCAACCTGCTGTCCAACGCCGTCAAGTACAACCGCCCGGGCGGGCGGGTCAGCGTCAGCACCCGGTTGCATGGCCACCAGCAGTTGCAGGTGCGGGTGCATGACACCGGGCTGGGCTTGACCGAGCGCCAGATTGACGGCTTGTTCCAGCCCTTCAACCGCTTGGGCCGCGAAAAGACCGATACCGAGGGCACCGGCATCGGCCTGGTGATCAGCCGCCGCCTGGCCGAGCTGATGGGCGGCACGCTACACGCTGAAAGTACCGCCGGCAACGGCGCCACCTTTGTGCTGACCTTGCCGCTGGCGGCCAGCCAGCCTGGCCCCGATGCCGCTGCGGCAGACAGCGACCCCGAGGCGCAGCGTTACGGCCTGCGCCGGGTGCATTACGTGGAGGACAACGAGACCAATGTGGAGGTGATGCGCGGCATGCTGCTGCAGCGGCCGCAGATCACGCTGGGTGTGTCCGCGCTGGGGCTGGACGGCTTGCATGCCATCCGCGAGCAGCAGCCTGACCTGGTGCTGCTCGACATGCACCTGCCCGATATCGACGGCCTGGCCTTGCTGCGCCACCTGCAGGCTGACCCGACCACCGCCAACATCCCCGTGGTGGTGGTGTCGGCCGACGCGATACCGGCCCAGGTGGATGAAGCCCTGGCCTCCGGCGCCTGCCACTACCTCACCAAGCCGGTGAACCTGGCCAGCCTGTTGAGTGTGCTGGACGAGTTGCTGGAGGCGCTGGACACCCGCTACGGCTGAGTGCCCGGGCCGAGTGGCCGGCGGCAGCGCCGGGCCGTCCGCCCCGGCGCTGCGGCGCAGCACAGCACAGCACACCGGCGCTGCCACCACTGCTGGCGGGCCTCGTCCAGCAGAGTGCGCGAATATCGGGGCTGAACAGCGCTGAGCCGGCCGGCGCCGTCAAACCTTTGTCCACTGCCAGCACCAGTGCGGGCAGCGCGGCCTGGCGTGCCGGCGCCGCCAGCAGGGCGGCCAGCAAAACCCCTTTGGCCAGCAGCGTGGCCGGCAGCGGGGCCTGACCGGCGCAAGGCAGCACAGCGGCCAGCCAAAGTGCATGCGGCATCGCACAAACGACCTGCTGCGGTGCAAGCAGGCCCGTCATCGCACCAAGTTGATGCACCCCAGCCCCGGCATCCAGCGCCAGCAGGCGGCGGCCGCCGGCCCGCTGCAAGGCGCTGTGCAAGGCCGCAGCCTGTGCAGCAGGGGCAACGTGGGCGATCAGGTGATCCGTCTTGGGTTGGGGCACGGGCAGTGGGCGGGCTGGTGCAGCCGCCAGGCTGGCCGCCGTACCGCGCCAGCATTGCGCAAGGCCGGCTTGGGCATGGGCTGTCAGCACCATGGGCCGGCAGCAGGCACATGGGCAAAAACGGGTTGCAGGCACGGATGTTGCGCTGTTTTGCTGCGGTGCAACGTTGCACCACCCAGCCGCTGCGCAGCGTGCTGGCGCCGAGCCCAGCGCTGGCGCTGCCCTGCCAACCCGCCCCGCCAGCCCATCCGCCCAACCCGACCACACCATGTCCTCATTTGCCAGTTTTTTGCGTGCCGGCCATACGCCAACGCTGTTTGCGTCGTTTTTCTACTTCGCGTTTTCGTGCTGCATCTGGGTGCTGAACGGCGCCATGGCGCCCTTCATCAGCGAGACCTTTGCGCTGAGCCCGGCGCAAAAGGGCTTGATGCTGTCGGTGCCCATCATTGCGGGCGCGCTGATGCGCTTTCCGCTGGGCATCCTGTCGCAGTACATCGGCCGCAAAAACGCCACGCTGGTGGAGATGGGCCTGATCTCGCTGGCCATGCTGTTCGGCTTTTTCTTTGTGCACAGTTTCAATGACTTGCTGGCCATGGGTGTGCTGCTGGGCATTGCCGGGGCCAGTTTTGGCGTGGCGCTGTCACTCGGCTCGGGCTGGTTCCCGCCGCAGCACAAAGGCCTGGCAATGGGCCTGGTGGGCGCCGGCAACGTGGGCACCGCCGTGTCGGTGCTGGTGGCGCCACCGCTGGCGCAGTGGCTGGGTTGGCAAGCGGTGTACGGCGTGGCCGCAGCAGCCATCCTGCTGCCGATGGTGGTGATGATCGTGTTTGCCAAAGAGCCGCCCGATGTGGACAGCCACGCCACCATGCGTGAGCACATGGCCTGCCTGTTCGAGAAGGACGGCTGGGTCTTCAGCCTGATCTACGGCGTGACCTTTGGCGGCTTCATCGGCCTGATCACCTTCTTGCCCAGCTACTACTACGACCAGTTCCACGTCAGCAAGGTGCAGGCCGGCCAGTTGACGATGCTGGCGGCGTTCATGGGCGCTGCGGTGCGCGTGCTGGGCGGCTGGGTCTCTGACCGCTGGGGCGGTGTCAACACCTTGACGCTGGTGCTGGTGGCGGTGGCCGCCACGCTGGTGGGCGTGGGCATGTCAAACACATCGCTGGCCTTGACCACGGTGCTGCTGATCGTCTGTTTTGCCGCACTCGGTGCGGGCAACGGCGCGCTGTTCCAGCTGGTGCCGCTGCGCTGGCCCACCACCACGGCGGTGGCCGGTTCGATGATTGGCGAGATCGGCGCGCTGGGCGGTGGCCTGGTGCCCAATGCGATGGGGCTGTCCAAGCAGTACCTGGGCACTTACCTGTGGGGCTTTGTGTTGTTTGCGGTGCTGGCCGTGGTGATGCTGGGCGTGCTGCGCAGCCTGCAGATCCGCTGGACCCGCACCTGGGCTGAAAAAGGCGGCCGGGCGCGCGCGGTGCCGGTGGCCGCAGCCAGCACCGGGCCGCGTGCCACGGGTGTGCGCCGGGTGGGTTGAGCCGGCCAGACCTGCCACACCCACTGCGGCACGCGGTGCTCAGCGCGGCAAGAACAACAACCAGACCAGCAGCAAGGCGTTGAGCAGTACCGAAAACGCCAGCGCCAGTTGCCAGGCAACGCGTGGATCACGCCGCAGCAGCGGCGTGGCGCTGGGCGCGCTGACCGGCCGCGCCGCACCACGCTGCAACGCCAGCAGCAGCTCTTCAGCGGTCTCGAAGCGCAAGGCGGGCTCACGCGCCACGGCCTTGAGCAGCAGGTGGTCCAGCCAGATCGGCACATCGGGGCGCTGGCGCGACGGCGGCGTGGGGTCACGCCGGTAACGTGCGGTCTGGTAGGGCTCGATCTCACCGTAGGGCAGGCGGCCGGTGAGCCACTGGTACAGGGTGACGCCCAGCGCAAACAGGTCGCTGCCGGCATCGGCCACGCCGCCCGGCCATTGCTCGGGGTTCATGTAGCTTGGGGTGCCGGCGTGCAGCTCACGCTGGGCTGCCGTCTCACGCCCGCTCAAGGCCACACCCAGGTCCAGGATGCGCCACTGGCCGTCGTCGCCCCGGTGCAGGTTGCCGGGCTTGATGTCGCGGTGTACCACGCCTTGCCGGTGCAGCAGGCCCAGCGCACGCGCCAGCGCAGTGCCAGCCGCCACCACATCGGCCACCACCGGGCGGCTGCCACTGGCCAGCAGTTGCTCCAGGGTTTTGCCGGCATGCCAGTCAAACACGGTGTACAGCGCGGTGGCGCACGCTGGGCGCTCAATGACCTGCACAAAACCACGCTCACCGCTGGCCGCCACACGCTGGCCCAGCCAGGCCTCGTGGGCCAGCATGGCGCGCTCCTCCGGGTCATTGGCGCGGGCCGGGTGCAGGGTCTTGAGGGCGCGCAGCGCTGTGCTGCCCGGCGCGCGGGCCTGGTAGAGCCGGTGCACACCGTTGTCGGCCACCAGCGCGGTGATGGTGTGGCCGTCCAGCACATCGCCCACTTTCAGCAGCGGCGGCGGTGGCAGGCGCCGGCCGTCGGCCAGCTCGTCGGTCAACTGGCGCGCGTCCACTCCGGTGACGCGCAGCACCAGCGCGCTGACGTTGTCGTTGCTGCCGGCCGCCAGCGCGGCGGCCACCAGGCTGTCGCTGGCCTGTTGGGCCGTGCCGGTGCGTGCCAGCAGCGCCAGTTTGGTGGGCTTCAAGCTGCCGTGCACACCGTCGGTGGTCAGCACAAAACAGTCCCCCACACGGGCGTCGCCCTGGGCGGAGTCCAGCCGCACCACGTCGTCCAGGCCGATGGCGCGGGTCAGCCGGCTGCGCTGGTCGGGTTGCTCAAACGCGTGGTCGGTACTGAGCTGCATCAGCTCGTCGGGCGCGGCTGCGCCGCGGTGGTCCGACGTGCCGGCGGGCCGCAGCAGCCAGGCCCGGCTGTCGCCGACATGGGCCAGGGTCCAGGTCTGGCCGTGCAGGGCCAGCGCGGTGAGGGTGGTCAGCGCCGCGCCGCCGCCCTGCCCCTGGCGGCGCCGGTTGTGGTCGGCCAGCCAGGCGTTCTGGCCGCCGATCAGGCGGTCAAACACCACCGTGGTGTCCCAGGTGGCGGGGGTGGCAAAAAAATCGCCCAGCAAGCCCATCACGGTGGTCTGGGCCGCTTCCAGGCCCTGGCCGCCGCTGGACACCCCGTCCGCCACGGCGGCAATCAGCCCGCGCCCGGCTTCATGCGCGCCGGCTTGCTCGACACCGCCAAAATCCTCATTCAAGGCGCGGCGGCCACGTTGGCTGCTGTAGCCGATGTCAACGGTGAAGGTCATGGCCGGATGGTCAGCGGCAGGATGGTCAGCGGCAGG
>JANPOW010000299.1:0-12000 GCA_031428185.1 Betaproteobacteria bacterium | reverse complement strand
AGCGAGAAACGGCCCCAGCGAGGACAGTTTTTGCCGGATTTGCAGGCCCATAGTTCAACTATGGGACAAAAAGCCGGTAAAAAATGGACCGCTGAGGCCGTTTCGCAGCCGACGTTCCCCAAGCCCGACAGGCTCCTAGTGGATCGCGGCGGCAGTGGTGGCCGTGTTGCCGGCAGTGGTGCTGTTGACGGCCGCCGCCGCAGCGACACGGGCGTAGCGGTCCGGTGGGCCCTCACCCGAGACATACAGCGCCAGCTCATGGGTTTTGGCCGTGACCGTGGCGGTGGCCAGGCCCAGGATTTCAACCTGGTATTTGCGGATCACCTGGGGCGTGGCGTCGCAACTGGGCGAAATGGCGTGGGTGAAGGTGATGCGGTAGCGGCCAGGGGCCAGCTCGGCCCATGCGCCCATCGCCGCATTGCCTTTGCTGTTGGCGCCGAAGCAGGTGCGCACCATGCCATCGGCCCGGAAGATCAGCCGCTCAGGGCCGGCAATGCCACGCCACTCCCCCACCACGCTGGCCTGTGGCCCGGCCAGGCTGGGCTGCATGGCGCACAGGGCCAGGGACAGGCCGATCAGACGCAGCGTTTTTGTCATGGGCATGGGCATCGTCAGACGCGCTGTGCCGTCAACTGGCCTGCAGGCTGCGCGGCGCGTCACCCTGCGGGTGCATGGCGTCGCTGTGGTGCGCTTTGCCCGTGGCAGCAGCGGGCCTTGCCGGTGACGCAGCCGCACCCGGCGTGGGCAGACGGGCGCCGATCAGCAGGCGGCGGCGCTGCGGCCGGGCAAACCGGCGCAGCACCAAGCCGAACAAAAACAACACCAGGCCTGACAGCAAGGCCGCCTCTGGCAGCGCGGTGCCACCATCCAGCGCGCCGGGCAGACCGGTTGCTTGCGGGCCTGCTTGCAGCACCAAGGCCTTGCCCAACAGGCCGTCAACGCCCGCAGCGGTGGTGTCGCCGGCAGGGCTGCGTGCGGGTGTGTAGACCTGGCGCAGGTCGTTGAAACTGGGCGACCACTGCAGCGGTGGCCCGCCCGCCAGCCCGGCAGACCCAGCCGCTGCTGCACCCGCTGACACCAGCGCCGGCTGGGCGGCCTGTGCGGCCTGTGCGGCACTGGTGACTTGGGCGGGCAGCGATTTCAAAAATAGGGCTCGGTTGCGACGTTTTTCTCATTTTCCATCAGCGCCGGCCAGCGAATCAGCAAAAACAACACCGGCGTGCCGCCACCGTCGTGATTTAGCGCACACCGCAGCGGGGCCGGGTGGCGTGCAAGCCCAGCAGCCACACCCGGCCTGGGTGCGCCAGCGGACGCAGTCAGCCGCTGCGCAGCCGCGCAACCAGCCGCTGGGCGTGCCGGGTCAGGCTGCCAGAAACCCCGCCAGACGCTGGCGGATGATCTGGTCGGCCTCGGCCATGATGCGGTCGATCAAGGCTTTGCAGGTGGGGATGTCGTGGATCAACCCGGCCACCATGCCGCACGACCACACGCCCGCGTCCATCGCGCCGTCGATCATGATCTTGGGGTAGACGCCGGCCACCTCGGCCACGATGTCTTCGAACTTCAGGTTGGCACCCAGCGCCTTCTCTTTGGCCAGCAGGCTGTCGGTGGCAGCGTTGCGCAGCACCCGCTCGGTGTTGCGCAGCGGGCGCATCACCAGCCGGGTGTCCAGCTCACTGGCAGCCAGGATGGCTTGTTTGACGTTGTCATGCACCGGCGCTTCTTGCGTGGCGATGAAGCGGGTGCCCATGTTGATGCCCTCGGCGCCCAGCGCCAGCGCGGCCACCAGTGAGCGGCCATCGGCCATGCCGCCCGAGGCCACAAACGGAATCTTCAGCTCATCGGCCGCCCGTGGCAGCAGGATGAAGTTGGGGATGTCGTCTTCACCCGGGTGGCCGCCGCACTCAAAACCGTCCACGCTGACCGCATCACAACCGATGGCTTCGGCCTTGAGCGAGTGGCGCACCGAGGTGCATTTGTGGATCACCTTGATGCCGGCCTGGTGCAGCGCGGGCAACCACTTTTGCGGGTTGTTGCCGGCGGTCTCCACCACCTTGATGCCACCGTCGATGATGGCCTTGATGTAGCCGGGGTAGTCGGGCGCGCTGAGCACCGGCAAAAAGGTGAGGTTGACGCCAAAGGGCTTGTCGGTCATCTCGCGGCAGCGCGCGATCTCTTTGGCCAGCAGCTCCGGTGTGCGCTGCGTCAGGCCGGTGATTAGCCCCAAGCCACCAGCATTCGACACGGCGGCGGCCAGCTCGGCAAAGCCGACAAAGTGCATGCCACCCTGGATGATGGGGTGCTGGATGCCAAACAACTCGGTGATGCGGGTCTTCATAAAGGGGTCTCCTCAACTCAGGGGTTTGGCGCTGAATTCACGCGCTGACATCACGCGCTGATGTCACGCAGTGATGTCACGCAGTGATGTCACGCACTGATGTCACTCACTGGCCAAGCGGCCCGGCTCGATCACCACCTTGCCAGTGGCCTGGCGGGCGGCCAGCGCGTTGAAGGCTTTGGCCGTGTCGGCCAGGCTGTAGCGGGCCGAGACCAGCGGCCGCAGTTTGCCCTCGGCCACCCAGCCCATCATCTGCTGCATCGCGGCGGCATTGGCTTTGGGCTCACGGCGCGCAAAGTCGCCCCAGAACACACCCACCAGGCTGGCGCCTTTGAGCAGCATCAGGTTGGCCGGCAGCTTGGGGATCTCGCCATTGGCAAAGCCGATCACCAGGTAACGGCCACGCCAGCCAATGCTGCGGAAGGCCGGCTCGGCGTAGATGCCACCCACCGGGTCGTAAATCACGTCCGGGCCTTTGCCGCCGGTGGCGTCTTTGATGGCGGCGCGCAGGTCTTGGGTGCTGTAGTTGATCAACACATCAGCGCCGTGGGCCTTGCACACCGCCAGTTTTTCATCGGTGGATGCAGCGGCAATCACGCGGGCGCCCAGTGCCTTGCCAATCTCCACCGCCGACAAGCCCACCCCACCGGCGGCGCCCAGCACCAGCATGGTTTCGCCGGCTTGCAGCGCGCCCCGGTCCACCACGGCGTGGTGCGAGGTGCCGTAGACCAGCGTGAAGGCGGCGGCGGTAGCGTCGTCGAGTTGCGGCGGGATCGGGATCAGCCCGGCAGCTTTGGTCACAACACGCTCGGCAAAGCCACCCAGGCCGACAAAGGCGATGACGCGGTCACCGAGCTTGACGTTGTTCACACCCTCGCCCAACGCGGCCACCGTGCCGGCCACCTCACTGCCGGGGATGAACGGCAGCTCGGGCTGGACCTGGTATTTCTTCTGGATCATCAACACGTCGGGGTAGTTGACCGACGCGGCCTTGACGGTGACCAGCACCTCGCCGGCGCCGGGCACGGGTGTGGGCACGTCTTCCACCACCAGCGTGTCGGGCAGGCCCCAGGCCTTGCAAAGCACGGCGCGCATTTCAAGAACCCCTTGTCACAGGCATGTCAACTTCGGGCGGCTTGAAGCCGGTACGCAGCGCTCGCTGGCGGCCCAGCTCCAGCTTGGCGATGGATTCACGGTGCACCTCGTCCGGGCCGTCGGCCAGGCGCAGCGTGCGGGCATGGGCGTAAAAGCCGGCCAGCACAAAGTCGTCACTCACACCACCACCACCGTGGGCCTGGATGGCCATGTCGATCACCTCACAAGCCATCAAGGGCGCCACCACCTTGATCATCGCGATCTCGGCTTTGGCTTGTTTGTTGCCCACGGTGTCCATCATGTAGGCGGCACGCAAGGTCAACAAACGGGCGCCGTCGATCTTGCAGCGGGCGTCGGCAATGCGCTCATGCCACACCCCCTGGCGCGAGATCTCCTTGCCAAACGCAACCCGGCTGTCCAGCCGGTGGCACATCAGGCTGAGCGCACGCTCGGCCATGCCGATCAGGCGCATGCAGTGGTGGATGCGCCCCGGCCCTAGCCGGCCTTGCGCGATCTCGAAGCCGCGGCCCTCGCCCAGCAGCACGTTGCTGGCGGGCACGCGCACGTTTTTGAGCTCCACCTCCATGTGGCCGTGCGGTGCGTCGTCACGGCCAAATACCTTGAGCGGGCGCAGCACCTTGACGCCGGGGGTGGCCATGGGCACCAGCACCATCGATTGCTGGCTGTGGCGCGGGGCGTCAAAGTCGGTCTTGCCCATCACGATGAGGATGGCGCAGCGTGGGTCACCGGCACCGGACGACCACCACTTGGTGCCGTTGATGACGTAGTCGTCACCGTCGCGCTTGATGGAGGTTTCGATGTTGGTGGCGTCACTGCTGGCCACGGCCGGCTCGGTCATCAAAAAGGCCGAGCGGATCTCGCCACGCAGCAGGGGTGCCAGCCACTGGTCTTTGTGCTCGGGCTTGCCGTAGCGCTCGATCGTTTCCATGTTGCCGGTGTCAGGCGCGCTGCAATTGAACACCTCGCTGGACCAGGGCACGCTGCCCATGATCTCGGCCAGCGGTGCGTATTCCATGTTGGTGAGGCCGGCACCGCGCTCACTCTCGGGCAAAAACAGGTTCCACAGGCCGGCGGCGCGCGCCTTGGGCTTGAGTTCTTCAATCACCGCGCTGGGCAGCCAGGCGTTGCCGCCCGCACGGTTGCTATCGAGCTGGGCGTGGTAGTCGTGCTCACGCGGCAGCACGTGGTCTTGCATGAAGGCATGCAGGCGGGCCTGCAGCGCCTGCACCTTGGGTGGGTGGTCAAAATTCATGGGGCGGCTCCGGTGATCAGCGCTGCGGCCTGGGCTGGCCGCAGCGGCGAAGACGGTAACCAGCACCCACGCCAGCGGCGGTCACACGGGGGACAAGGACCGGGCCGGTGCCCGATGCGCTGGAGACGCCGCGCCTGGCGCGGCTGGTCATCTAGCGCGCCTGCTCAACCACCGAAAACAGCGCCGTGTTGTCGGCCAGCCAGCGCTGCGCGGCGCTGGCATCTTGCTGCGCCGGGTGGAAATCCAGCGCCTTGTAGCGGCGCCAGCCGGCCACGTTGCCACGCAACAAACCATCTGGGCCAAACAGCAGGGCGCCAGCGCTGCGCCAGGTCTGCCAGCGCAGCAGGGCGCGGTCTTGCCACAGGTTGCGCAGCGTCTGGCTGGCCAGGTCCAGCAAGAAGGTGAGCGTGATGTAGTGAAAGACGCGCACCCGCCAGCCGTGGTGGCCGCTGACACGCTGGTACAGCGCAAATGCGGTGCTGCGGTGCTCGGATTCTTCGGCGCTATGCCACAACCACAAGGCCTGCAACCGGGGCTCGGCACCAGCCAGGGCGTCCGGGTGGCGCAGCAGCCAGTCAGCAAACAGGGCGGTGAGGTGCTCGGTGGCGGCGGTGGCGGCCAGGTGCATGCGTGCATCCCGCTGGGCATTGGCGCGCAGCCGTTGCAGCGCGCGCTGCTCGATCTGGTTGTGCAGGCCGTGGCGCTGCAATTGCATGTTGAACAAGCTGTGCAGGTGGCGGTGGGTGGCCTCTTGCGCGACAAAGGCCTGCACGTCGGCCGCATACGCCGCTTGATCGGCCTGCGGCAGCAAGGCCTGGGCATTGCGCACCGAATCGATGAAATACGACTCACCCACCGGGAAGCTCATGGACAGCGCATTGAACAAGGCCGAGCGGAACGCATCGCCGCCATTCCAGCGTGCCGGGAACGGGGCTTTGAGGTCAATCAGCAAGCGACGGACCAGCAGGTCGGTCATGCGCGGGGCTCCGGTATTCAGGGTGTTGTGGCGGCTGCGTGGCGGCGCCTCGACGGCTGCACCCATCCTAAAGTCTGGGTTTGGCCAACCGGGGCAGGGCCCCCCGGGACGGGGTGGCTGCCGGCGTGTGCACCTTGTCACGGAACTGCCTGGCGGCAAACGCCCACAGCAGGCGCGATGCGTCAGGCCCGGTCGGATCACTGAAGGGCTGGCCGGCGGCGCCCCCGCTCCACGCATGGCCCATGCCGGCCACCAGCACCAGCGTGGCCACGGTGCGGCGCGGCTGGCCGTTGCTGCTGCGGCAGTGGTAGTCGGTCACCGTCATGGCGCGGCGCTTGCCACGCTGCAGCGTGCGCGGCGGCCCGGCAACGGCGCCGGCCGCTGTGGCCCAGGCCTGGGCGGCGGCGGTGCCGTTGCCGGGCGCCACCACCGTGTCGTGGCTGCCGTGGATCACCAACAGCGGCGGCCAGCTGCTGGCCATGGCGGCGGGGGTGGCGGCCAGCGCGGCAGTGGGCCGCTGGCCGCGCATGGCACGCAGCGCCGACAAGGTGGAATCGGCCGTGCCCGGCGCGATGCCGGAATGCATCAGCAGCGCACAAAAACGCTGCGGCTGCAGGGTGACCAGCATGGCCGCCATGCTGGCCCCGGCCGACAAGCCGGCCACCGCCACCCGGCTGCGGTCCACCGGCTGGCTGCTGCAAACCTGCTCGATGGCCTGCAGCAGCAGCGTGGCCTCGGCCTGGGCCCGGCCGTGGCGGGTGGCAAACCAGTTCCAGCAACCCTGCGGCTGGGCCAGGCGGTCTTGCTCGGGGTACAGCACCAGGCAGCGCTGCCGCGTGGCCAGCTGGTTCATGCCGGTGCTGCGGGCAAAACCTGCGGCGTCCTGGGTGCAGCCGTGCAGCAGTACCAGCAGCGGCAGGCGCTCGCTGCGGGCCACACCGGCGGGCTTGAAGACGGCATAACGCCGAGCGCCAGCGGCACCCACGGCCACGCCAGTGGTCCAGCTGCCGCTGCCGGCTGCCAGGTCGGCCGCCGGGGTGGCCTTGGTGGTTTTGGCAAGCTTGCTGGGGCTGGGTGGCCGGGCCAGTGGGCGCGGCTTGATCGGCTTGGCCGGCTTGGCCGGCTTGGCCGCCTTGCCGGCCTGCCGTATCGCCTGTGTGGCGGCGCGGGTGCTGCTGCGCAGGGCAGCACGGGCCAAGGTGTTCAGGCGGCGTGTGATCAGCCGGGTCCAGGCGGTGCCCAGAGGGTGTTTGGCCATGTGTCGGGGATGTCCTGGGCTGGGCAGTGGAGTGGTGGTCGTGGGGTCATGAATTGGAACGTCTTTTGCCTGTTGAACCGGCACATCAACCGCACTTTGGACGGCCGCCCCATGCCCGACAGCACCATCACCACGTTCTCACACGTCAAACCGGCAGACACCGCCTGGCGCAGCGAGGGCTTGCGCCATTTGTTTTTGTACAACGGCCCGGCTGTGGCAGGGCACCAGAATGGACGGCGCCAGCAGCCGCAGCCCTTTGCGTGCATGCACATCGGCGGGCGAGACCATCACTCCGGTAAACGGGATGCCGGAAAACGCGCCAGCAACCAGCCACGCAAAGACCAGATCGGGTAGTTTTTGCTGCCCCGCGTGAGTGGTGCCACGCCTTGCGCGGTGGCCGCTGCGGTGGCCGGCGTGCTGCCTTCGATTGCCGCATCAGCCCCACGGCGGTGAATGTGCTGGCCACCGCCAAGCCCATCGAGTGGTTCAAACGCAAGCTGATCAGCAGCGTGCCGTGGCGCCACGCGGGCGCCGGGCACCCAACGTGGGCCACCACGGTGTGCTCAGCGGCGAGCGCTGGCAAACGCACCTCTACCCGGTGGTGCGCAACGTGGTGCACACCTCGCAATGGGCTGATGGCGCTGCGGCGGCTTGTCCTACGGCGGCGGCGGGCGGTGTGGCGCAGAGTGGGTGCGGTCTCCACTGTTGCAGGCCACCCGCATGACAACCTCTACCGCATCGCCATCGCCATCGCCATCGCAACGCAGCGCGCTGGCAGGCTTGGTCTGCCTGGCCGCACTGTGGGCGGCCGCGCCTGCCCTGGCCCAGACACCAGCCCAAACGCCGGCACCCGGGGCGGGTGCGTCCGCCCCGGCGGCAGCGCCCAAACCGGGACCCAAGCTGCTGTCCCCAGCCGAGACCCGCGACAGCGCCAGCATGCCGGGTGAATTTCGGCCCGAGCAGCCGGCCAAACCGCAGATCAACATCCCGCTGGGCAAAACCGCAGTAGCGCCGGTGGCACCGGCGTCTGGCCGGCCGGCGGCGGGCCAGCCGGGCACCAAGGCCGGCATCAACGATGCCGTGGCACGCTGTGAGGCACAGGCCGATGAGCGGTTGCGCGCAAGCTGCCGCGAGGCGCTGGCAAAACAAGCCCCAAGCCGTTGATTGGCTTGGTGGGCGGGCTGGTGGGCTGGTGGGCGGGCTGATAAGCGGGCTGGTGGCTGGCTGAAGCCTGGTCGGCTGCAACCTGACTGGCAGCTCGCTAAGCGGCCTGCCGGTGCAGATTGGATCGGGTCAGGCCAGGCGCGCTGCCACACCCGCCGGCCGGCGGCGCTGGTGGTTGAAGTTCCAGCCCACCAGCAGGACGCAACAGCCGCCGCTGGCCAGCACCCAGGCGGTGCCCACCGCGCCCACCAGCAGGCCGGCCACACCCACACCCAGTGACTGGCCCAGAAAGAAGCAACCCGCAAACGCCGCCACCGCCGCACCACGCCGCTCGGGCGCCATCTGGGTGGCGTGGGTCTGCAGGGTGTTGTGCATCATGTAAAAACCCAGGCCCATCAGGGCGCAGGCCGGCATGGCCCACCACCAGGCCGGTGCGCTGGCCAACAGCCCCAGGGCCAGGGCCATCAGCACCGAGCCGCCACGCACCAACACCACCTCACCCAGGCGGCGCACCAGCACGCGGGCGGCCAACGCAAAGGCCAAGCCGCCCAGTGCATACAACATCACCAGTGCACCCACGGTGGACAGCGGCAGGCCAAAACGCTGGTGCAGGTGGGCGGCGACAAAGGCAAATGGGCCGTACACGGCGGCGCCCTCAAAAAACACCGTGACCAGCACCACCCGGGCCCAAGGCTGGGCCAGTACCGCGCCAAACGCATCCCGCGTGCGGCGCCAGGCCGGGCCGGGCGCGGCGCGGGTGGTCAGCGCTGCGGCGGGCAGGCGCCGGCGCACCCACTGCAGCAGCAGCGCCGCGGCGGCAAAAATCAGCGCCACGCCGTAAAACGGCATGCGCCAGTCCAGGTGCTCGGCGCTAAAACCACCGGCCCAGACACCGATGGCAAACCCGCTGATCTGGCCGATCAAAAAGCGCGCCAGCACCGGCTGGCGCTGGGCGTAGGGCACCACGTCGCCGATCCAGGCCATGGCCAAGGGGATCACCGCTGCGGCGCTGGCGCCAGCCAGCAACCGGCCCACCAGCAGCGCGGCATGGCTTTGCGCAGCGGCGCAGGCCAGTGAGGTGAGGGCCGACGCGGCACAGGCCCACGCGATGACCCGGTACTTGCCAAAGCGGTCGCCCAGCGGGCCAAACAGCAGTTGCGACAGGCCGTAAGCCACCGCAAACGCGGTGATCACCTGCGAGGCCTGGCCCAGCGTGATGGAAAACTCCTGCACCAGCCGGGGCAGCAGGGCGTCCGCCAGCCGCAGTGACACCCCGCTGGCCAGTGCGGCCAGCGACAGGGCAACCAGCGCCAGCGCGGGGATGGGGGCAGTGCCGGCGGCGCGATCAGCGGTGGCATCAGCGGTGGCATCAGCGGCGGCATCAGCGGCGGTATCCGGCGCGGCATCAGGGGCGGCGGCTGTGGGCCGCGGCGCGGGTGCGGTGGGCTCTGGCGGGATCAGGGTCATCCCGTATTGTCCCGGCCTGCCCACCGGCGTGCCGGTGCAGGGTTTCCGGCCGCTGGCGCAGGCCAGGTCAGGGCACAACCGGGCCGGCCAGGCTGTGCAGCAGGGCGGCGGTCTGGGCATCGGGCTGGCCGTCAAAACGCGCCGGCCGGTACTTCATCTGGAAGGCGGCGACGACACGCTGGGTGGCTGGGTCCAGCAGCCCGCTGGCCGGCACGCTGTAGCCGATGTGGGCCAGCACCTGCTGCAGCCAGGCCACGCTGGGCGGCGCCGCCGCATAACCCGGCAGCAACGCGGCCACTTGCGCCGGGTCAGGCCAACGCAGCAGGCCAGCTGCCGCCAGGCGCTGCCACGGGAACGCCGGCCCGGGGTCGAGCTTGCGCTGCGGCGCGATATCACTGTGGCCCAGCACGCGGTCGGGCCGGATTTGGTGGCGTTGCACGATGTCTTGCAGCAGCGGGATCAGCCGGTCGATCTGCGCTGCCGGATAGGGCGCAAAGACACGCTCGCCGCTGGCCAGCGTCAGCGCACCGGGGTTGACGATCTCCACCCCGATGCTGCTGGCATTGAGCTGGCTGTGGCCGCCCCAGGCGCTGTCACCGGCATGCCAGGCGCGCTGCTGCTCGGGCACCAGTTGGTAGACCACCGGCGGGGCCTCGTCACTCAGCAGGTAGTGCGCGCTGACGGCCTGCCGGGTCAGGATGCGCAGCGAGGCCTCAAACGGCTCACTGGTGAAGTGCAGCACCAAAAACAGCGCCCGGCTGTCCTGGCCCTGGGCGCGGTGTTGGCTGTTGATGGCGGCGCTGCGGCTTGATGGGGCGCTGCTGGCGCAGCCCGCCAGCGGCGCGGCCAGCGCCAGCCCGGCAGCCTGGCCCAGCAGCGCGCGGCGGCGTGGGTCGGGCATGGTGGGTGGCATGGGGTCTTGAGGGGTGGATGGGGCGGACATGGCGGGCAGCGCGGCGCAGGGCCGCAGCATCATCGCCGCTGACTAGGAGACTGTCGGACTTGGGGCGTCGATAGCGAGAAACGGCCCCAGCGAGGACAGTTTTTGCCGGATTTGCAGGCCCATAGTTCAACTATGGGACAAAAAGCCGGTAAAAAATGGACCGCTGAGGCCGTTTCGCAGCCGACGCTCCCCAAGCCCGACAGGCTCCTAGAATCCCGCGCCGATGAGCCCACCGCCCGCGCCACCGCCGTGCCAGGCGCCAAGCACCGCGAACATGCCATACGCGCCAAGCACCGCACATGCGCCATACGCGCCATACGCGCCAAACACCGCAAATGCGCCGCCCGCGCATGGCCGCCTGCCACGGGCCCGGCTGTTGGTGGGTTTGCTGTTGGCGGGGGCTGCGACCACGCCGGTGCTGGCCCAGCGCACGGCCACGCCGGCAGCGGTGCAAGCACCCGGCCAGCACCACAATCCCTTGCCCACCAGCGTGCTGGACGCCCTGGCCCGCGCCCAGGTGCCGGCCAGCGCACTGGCTGCCGTGGTGCTGCCGCTGGGGCCGATTGGCGCAGCACCGCGCAGCGGGCCGAAGTGGCAAACGTGGCAGCCGCCAGCCCCATTCCAATGGCAAGCCGACCTGCCCATGCAGCCGGCGTCCACCATGAAACTGCTCACCAGCATCGTGGCGCTGGACCAGCTTGGCCCCAACCACCGGGGCTTTACCGAGCTGCTGACCCAGGCGCCACAACTGGGCGATGTGCTGGCCGGTGACCTGGTGTTGCGCGGCGGCGCCGATGCCGAGCTGGGCCTGCCCCAGCTGTGGGCCTTGCTGGCTGAGCTGCGCTGGCAGGGCATCCGCGAGATCAATGGCGACATCGTGCTGGACCGGCATCTGTTCCGCCCGGCCCTGCCCGACCCGCTGGCCCCGGCCTTTGATGCCTGGCCTGAATTTGCCTACAACGTGGCGCCCGACGCGCTGCAGTTCAACCACAACCTGCTGGGCCTGGAGCTGCGCAGTGACGACCCCGGCCAGCCCGGTGTGGTCACCGCCCGCGCCTGGCCACCGCGGCCCGGGGTGGAGATCGACAGCAGCGCGCTGCGCCTGACCGACACGCCCTGCCGCAACTGGGCCGAGGACTGGGCCAGCCCGGTGGCGCCGGATGCAGCGGCCGCCGCAGCCGCCAGCGGCCTGCTGCGCATCCGCCTGCAAGGTGGTTTCCCTCAACATTGCAGCCAGCGCACCGGCCTGGCGCTGATCCCGCGCAACGCCCTTGTGGAGCGGCATTTGCGCTGGATCTGGCAAGGCCTGGGTGGCCAGTGGGCCGGCCAGGTGCGGGACGCCGCAGCCCCGCTGATTGCACCCGTGCCCGGCAGCGTGGCCGCCGCCGCCGCTGCCAGCCTGGGCGCCACCGCGCCCGCTGTGGCCTGGCTGGCGCCGGGTGTGGCCTGGGCGGCCGAGATGAACAACAGCGCAGCCCCTGATCCC
>JANPOW010000298.1:0-6785 GCA_031428185.1 Betaproteobacteria bacterium | reverse complement strand
CGCGCCGGGCCAGGCCCACAAGCCCATCCTGCAGCCCATGTCACGCGCCAGCGTGCGTGCCAACGGCGCTGATTTTCATGACCTGACCGGCATGCTGGCCCGCACGCTGGGGCGGCCGGTGTGATGGGGGCAGCACGGCGGCCCAAACGCCGCCTTAACGCCGCCCGCGCCCACCCGGCGGCCGCGCACCACCGGGCCGGCCGGTGCGGGCCTGCCACAGCGGCCGGCGCGCACGCAGTTGGCCGGCGATGCCGTCATTCAGCCGCTCACGCAGCGCCACCACCGCGTCCAGATGGCCAAACACACCGGGGAAACGCTGGTCCAGCCACAACCACAGGGTGCAGGCGCGCAGGGCTTGCTCCATGCGGTCCAGCCGGCTGTGTTCGTCCACGTCAAACAAAAAGCTGGGTTCACCGGCCTGGCCGTCCCAGGCGTGGCGCTCGGTCCAGCCCAAAAACTGCTGCATCAATTGATCCGTGCGGGTGTCCACCGGCGCCTGCGCGTAGATGAAACGCTCACGCAGGCTCAGCGGCGCGGCACGCTCGTCCAGCTGGGCGGCAATCTCCAGCATCTGCTGCAGCTCAGCCACCGCAAAGTGGGCGTTGTCGAGTTCAAGCTGCTCGACAAACACACCCAGCACCTCACGCAGCTTGCGCTTGCCCAGCTTGCTGGAGATGGTCTCGATATGCCACCAGTTGGGCGCCACCGGCGCTTTGAAGTGGCGTGGCGCACGCGGCTGCAACGCCAGCAGGTCGCGCAGGGTGCGGGCCGCTGTGGGCTCGGCCTCGGCCAGCACGCCGGCAAAACCTTCTTCATGGATACCGTAGCGCCCGGCGCGGCCGGCGATCTGGTGCACTTCGCTTTCGTCCAGCGTGCGGTCACCCACGCCGTCAAACTTGGTGAGTGTTGAAAACAGCACGCGCCGAATCGGCAAATTCAGGCCCATGCCAATCGCGTCGGTGGCCACCAGCACCTCGGTTTCACCACTCGCAAAGCGCGCCGCTTCACGCTTGCGCACCTCAGGTGGCAGGGCACCGTAAATCACGCTCACGGTTTTGCCGTTGGCCGCCACCTGGTCGCGCAGCATCAGCACATCACGCCGGCTGAAAGCCACCACCGCGTCGCCCAGTTTGAGGTTGGCGATGGGCACCGCGGCCGGCAGCAACTGCACCTGCTGCATGCGCTCAAACACCCGCACCTCGCAGCGCTCACCACACAAACCGAGCAGGTTCTCTATTGCTGGAACTGCATACGCGGAGCAGATGATGAGCAGCTCTTTAGCCGGCGCGCCGACGATGGCCTGGGTCCAGGCCCAGCCGCGCCAGGGGTCAAAAATCATCTGCGCTTCGTCGATCACCGCCACGTCGATCAAGTCACCCGTGCCCATCATCTCGATGGTGCTGCTGACGACGCGGGCGCCGCCGACCGCCTGGCTCTCCTCGCCGGTGCGCAAGGAACACGGCACACCCTTGGCCATCAGCCGGTCACGGCCTTCGAGTGCCAGCAGGCGCAGCGGGGCCAGGTACACACCCTTCTCGCAGGCCGCCAGCCGCTCAAACGCGGTGTAGGTTTTGCCGCTGTTGGGCGGGCCGACAAACAGCGTGACCTTGCGGCTGGCGCGGCGCGCGGTCTTGAAGCTGTCGGGGTAGCCCTGGAAGGCCAGCTCGGCCGTCAAATCGTCCAGCGTGTCCAGTTCATTGACGCGGTTCGCCCAGCGGTCGAGCGCGCGGTTGCAGGCGGTGGTCAGCTCGGCCAGGCCCTGCGGGGTGGCGCATTCGGCTTGCAGGCCCGGCAAGAGGGACTCGATGCGGCCCGGGTTGATGTTGCCGGCCTGGTCGACCAGCTTGTCCAGCGTGGTTTGCAGCGCGGTGGCATGTGGCCAGTCTGGCGTGTGGCGCAGCGCCAGTTTGAGTGCCGCTTGGTCACCATCGCGGAAGAACTGCCACACGGCGGCAGGCTCCAGCGGGATCAAGTGGCTCACGTCGATGCGCCAGGCGTCTTGCGCGAGTGTGAGCGGCTGCACCGCCAGGCGCTCCCAGGTGGCGGGGCCGGCGCGGGTGATGGCCAGCGCATCCAGCACGCTGCTGCGCTCGGTCATCACGCCGCGCAATTTGGGGCCGGTGCCCACGGCGCTGAGGTGGCGCAAGGCCTCGTCCAGCAAGCTGGGCGATATCCAGCGGCTGGGGCGCTGGCCGGTCACGCCTTTTTGCAGCAGCACCAGGCCCAGGCGGTCCATGCGCTCATCGGCATCGGGCGCGTGCTCGGGCACCAGGTCGGCCGGCATGTCGGCCGGTGCCACTACTTGGGGCAACTGGTAGGCGGCGTTGCGGATGCGGTTGAGCGCATCGGCCGTGATGTGGGCCGGCACCCGGGCGGCATGGCGCGCATTGGGCAGGGCTTGCGGCGGTGGGCGGGGCTTGTCAGCGGCCGGGGCCGTGGTGACGGGCGCCGGGGCGGCGGCAGGCGGTGTTGCGGGGGGTGTGGTGTGGTCTGGCATGGTGGGCCGCGCACTGTACCCCCGGGGACTGTGCCGGCCGCAGCGCTGGTCTAGGCTGGGCTTTTGCCCTTGCGCTGCGCCACCACCACCACCATGCCCCAACAACCCGCTGACACCCTGGCCCTGGTCTGCCAGCACCTGTCAGATGATTTGAGCGGTCTGGCCTTGCGCCGCTGGCCGCTGCCGCCGCTGGGTGCGGCCGATGTGCGCGTGGTGATGCACGCCGCAAGCCTCAACTTCCCCGACTTGCTGATGACCCGGGGCCTCTACCAGTTCAAGCCACCGCTGCCATTTGTGCCCGGCATGGAGGGCAGCGGCGTGGTGGCCGAGGCCGGGCCCGGCAGCGGCTGGCTGCCCGGCCAGGCGGTGCTGCTGGGCGGCAAACACGGCCTGCTGGCCCAGCAGGTGGTGGTGCCTGGCGCCAGCCTGCGGCCGCTGCCGGCGGGCGTGGCGATGGACGCTGGCGCGGCGCTCACCGTCACCGGCCTCACCGCCTGGGTGGCGCTGGCCCGGCTGGGCCAGTTGCAGCGCGGTGAAGCCCTGCTGGTACACGGCGCGCGGGGCGGTGTGGGCCAGGCGTGTGTGCAGATCGGCCTGCACCTGGGCGCCAAAGTCATCGCCACCGCCAGCCAGCCGCAGCGCGTGGCCGCGCTGGCTGATTTGGGTGTGCAGGTGCTGCCTGCCAGCCAGTTCAAAGACGCGGTGCTGGCCGCCACCGATGGCCGGGGCGCCGACGTGGTGGCCGACCCGGTGGGCGGGGATGTGTTTGATGAATCCCAGCGCTGCATCGCCTTCGGTGGCCGGCTGCTGGTGCTGGGTTTTGCCAGCGGCCGCATCCCGGTGCTGGACGCCAACCGGCCGCTGATCAAGGGCTACAGCGTGATCGGCGTGCGGGCCGGGGAGTACGGCCGCCGCTACCCGGCCCGGGCGGTGGAGCACCTGGCCGCGGTGCAGCACCTGGCGGAAGCCGGGGTGCTGCGGCCGGCCATCGGCGCGCGGTTTGCGTTGGTGGATGCGGTGCAGGCGTTTGCGGCGATGGCCGGGCGCAGCGTCACCGGCAAGATCGTGGTGATGACTGCTTGATTGCGGTTCACGTTTTTCGTGGATACAATTAAACGATGGTGACGTGGGATGAACCGAAGCGGCTGTTGAACATCACAGCCCACAAGATGGACTTTGTGGGCTACGAGGCCGTCGTCGACGGGCCGATCACCGCCAAAGAAGATGACAGGCTGCGCTACGGTGAACAGCGCATCAACCGGCTGGGCTGGCTGGGCGGTCACGTCGTCCGCATGACCTACACCGAGCGCGGTGACAACGTTCACGTCGTCTCTTTACGCAAGGCGACCAAACATGAAGCGCGCGAATACTTCTCCGATCTTCACCGCTGAACAAATCAAGGCTGCCGTTGCGGCGGCGCCAGACCATGTTCACGATCCCGAGAGCCCCTACGACCCCAATGATCCGACGGCCGTCTCTGCGTATTTCAAAGACGCGCTGGTCACGCACGGCGGCGGATATCAGGTTGCCCGTGCTGCACTGGCCGCAAAACGAAAACCGGGTCAGCGCGGGCCAGGCAAACGGCCCCCAAAGGAAGTGATCAACATCCGTTTGTCGCCTGAAGTGCTTTCAGCATTTCGGGCCACTGGCGATGGATGGCAAACCCGGGTGGATGGTGCGCTGCGAGATTGGCTAAAAAAGCACACGCCAGACACCATCAAGGTGCGCCGCAGCACCGGTGAAACCTGAGCCCGCTGCGGCGGGCCGTGTGGCATCGGGATGGGTGTGGCGACGGCCAGATTGAAGCCGGTGCCGCTGGCCGGCCAGTGCAGGCGCTGGGGTGGCGGCCGGCGCTCAATACCCCGCCGGCCGGCCCAGCAAACCGCGCAGCGCGGCATGCAGGCGCTTGCGCCGGGCAACCAGCGTGTTGCGGCTGCCCAGGCCCATGCGGCGGATGATTTCGCTGTCTGCCAAGCCGTGTTCCGCCTTGCTGCGCTCTAGCTGCACCAACATTTGCAGGTCAGCCGGCAATTTGGCCACCGCAGCGTCCAGTGCCTGCAGCGCCTGTGCGTGGCTTGCGGCCTCTTCAGCCTCTTCTTCGGCTTCTTGGGCAGACGGGGCGTGCCGGGTGTGCTGCGCCTCCAGCCAATCGGCGTCATGCGTGTGGCTGGCGTCAACACCGGCCGCCGGCGCCAGCGTCCAACTGGCCGGGGTGGCACCCTGCACATGCGGGCCGTCCCCGTGGGCGCGGAACTCACGGTGCATGTCGATCAAGAAGTTGGCCGCCGCCCGGCTGATGAAGGTGTACAGGCTGGCCCGGCCGTCGCCCCAATCGGCCAGCATGCCGCTGAGCAGGGTTTGCTGGCGCTTGGCATAACGCTGCGCGCGCGACTCGATAAAGCCCTGCTGCGCCTCGGCCGCCAGGTTGGTGGGGCTGCCAAACGCAAGCGTCAAATCATCGTTGTGGTGCAGGCGGGCCAGCTTGGCCGCCTCGGCCCGCAGCACCGTCTGCAGCGCGCTGTCGCGGCGCACCAGGCGGGTTTGGCTGATGCCGGGGCCGTCGCCGGGGTTGGCACCACTGCCTTCATCACGCGGCACATCACGCGGCACATCACCGGCCACATCGCCCGCCGCATCGTCAGCCACCATCTGCACCCAGGTGGCGGCCAGCAGGCCAAAAATGGCTTTGCGCAGTCGCTCACGCTCCGGGTCTGTGGCCGGCGGTTGTGGCTTGGGCGGCAGCGTTTTGTAGCGGATGGCCAGGGCCTCCAACTCAACCCACACCGGGTTGCTGGATGGCTTGCGCGGCACTGCGCGGCCGGTGGGCGGGTTGCCAGCGGCGCCGGCCATCACGCCGCCAGCGCCAATACCGAGCCGGCCAACTGCGGCCCTTGCGCCCGCTGCACCAACTCAATGTCGTACTGCGCCTGCAGGTTGAGCCAAAACTGCGGCTCTACCCCAAACGCCAGACCCAGGCGCACGGCGGTGTCGGCGGTGATGCTGCGCTTGCCGTTGCAGATCTCGTCAACACGGCGCTGCTGCACGCCCAGCGCTTTGGCCACGCGATAGCGGCTAAAGCCCATGGGCTGGATGAAATCGGCCCACAGCACCGCACCGGGGTGTACCGGCGCCAGGCTGCGGCCGGTGGTGATGCCGCTGTAGGTCTGCTGCTTGAGGGCGCTGCGGGGGATGGTCATGGGGGGTTTTCGTGAATGTGAATCGGTGGTGCGGCGGGTCAGTGGTAGTCCAACACCTCCACCTCCAGCGCCGCGCCGTCTTGCCAGCGCAGGCAGATGCGCCATTGGTCGTTGATGCGGATGCTCCACTGGCCTTTGCGTTTGCCCTTGAGCGGCTCCAGCCGGTTGCCGGGCGGCACGCGCAGAGATTGCAGCGACACGGCCGCGTCGATCATCTTGAGCTTGCGCCGGGCCACTGCCTGCATCTCCGGCGGCAGGCCACGCACCTCCAGCCCGTCAAAGATGGCGGCGGTGCGCTTGTCGGCAAAGCTCTCGATCACGCGGTTTAGTATCGCGCGGCGATAGCAGTGGCGTCAATTGGCACCGGGCGCGCCAGCCTGCACGGCGGGCAAAAAAGCGGCCCCCCCGCCACCGCACCCGCAGGCACCAAGGCGGCAGGGAGCCCAAGGCATGCCGGGCCCGGCCTGGATACCCCGTGAGCGCTCCGGCCAAGCCCGTGGGCCGGGCCGCTCAGGCCGCAGGGGGATGCGGGCGACCAGACGGAAACCCAAGTTGTTGTTGCGGTTGCCGGGGGTGTAGTTGTCACGGTTGGCCAGGCGCAACCTGTTGTCGTTGTTGTTGAAGGCGGCGCCGCGCACCGAACGCGCGGCCAACACCCCGGTCTGGAAGGCCGGGCCGGCACCACTGGCCGGCCAGGGAGTCGTCTGGCCAGTGCAGTGGCCGGCAAAGTCTAGCCGCCAGACTGCGGCCGAAGCGGCTCACCCGCCGGGGCAAACCAGCCTCTGCCAAACCAGCGCCGGCGCAGCTGAAAGGTGTCGGCATGGCGTGCATGCGCCACCCAACCGTTGATGCGCAGGCGCACGGTGGCCTCATCCAGGCTGCCGTCGGCAAAGCCCTGGCGGCACTGCGCCAGACGCTGCGCGGCGCGCGCCACGTTGGCCGCCGGCAGGCGCCGCCGCCCGCCAGGCCACAACTCCAACCCGAGAAACACGCTGGGTGCAGCGCAGCGCAGCACCTCGGTCTTGCGCGGATGCAGGCGCAGCCGGCGCTGGTCCAAAAAGCCTTGCACCTGGTGCGCCAAAGCGTGCGCC
>JANPOW010000297.1:0-2734 GCA_031428185.1 Betaproteobacteria bacterium | reverse complement strand
GTCGGGCCGGGCAAAAAAAGCTGCAAACTGGTCTGTCAGCGCCGGGTTGAACAGGATCGACCGGGCCCAGCCCTGGCCCGCGCCCAGGGTGTCACCGTAGCTGAACCCGCCGCAGGCCACCAGGCCCTGGAACTGGCTGAGCCGCGCCCGGCCGGCTTGCAGATCACTCATGTGCACATCAAAGGTGTCAAAGCCGGCCTGGGCCAGCGCATGGCTCATCTCGACGTGGGAGTTGACACCCTGCTCGCGCAAGATGGCAAAAGCTGGACGCTTCAAGTTGAGGTAGGGCGCGGCCACGTCCTCAGTGGCATCAAACGTGAGGTGCTGGTGCAAGCCAGCATCACCACCGGCGGGGCCGACACCGGCGGCGGTATGTTCGGCGTCAGCGCAGGCCGGGTTGTCGCGCAGCCGGCTGATCTGCCAGCTCACGGTGTCCCAGGCTTGTTGCAGTGCCTGCAGCGGTGCGCTGAACTGGGCTTTGGCGTCGCGCCACACGTCCACCACGGCTGCTGCGTTGGTCTTGCCGATGACATGGCTGTGGCGTGACAGGCCGTAGGCCCGCAGCACGGCCATCACCGCGTCGCGCTCAGCGCGGGCCACCTGGATCACCGCACCCAGCTCTTCATTGAACAGGGCTTTGAGCGTCAGCTCATCGCGGCGTGCACCCACCTGGCCGGCCCAGTTTTTGGAGTCGCCCATCTCGGCCCGGCTGTCGCTGATGCCGTCACCCTCGGTCACCAGCAAATCGACGTTGAGGCTGACACCCAGTTGGCCGGCAAAGGCCATCTCGCACACTGTTGCCCACAGGCCGCCGTCGCTGCGGTCGTGGTAGGCCAGCAGCTTGCCTTCAGCCCGCAATTGGTTGATGGCGGCGACCAGGGCTTTGAGTTGGGCGGGCTCGTCGAGGTCGGGAACACGATCTTGCGTGGGACAGCCAAACTGCCCAATCACCTGCGCCAGCATCGAGCCGGCCATGCGCATGCGGCCCTGGCCCAGGTCGATCAGGATCAGCACCGTTTCGCCAGGTTGTAGCTGCGGGGTCAAGGTGCCACGCACATCGTCCAGCGTGGCAAAGGCGGTGACGATCAGGCTGACGGGGGCCGTCACTTGCCGTGCCAGCCCCGCCGCGCTTGTCCATTTCGTGCGCATCGACAAACTGTCCTTGCCTACCGGGATGCCGATGCCCAGCTGCGGGCACAAGTCCATGCCCACGGCCTTGACGGTGTCGTACAGCGCGGCGTCTTCACCCGGCTCGCCGCAGGCCGCCATCCAGTTGGCGCTGAGCTTGATGCGGGACAGCGTGATCGGCGCAGCCAGCAGATTGGTGATGGCCTCACCCACTGCCATGCGGCCGGACGCGGGGGCGTCCAGCGCGGCCAGCGGCGTGCGCTCACCCAGGCTCATGGCCTCGCCGCGCAGGCCGGTGAAGTCAGCCAGCGTCACCGCGCAATCGGCCACCGGCACCTGCCAGGGGCCGACCATCGGGTCGCGGTGGCTTAAACCCCCCACGGTGCGGTCACCAATCGTGATCAGGAAACGCTTGCTGGCCACGGTGGGGTGGCGCAGCACACTGAAGGCCACGGCGGCCAGCTTGACGTCGGTGAGGTTGAGTGCGGGTGCAGTACGCACCACACGCTGCACATCGCGGTGCATCTTGGGCGGTTTGCCCAGCAGCACCTGCATCGGCATGTCGATCACACGCGCACCACCCGGGCCGTCTTCCAGCACCAGCACGGGCGCATCGGTGGCCACGCCCACCACCGCAAACGGGCAGCGCTCACGCGCGCACATCTGCGCAAACAGCGGCATGGCGGCGGGGTCAATGGCCAGGGTGTAGCGCTCCTGGCTTTCGTTGCACCAGATCTCCTTGGGCGCCAGGCCGGACTCCTCCAGCGGCACTTTGCGCAGATCGAACGTGGCGCCTTTGCCGGCACCGTCCACCAACTCGGGGAAGGCATTGCTGATGCCACCGGCGCCCACGTCGTGGATGGCCAACACCGGATTGGCCTGACCTAAGCTGCAGCAGTGGTTGATGACTTCTTGGGCGCGGCGTTGGATCTCGGGGTTGCCACGCTGCACCGAGTCAAAGTCCAGCGCTGCCGTGTTGCTGCCGGCGGCCATGGAGCTGGCAGCACCACCACCCATGCCGATGCGCATGCCCGGCCCGCCCAGTTGCACCAGCAGCGTGCCGGCGGCGAAGGGCAATTTATGGGTCTGATCGGCGTGGATTTGCCCCAACCCGCCGGCAATCATGATGGGCTTGTGGTAGCCGCGCACCAGGCCGGCCACTTCTTGCTCAAAGACCCGGAAGTAACCCGCCAGGCTGGGCCGGCCAAACTCGTTGTTGAAGGCAGCACCGCCCAGTGGGCCGTCGATCATGATTTGCAGCGCGCTGGCAATGTGGGCGGGTTTGCCGACGGGCTGCTGCTCCCAGGGTTCATCCAGGCCGGGCAGGTGCAGGTTGGAGACCGAAAAACCCGTCAACCCCGCTTTGGGTTTTGAGCCGCGCCCGGTGGCGCCTTCGTCACGGATCTCGCCACCCGCGCCGGTGGACGCCCCCGGAAACGGGCTGATCGCGGTCGGGTGGTTGTGGGTCTCCACCTTCATCAGCACATGGGTCAACTCCTCACGCGGGCCGTAGGCCGGGGCATTGGTGAAGCCCTGCGGCAGCCAGCGCTGGATCGTGCCGCCGGCCATCACCGACGAGTTGTCGCTGTAGGCCACGATGCTGTGC
>JANPOW010000296.1:0-7269 GCA_031428185.1 Betaproteobacteria bacterium | reverse complement strand
GCCGACCGACATGTTCCCGGGCGGCGTGGCCTTGCAACAGCAGGCCGCGCTGGGCCAGCCGGTGGTGGTGGTGAACCGGGGCGGCGCCGGCGGTGGGGTGGGCATGCAGGCGCTGGCCAAATCAGCGCCCGATGGTTACACCATCGGCTTGTCCACCACCGGCACCCACGCCATCAACCCGGCGCTGTACGGCGAGCGGGTGGGCTACGACCCGGTCAGGGATTTCACGCCGCTCACCACTGCGGTGTCCTACGTCAACATGCTGGTGATCAACGCCAGCCATCCGGCCAAAACGGTGAAAGAGCTGGTGGACTACGCCCGCGCCAACCCGGACAAGGTGAGCTTTGGTTCGGCCGGCAACGGCTCGTCCAACCACTTGTCGGGTGAGGTGTTGAAGATGGTGACCGGCACGCAGATGCAGCATGTGCCCTACCGCGGCAGCGCGCTGGCGATGAACGACACCATCGCCGGCCAGATCACCTTCATGTTCGACATCCTGAACGTGGCCATCCCGCAAAGCCGCAGCGGCCGGGTGCGTGCGTTGGCTGTCACCAGCAGCAAGCGCAGCCCCTACCTTCCCGACGTGCCGACGATGGAAGAAGCCGGGGTGGCCGGTTATTCGGCCGCCGGCAGTGATTTGTGGTTTGGCATCATGGCGCCGGCCGGCCTGCCCAAGCCAGTGGCCGATCGGCTGCAGGGTGAGCTGGTCAAGGTGTTGCGCTCACCCGAGATGCGGCAAGCCATCCGGGCCCAGTTTTTTGAGCCCTACACCAGCAGCTCGGACGAGTTCACCAGGTTGATCCGCGCTGACGGCGCCAAGTGGGCCAAGATCGTCAAGGCCTCGGGCGCACGGGTCGATTGACGGATCGATCAACGGGTTGATTGACGGGTTGATTGACGGGTCGATCAACGGGTTGATCGACTGGCCGGCGCAGGCGCCGCTCAGCCCAGCACCAGCACCTCGGCATCCGGCGGCTCGGCATACAGCCGGTTGACCCAGGCACTGCGCCGCGCCAGGCCGGCGCGCTGGTTGATGTAGCCCTTGTCGGTCAGCTCATTGCCGTCGATGGACGGTGGCTCCACCAGCAGCAGCAGCCGCTCAATGCGCCGGCTGCTGGCGCCACCGGCGCTGGCGTTGTGCGCGGCCAGCCCGGCACGCACGCAGGCCAGCACCGCCGGGTGTTGCACCACCTGCTCCAGCGTGGCCTCAGGCTGCTGCAACAGTTGGCGGCAGGCGGCCAGGTTGGGCCAGGCCAGCAGACCCACAAACGGCAGGTCCTGGCCGCTGACCAAGGCGTCCAGCAGCACGGGTGAGGCAGCGGCAATCGCGTCGGTGCGCAGATCGCCCACCTGCACAAAGGTGCCGGTGGTGAGCTTGAACTCCTCGGCCACCCGGCCGGCAAAAATCAAACCCTGCGCCGGGTCGGCCGGGTCAACCAGGGTGCCGGCGTCGCCGATGCAATAAAACCCTTCGTCATCAAACATCGCACGGGTCAGCTCGGGCTGGCCAAAGTAGCCGGGCGTCACGTTGATACCGCGCAGCCGCAGTTCGTACTTGGGGCCGGCCGGCACCAGTTTGAGTTCCACCCCGGGGAACGGCAGGCCGATCAGGCCCACCCGCTCGGTGTCCCAGTAGGTGCCGGTGCTGGTGGGCCCGGTCTCGGTAGCACCCCAGCCGGTGTAGAACACGATGCGCTGGCCGGTAGTGCGCACTGCCAGCGCCTGCATGCGCAGATACAGGTCATCGGGCAGGCGCGCGCCGCCGTAGGCCATCAGGCCAAGATTCTTGAAAAAGCGCATGCACAGCGCATCGTCTTTTTCCAGCGCGGTGGCCAGCGCGGCATAACCCGCCGGCACGTTGGCGTAGTAGGTGGGTGAGACCTCACGCAGGTTGCGCAGGGTTTCGTCAAACTGGGTGGGCGTGGGCCGGCCGTCGTCGATGTAGAGCGTGCCACCCTCGTTGAGCAAGGCGTTGAACAGCGCGTTGCCGCCCATGGTGTGGTTCCAGGGCATCCAGTCCAGAAACACCGCTTCATGCCCAGGTGGATGGCGCCGCACCTGGCTGCCCATGGCCACATTGGCACACATCATTTTTTGCGTGTTGATCACCGCCTTCGGGCTGCCGGTGGAGCCCGATGTGAACAGCAGCTTGCCCACCGTGTCTGGCGTGATGCGGGACACGGCGGCGGCCACATCGGCTGTGGCCGGTGTGGCCGCCAGGCCGGCAAAAGCAATGCTGGGGATGTTGGGCGCGGCGCGGTCCACGTGCACCACGGTGGTCTGCGTCAGGTCCAGCGCTTGCAGCGCGCGCTCAAACTGCGCTGCGTCCTGCACCATCAACACCGCCGGCTGCACCAGCGCGATCAGGTATTTGAGCTTGGCATGGTCCTGGCTCATCAGCGAGTAGGCCGGTGAGATGGGCACCACCGGCATGCCGGCCTGCATGGCGGCCAAGGTCAGCAGCGCATGCTCGATGGAGTTGCCTGACAGGATGACCAGCGGGCGGCTGGATGTTGGGTCGGGTGCTGATCCGGGTGTTGAGTGGGGTGCCAGCGGGCGGCTGCGCTGCAGGCCCAGCAGGCCTTGGGTCAGGCTGTCCACCGTCTGCTGGGCCTGGCTGTAGCTGACGCGCTGCCACTGCCGGTCAGCGCCCTTGCGCTGTGCCAGCCAGGTGTGTGCGGGCCGCTCGGCCGCCCATCTGGCCAGCAGCGCGGGGATGTGCGGCGCGTAGGCCTGCAGTGCAAACCGCGACTTGAGCAGCAGCACGCCGTCATCGCGCCGCTCGACCGCGATGTCGCGCGGCAGCCAGTCCATCTTGCGGAAGGGTGGTTTTGGGCTGTTGACGGGGGCGGCGCTGTTGGGCTTGTCCACGGCAGGTCTCCTGGTTTGATGGCCAGCGTGGGCACGCCGGCCAGGTTGTTCATTCGCCCACCCGGGCGTCATCGGCCGGCGCCGGCTTGGCACCCGCCAGCAGCAAGCGGCCCTGGCGCCAGGTGCCGCGCCGGTACCAGGCCCAGGCCGCCGCAGCGGCGCAGAGTGAGCCAACCGGGAAGCTCCACCAAATCGCATCAGCGCCCAGCACCGGCTGCAGCGCGTGCGCAAACGGCACCCGCAGCAGCCACATCGTCAGGCCAAAAATCAGCAGCGGCGGCAGCATGGCGCCGTTGGCCCGCATGATGGAGAACAAGCCCATGCTGGCCGACAAGGCGATCCAGCCCCACAGCGCGATCACATTGATGTGCCAGGCTGTGGCCAGCACCTCGCCCCCCGCGGGGATGAACCAGCGCAGTGGCCGCTCACCCAGCGCATACAGCGTGGCAGTGGCCAGCAGCGACACGGCCAGGCTGATCAAGCAGCCCCGCAGGGCGATCTGGTCCACCCGGTCCCAGCGGCCGGCGCCGATGTTCATCGCGGCCATGGCCGACATCGACCCGGCCAGTGCGTTGGCCGGCATCTGCACATAGCCCCACAACTGGGCCGCACCGGCATAAGCCGCCGCCGTGGCCGCGCCGTGCTGGTTGACCATGGCCAGCAGGGTGAAGTACGAGCCCTGCACCACCAGCGTCTCCAGCGCCATCGGCACACCACGCTGGATCAGCAGGCGCAGCAGCACCGGGGCCGGCCGCAGGTGGTGCAGGTCAGCACGGTGCAGCGCGATGGGGGAGCGTTTGAGGTAGATGTAGCCCACCAGCGCCGCCAGCGCAGTGCCGTTGGCCAGCAGGCTGGCCAGCCCCAGGCCGGCAATGCCCAGGCGCGGCAGGCCCCAGGCACCGGTCAGCAGCAATGGGCCCAACACCATCGCCAAGGCAATCCACAGCAGGGTGAACTTGAACGGTGTGTGGGCATCACCGGCGCCGCGCATCATCATCATCATCACCAGGTAGATGAAGATGCTGGGCATGCTGAGGCAGGTGAAACGCAGGTGGGTGGTGGTGAAGCCGCGCGCCGCGTCGGGTGTGCCCATCCAGCCCACCAGCGTGGGCGCCAGCAGCCAGCCGGCAGCAGCCAGCGCCAGCGCAAACACGCCGATAAAGCCCACCGCGCTGCCCACCACCCGCTTGACGGCCGGCAAATCACCGGCACCCAGCGACTGGCCGATGGCCACCGCCGCAGCCGTGCCCATGCCCATCACCGCGCCCATCATCATCAGCAAAATGACGTTGGCGGTGGCCACTGCGGTGAGCGCGTTAGGCCCCAGCACCTGGCCCACCCACACCGCCGCCCAAGTGCCGGCCAGCGCGTGCAAAAAGTTGGTCAGCAGCAGCGGCAGCGCAAAACGCAGCAAGGTGGGCGTGATGGCGCCGCCAACAAAGCGCCCCGACAGTGCAGCGGCCAAGGCCGTGCCGGCGCTGCTCACGGCGCCCGGCCCGCCCGGCCCACCCCGCCTGCGGCCCGAACAAGCACGCTCATCATGCTGCGCCGAGTGCCTGTCGCTCAGCGTCGTAGCAGGCGTAGGACGCTTTCAGCGTGGCGCTGTTGAGCACCATCTCGGCCACCGGCAGCCGGCTGCTGGCAGCACGGACGCGGGTGCGCACCAACACCGATTCAGTGCGCGCGCGCTCGCTCAACGCGATGATTTCGCGCTCGAGTTCATAGGTCTTGTCAACAAACAGCGGCCCCTGGATCAGCCGAATCTGCTGCCCGGCAAACAGCCCCACTGCCGGGCCATGGCCACGCAACGCGGCCTGGTCCAGCGTGCTGCCCAGCAACACGCTGATCATCTCGATGGGCAAGATAGCCCGGCCCCAGGGTGACGCGGCGCCACCCGCAGGCGTGTACCAGGGGCTGGGCTCGGTGATCACCTTCAGCTTGTCCGCCAAGCTGAATGGATAGTGCGGGCCCATCGGGGTATCGAAGCCCATGCACACCGTCTCGGGGTTGCCGGCGCTCAACTGGCCCACCCGCAAATCGCGGTTGATCACCAGCCGTGCGGCGGGCCGCAGTTTGGCCAGGCGGTGTTCGATCTCGCTGGGCTGGCCAGGCGCCGCACCTACCGATGCAGTGCCGGTGAGCACGGGTGTGCCGTCGCTCTTTTCGACCCAGATACGGGTGCTGCGTGCGCCTGCGGCCGGCGGCTGCACAAAGGCGCGCACGGCTTCACCCTCCACCACCATGGTCTGGTAGTGGGCGCTGATGCAACCGGTCTCGAACCAGGCCAAGCCAAACATCTGCACCAACAGCGGGTCAAACTGGCTGAAATGCGTGGGCCCTTTGATCGGCCCGGCACGCAAGCCCAGGCCGGCGGCGGTGGTGTCGTCATGGATGGATTTGTGACCGTCATAAACCTGCTCGGCCAGCATCTGGCGCGGCCGGCGCAGCGGCCCGCACAGGGCCGGGGCGTGGGTGGGGTCGGCGGTGTTGTCAACCGCAAATGGGGGGCGCATCGCAGCAGTGTGTGGCGGCTGTGGCGGGCCGGCAAACACCTGGGCGACAGCACTGGGTCGGGCGCCAAAATGGCCGCGGCCTTGCCCATGACAACCTGACGCCACGCCCATGATCATCCCGCGCGCCCTGATGTTGCGCCCGGCGCGGCAGGCCGACGCCCCGGTGATGGCCGACATGTGCCGCAGCCTCATCGAGGCCGGGCTGACCTGGCGCTACACACCCCCACGCATGGCGGCCATGATCCGTGACCCGGACACGGTGGCGTTGGTGGCCTGCGACGGGCCGCAGCTCCACGGTTTTGCGGTCATGCACTTTGGCGATGCGCTGGCCCGCCTGGCCCGCCTGGCCCTGCTGTGCGTGGTGGCCACGCAGCAGCGGCAAGGTCTCGGCCGGCAATTGCACCATTGGTTACTGGCGTCAGCGCAGGTGGCAGGCATCGGCACGCTGCGCCTGGAACTGCGTGCCGACAACAGCAGCGCGTTGTCCTTCTACCGCCAACTGGGTTTCGTCGAAACCCAGCGTCTGCCCAATGACGACGATGGCCTGGTGGCCGCCCGCCGCATGGAACTGCGCTTGCAGACGGTGCGCTAAGCAGCGCAGGCGCGCCTGGCGCGCATGCGCAACAACCATGCCACGCCACACCCCTCGCTGGCTGGCTGGCTGGCTGGCTGGCTGGCTGGCTGGCTGGCTGGCTGGCTGGCAGGCAGGCAGGCAGGCAGGCAGGCAGGCAGGCAGGCAGGATTTCACCAATTTACCGGCCCCCGGTACCGCCCTAACCTCGCAACATGATCGCCACCCCAGACGCCCCCACCACATCGTCGGTCCCCATGATCGACGGCATCCCACTTACCGCCAAAGACGTCACCACGATAGGGATGGCATCACTCGCGCCCGCAGCCACCGTGGGCGAAGAACGCTTGCGTCGCAAGCAAAAACTTGCCGGCGCCCTGCGCATCTTCGGTCGCTTCGGATTTGGCGAAGGCGTTGCAGGCCATATCACCGTGCGAGACCCCGAGTTCCCTGACCATTTCTGGGTCAATCCGCTCGGTCTGTCCTTCCGCCACATGCGCGTATCTGACCTGTTGCTGGTCAATCACCAAGGCCAGGTCGTCTACGGCAAACACAGCGTCAACCGAGCAGCCTATGTGTTGCACGCGGCGGTACACAACGCACGGCCAGACGTGGTGGCGGCAGCGCACGCGCACTCGGTCTACGGCAAGGCCTTCAGCGCACTGGGCATCCCGCTGGACGCGCTGACCCAGGACTCCTGCGCGTTTTACGAGCAAAACGTCGTTATCTCAGACCACGGCGGCGCCGTGGTGTTTGAACCCGATGCCGGCCATGACTTCGCACAAGCCTTCGGCAAACACCGCGCCGCCATCCATCAAAACCACGGCCACTTCACCGTCGGCGCCACGGTCGACGAAGCCGTGTTCTGGTTTGTGTGCTTCGAACGTTGCGCTCAAGCGCAATTGCTGGCGATGGCCGCCGGCACGCCCAAACACATCCCCCACGCCTCAGCGGTGTACACACGCGAAAACGCTGGCAGCGCGCTGACAGGCTGGATGCACTTCCAGCCACTGTGGCAAGAGATCTGCCGCACCGATCCCGAACTATTTGAGTGAGCCGGGGCGGGCCGGCAATTTCGGTGTCAGCAGAACGCGGCTGCCGCCGGTAGAAATCACAGCACGACAAACCAGGCAAAAAAAGCCGCCGTCAACTCAATGACGGCGGCTTTCTCAATAGTAGCCTGACGATGTCCTACTTTCACACGGGAACCCGCACTATCATTGGCGCTGAGGCGTTTCACTGTCCTGTTCGGGATGGGAAGGAGTGGGACCACCTCGCTATGGTCATCAGGCTTAAACTGGTTGCCTGGCTGGT
>JANPOW010000295.1:0-14357 GCA_031428185.1 Betaproteobacteria bacterium | reverse complement strand
AACATCGTTGACCTTGGTCTTGCGCAGGTGTGCCAGCACCTTGTCGGCGTCGTCGCTGCCGGTGGCCTTGACGGCCTGCAGGTAGTTCAGCGCCACCGAGTAATCAGCCGCCTGGATCGACGACGGCATGCGCTTCATCTTCTCGAAAAACTTGCGGCTCCAGGCGCGGGTCTCGGCGTCGCGGTTCCAGTACCAGCTGTCGGTCAGGTACATGCCCTGGGTGGTCTTCAGGCCCAGCGAGTGGATGTCGTTGATGAACATCAGCAGCCCGGCCAGCTTCATCGTCTTGGTGACGCCAAACTCGTTGGCGGCCTTGATCGAGTTGATGGTGTCGCCGCCGGCATTGGCCAGGCCCAGGATCTGCGCTTTGCTGCCCTGCGCCTGCAGCAGGAAGGACGAAAAATCACTGGTCGACAGCGGGTGGCGCACCGAGCCCACCACCGTGCCGCCGGCCGCCTTGACAACCGCCGTGGTGTCGTTCTGCAGCGCGGTGCCAAAGGCGTAGTCGGCGGTCAGAAAGTACCAGCTCTTGCCACCGCCCTTGACCACCGCGCCGCCGGTGCCCTTGGCCAGCGCCACGGTGTCGTAGGCCCAGGCGATGGTGTAGGGCGAGCACTGCTCGTTGGTCAGTGCCGAGGTGGCCGGGCCAACGGCGATGAAGACTTTCTTCTTCTCCTTGGCGATCGCCGACATGGCCAGGCCGGTGGACGAGGTGGTGCCGCCGATCAGCAGGTCCACGCCCTGGGTGTCAAACCACTCGCGGGCCTTGGCAGCGGCGATGTCGGCCTTGTTCTGGTGGTCGGCAAACAGGATTTCGATCTTCTTGCCATTGATCGCGCCGCCCATCTCGGCCACGGCCATCTTCATGGCCTCCACGCCGCCCTGGCCGTCGATGTCGGCGTACAGCCCGGACATGTCGGTGATGATGCCGATCTTGATGGTGTCGCCCGAAATCTGGGCTTGGCTGGGGGCGACCAGGCCCAACAGGGTGGTGGTGGCCAGCGCGACGGCGGCCGTGAGCTTGTTGAACTTGAACATCGGGGGCTCCTTGGGGGAAAAGTGGTGTCGCTCAGACACCGAGGTATTCATGCAAACGTTCCAGCCGGGCGGGCAACTCGGCCTGGCTGAACTCCTGGATCACCTCGCCGTGTTCCATCACCAGAAACCGGTCAGCCAGCGGCGCGGCAAAGCGGAAGTTCTGCTCCACCATCACGATGGTGTAACCCTGCTTGCGCAGGGTGCTGACCATCTCGGCCAGCTTTTGCACGATCACCGGGGCCAGGCCTTCGGAGATCTCGTCCAGCAGCAGCAGCCGGGCGCCGGTGCGCAGGATGCGCGCCACCGCCAGCATCTGCTGCTCACCGCCGGACAGGCGTGTGCCCTGGCTGTTGGCGCGCTCGCGCAAATTGGGGAACATCGTGTAGATCTGCTCCACCGGCATGCCACCCTTGGCCAGTTCGGGCGGCAGCATCAGGTTCTCCTCGCACGACAGGCTGGAGAAGATGCCACGCTCCTCGGGGCAGTAGCCCAGGCCCAGGCGGGCGATGCGGTGGGTGGCCAGGCCAAGCGTCTCGGTGCCATGCACTTTGATGGACCCGGTGCGGCGGCCGATCAGGCCCATGATGGCGCGCATGGTGCTGGTGCGGCCGGCGCCGTTGCGGCCCAGCAGCGTCACCACCTCGCCTTCATCCACATGGAAGTTGACGCCGTGCAGCACATGCGATTCGCCGTACCAGCCTTGCAGGTCTTTGACTTCGAGAAAGCGGGTGGTCATGTCAGTGCGCCCCCACCAATTCGGTTTGGGCACTGCCCATGTAGGCCTCGATCACCGCCGGGTCTTTGCTGACCTGCGCGTACGGCCCCTCGGCCAGGGTGGCGCCGCGCTGCAGCACGGTGATGGTGTCGGCAATGCTGGAGACCACGCTCATGTTGTGTTCCACCATCAGCACGGTGCGATCGGCGGCCACTTTTTTGATCAGCTGCTTGATGCGGTCCACATCCTCCAGGCCCATGCCTTGGGTGGGCTCGTCCAGCAGCATCAGCTTGGGTGCCATGGCCAGGGTGGTGGCAATCTCCAGTGCACGTTTGCGGCCGTAGCTCAGCTCCACCGCCGTGAGTTGGGCGTATTTTTCCAGGTCTACCTGGGCCAGCAAATCCATCGCGCTGCTGTTCAGCGCGTCCAGACTGCGCTCGGAGCGCCAGAACTCAAAACTGCTGCCCAGCTTGCGCTGCAGCGCCACACGCACGTTTTCCAGCACGCTGAGGTGGGGGAACACGGCCGAGATCTGGAACGAGCGGATCACGCCACGCCTGGCGATGTGGGCCGGCGCCTCATTCGTGATGTCCTCACCCTCAAACAGGATGTGGCCCGAGGTGGGCTTGAGGAACTTGGTCAACAGGTTGAAGCAGGTGGTCTTGCCGGCGCCGTTGGGGCCGATCAGCGCGTGGATGCTGCCGCGCTTGACCTGCAGGTTGACCTTGCTGACGGCGACAAAGCCTTTGAACTCTTTGGTGAGCTCGCGGGTTTCGAGAATGATTTCAGGCTGCATTAAAAAACCTCCGCGCTGCGCGCTGCGGTGCGAGCGCCCAAGGCGCCCGACGGGGCCATTTGAGTGCGCTGGTGGCCGGGCATGCTCATGCCGACGCCGCCGGTGTAGGGAAATGAAGTGCCGCCTGCGGGCCACTGCCGCCCAGCCGCAGTGACAAGGCCTGGGCGGTACCGATCACCCGCTGCTGCTGGCGCGCCAGGCCAGCCGCGTCGAGCGTGGCCTTGTTCAGGCAGACGCCGATGCCGGCCACCGGACGGCCACCGGCGTCCAGCACGGGTGCGGCCACGCAGTACACGCCCAGCCGCACACCCTCGTCGTCCACGCTGAACCCGCGCAGGCGGGTGCGGGCCAGCTCGGCGGCCAGCTCGTTGGCGTCGGTCAGGCTGCGCGGGGTCAAGGCGGACAGTGGTGTGGCCAAGGCGCGCTGCACCAGCGCCGGGTCATGGAAGGCCAGCATGGCGCGGCCGGTGGCGGCCAGCAGCGCCGGCAGGCGCATGCCATTGGTGAAGGCCAGGCCGGGTTGACCCACTGGCCGGGTGCCGTTGCGGGCCGCCAGATACAGCACGCTGTCACCGTCCAGCACCGACAGCAGCACGGTTTCGTCCGGCGCTTGTTGTGGGTTGGCGCTGCGCCAGAGCTCGTCAAACTCACGCGCCACGTCGGTGCTGGCGACAAAGGCCTCGGCCAGGCCCATCACCCGGGCGCCGATGGACAGGCCACCGTCGGCATGGCGGCGCAGGTAGCCCAGCGCCAGCAAGGTGTTGCACAGGCCGTGCAGGCTGCTTTTAGGCACGGCCAGCTCACTGGCCAACCTGGCCATGGTCATGGGCTGGCGCTGGTCAGCCAGCCGCTCCAGCAGCGCCACGGCGCGCACCACGGCCGGTACCCGGGCCGCAGGTGCGGGCAGGCCAGGCGTGGCGGCAGGGATGGGCTGAGGGTGCAAGGCGGGGCGCCGGTGGGCGGATCGGGTGGGCTGTGGGGCTGTGGGGCTGTGGGGCTGTGGGGCTGTCGGGCTGTCGGGCTGTCGGGCTGTCGGGCTGTGGGGCGGACGGCCTGGTGCGGTGCAGACCACCAGAACCGTTCAAGCCATTCAACCCGCTCAAGCAGTTCAACAGGCTGAACCACCGTTCGACGGGCCGAATGGTGCCCGAACGCGGGTGCTGCTGACCACCCGTGCAAACCCTTGTCAGCGATGGCCTTGTGCTGGCTTTGTGGTGGCCGGCCGGCGTGGGCTGGTCTCAGCGGCAGCGCTGACCCACTGGCGCCAATCACCAAACGGCGCCAATCACCCGCACTGCGCCAACCCCCCGCAGTTGCCAATCACCAGCACTGCGCCACCGATGCCCCGGCGCTGACCGAGCGGTCACCAATCTGGTTGTAGCCCAGCGTGCCGCAGCTGTCGCTGGTCTGGCTGCCCAGTGGCGCGGCGGTGATGGTGAAGCCGTCCGCCGTCTGGCTGGTGATGACCAGGCTGTAGTAGCCGCCGGGTGAGGTGCTGGCATAAAGCCCGCTGCCACCCAGCGTGGCGCCGGCGTAGGTGCCGCGCTCGGTGTAGAAGCGCTCCAGCTTTTGCGCCAGCTCCACCAGCGCCTGTTTGGCGTCGGCACGGCGGCCCTTGGTGATCTGGGCCAGATACGACGGATAGGCCACCGCGCCCAGGATGGCCACCATGGCCACCACGACCAGCATCTCGACCAGCGTGAAGCCGCGCTGCCGTGGCGCGCCAGGGTGGCTGCTGCGGGTGCTGGGTGTCATGGCGTGTTGTCGATGTAGATGAGCACGATGCGGCGTGTCAGGTCGGCCGTGGCGGCCGTGGCGGCTTGGGTGGCGGGGCCGGCTGGGCTTCTGGTGGCAGTGGTGGCGGCACTGGTGGCGGCACTGGTGGCGGCACTGGTGGCTGCCGAGCTGCCGGCAACGGCACCAGCGGCGGCCGTGCTGCGGCCGGCTGCGCTGCTGCGTGGCAGCGGCTCCAGCGCAAAACGCACCTGCATGCCGGGGCGCAGAGCCACCGCGCTGTTGTAGCGCTGGCCACCCGGCGCCAGCACCAGCAGTTGGCTGGGATGCAGCGGCACCGTGCGGCCTTGCAATTTGATGCTGCTGCCATCAGCGGCCACCGCGTCGATGCGGCCACTGGCCAGGTCCAGCGTGGCGGCGTCAGCGCCGGCAGTGGCTGCGGCCAGCACGGGGCGGCGGCCGTCGTCGGGCTTGCCGCCAGCCAGCGCGGCGGCCTGGGCCGGGCCGGCGCAGGCCAGCCAGGCCAGCGCCAGCATGGCGGCAGTGGCGGCGGGCGCCGTGCAGCGTTTGGCGGGTCTGGCGGGTCTGGCGAGTGTGGTGCGCCCGGGGCGTGCGGCGCGTGTGGGGCAAGGCAGCAGCCGGCTCATTGCAATTGCTCCCACGAGGCGCGGTGCGAGTTGGGCGTCGCCTTGCCCTTTTCCTGCACCCGCAGGACGCTGCCGTTGGACGTGTTGACCATCTTGTACTCCAGTGCTTTTTGGTCGCCGCTGCCGCGCAGGATGGTGGCCGCTGCCGGCACCGCCCCCACCTGCACCGCCGACACGGCCACCCCGCCCAGATAGTCGGCGGCGTCGATCACGTTGTCGCCGTTGGTGTCCAGCGCGTCGGTGCGGTTGCCGGTGACCACATCCACATCCACCACCCAGCCGTCACCACCGTAAGAGCAGATGGCCACGCTGGGGATCAGCGTGGAGACGATGAGCCGGCCATTGCGGATGGCGGCTTCGGTTACCACCCGCTCACCGCTGCTGGGCAGGTTGAGCTTCCAGCCGCGCTTGCTGCTGTAGTAGTCGGCCAGGCTGATGGCGTTGTCACCGGCAATGGTGGCGTCGGTGGCCGGCCCTACCGCATGGGTGCTGAGCCGGTAGGTGTTGCCGTTGCCGCCGGTGGCCGTGCTGACGATGGTCTGGGTTTGCAGGTTGGCGCTGGTGGCCGGGCTGCTGCCGTTGTCCCAGATGCCGTAAATCGCCTGCGTGCTGCCGGCGTTGTTGTCGCTGATGTCCACATAGCGCCCGCTGCCCACGGTGACCATGTAACCGCCCTTGGGGAAGCGGGTGACATCGGGCCTGGCGGTGATGGCCTGGCCGCTGGCGGCAGTGAACAGTGGCAGCGGCTGGCCGTTGTTGCCGTAGGCCACCTTCCAGCTGTTGGCGTTGGCCGCGCTGATGTCGAACTTCCACAGGTTGCCGTACAGGTCACCGGCGTAGACAAAATCGGCCACGCCGGTGTCGCTGGCCGACACCACCGTGACGCCCGACAAGCCGTTGGGGGTGCCGGCCGTGCCGGACCTGGTGTCGATGCGGATGATGGCGCCGGTCTCCACGTCCACCAGCAGCAGCACCGCGTGGCCGTTGGCGCTGTTGTAGCCATTGCCGACGATGGCGCGCCAGCGCCCGTCGCGCGTCTTGACCAGCAGCGGGCGGCCAAAGATGAAGCCCACATCGGCATCGCTGTCGCCGATCTCCCAGCGCACCACCTTGTCGGCCTTGGCCTCGGTGAAGTTGCCGGGGTCGGTCACATCCAGCGCAAACAAGCCGGCGGCACCGGCGTTCATGCCGCTGACCAGCATCGACTTCCAGCTGCCGGCGTAATACACATCGCCCACCGACGGGGTGCCGTCCACCGTGTACTGGTGGGTGTAGGGCGTGTTGCTGACGTTGCTGAGCTTGTTGCGCACCGCCCAGGGCACGTAGGCAAACAACTCGGCGCCATTGCTGGCGGCAAACGCATGCAGCATGCCGTCATTGGCGCCCACGTACAGCACCGGGGCCTGGGCGCGCCGGGTGCCGGCAAAGCTGGAGTAGCGCCCGGCCTCCAGCGTGTCGCGGTAGTCACCGGTGGGCCCGCCCACATACACCGGGGCCGAGTTGACGATGTCACCCAAGGGCGTGCTGCTGCGGCCACGGAACACCGGCGCGCTGCAGTTGGCGCACAGGCGGTCCTCACGCGCCGTATTGCCGCGCAGGTACTCCAGCCGCTGCGCGCCAAAACCATCCACCGTGCCACTGCTGTTCTTGTTGAGTGCGGTGCTCAGGCCGCTGTCGAGCTCGCCCGCTGTCGGCGTGGCCACATTGCTGGGCCAGCGGAAAGCCACCCCACGTGCGCCGAGCGCCGCACTGGGCTTGTAGGTGAGGATCTGGCGGCCGGTGCTCCAGTGCTGGCCTTTGAGCACCTGGGCGGCATCCCAGTCGGCGGTGGCGCCGGGCGCGCCGGTGCTGCTGAGGGGCAGCGCCAGCAATTGGCCCGACCATTCGGCACTGGAAAAGCGGCCCTGGTAGACCTTGCTGCCGCTGGCCCAGGCGCCGGTGTTGATGGACACCGCTGACGCCGCCGAGGTGCGCGCGATGATGTCCACGCTGATGGCGCGGAAGGCATCGGCCAGCGCGGTGGCGTCGCTGGCCTGGTAGGCCCCCACGGTGCCGCCCAGCACGGCCATGCGGTCCAGCGTGGCCAGTGAACTGGCATTGGCCACCGAGTTGCCCAGCCCCACCACATAGGTCTGCACGTCGTAGTTCCTGGCGCCAAACGTGGTGTTGCGCAGCGCCGTGACCCGGTTGAACACATCGTTGGACGCAGCACCAAAAGTCCAGCTCTTGGTGGCCGCGTTGTAGCTGTTGCTGATGTCGGCCAGCGGGTACATGCTGCCGTTGGTCTTGCCGGTCGGGTTGCCGTCGGTGGCCAGCAGCACAAAGTTCTTCTGGCAACTCTGGCTGATCGGGCTGTTGGTGTTGATCACGCTGCCGCCAAAGTAGTCACGTGCGGTGGCCAGGGTGCCGGCCAGCGGGGTAAAGACGGCGGCGTTTTTCAGCTCGCCGCCCGCGCTGGCATTGGTCTCGGGCGCCAGCAGCGTCATCAGGCTGTTGTAGTGGCTGGCGCTGTCGGCGGCCACCGGCTCATTCAGCACGCCGGCACCGGTGATGTCGTTGTTGTAGCCCCAGGCCCGGCGCAGCCAGAAGATGCGCGGGTAGTAGCTGCTGGTGCCCGGGTAGGTGCTGGGCAGAAAACCGGCATCGGTGGGTGTGAAGCTGAGGTTGAACGAACCCCCGCTAAAACTGCCGGCAGCCCAGCCGCTGTTGTTGCCGTGGTTCAAAAAGCCGGTGTAGGCGGTGCTGTTGGTGACGCCGATGCCGTACAACTGCGGCCCAAGGTCACTGGTGTAGAGCACGTCGTTGATGTCGGCGTCGTCACCGGTGCGGGCGTAGGTGATGAAGTTGAAGCCGTTGCCGGTCTGCGGGTTGGCCACGCAGCGCAGTGGCTGGCCGCTGGCGCCCAGCACGTTGGACACACCCGCCACGCAGGTGTTGGTGTAGACCACCTCGGCCGTGCTGCCGTTGCTGCCGTCGGCACCAAAGTAGTACGGGTAGGTGGTGTAGAGCCCACCGCTGCCCAGCTTGAAGCTGGCCAGGCCCCACTGGAACTGGTTGCGGTAGCTGGTGATGGTGCTGCGCAGCACATCACGCGCGATGTTGCCGCGTGTGCTGGGGTCGTCGCCGGCAATCAGCTTGCCGGCCATGGTGCCGTCCATCGACTGCGAGTTGTCGTAGACGATCAGCACGTTGGGCTTGACCGTGCTGCCCAGAAACAGCGGCGTGTTGGCAAAGCTCAGCGCCTGCGCCAGGGCCGGCAACGGGGCGCCGCACAGCAACGCCGTCAAACCGATGCACCCGGCGCTGCGCCGCACAAATCTCAGGCTAGGTTTCATTGCTTGATGTACACCGATTGAAGCATCACCACCGTGGCCGAGCGGATGCCCGACGCCCTTGCCGTGATGCGGTAGGCCCGGGCATGCAGCACCGGTGCGTTGGACGCGCCACCGCCAAAGGTGGCGCTCTCGCCCACCGCCGGTGGCAGCGATGGCAGGCGCTCGATCACATAACGCGGCTGGGCCGCCAGCGCGACGTTGTCCGGCCCCAGCAGCGCACTGGCATTGGTGCGGCTGCCGTAAGCGCGGGCATCGGCCCAATTCAGCGCCTGCCAGAGTGGTGCTGAGGTCGGCCCGCTGGCGGTGTCTGACGGCGGGATGCACAGCCCGGCCGCGCAACCCTCGGCAAAGCCGCTGTCGGCGTCGATGTTGCTCTCGATGTCCTGCTCGGCGTCGCGCAGCGCGGCCTCGGCAGCCTGCAGCGCGGCCTGGCGGTCGCGTGCGTTGCCCACCATGCGCTCTTGCAGGATGCTGCTGTTCATCGCCCCCAGCGTCAGCAGCGACAGCACCACCATCATCAGCAGGATGGCCAGCAGCGAGAAGCCCTGCTGGCGGGTGGCGGCCTTGGGGTTGGTTGGGCGCATCGGAGATGGGTGTGGACGACATTGCGCGACACCCGGAACGCCCGGCTGCAAAACCAAGCTTCCCGCCACGGTGCCGGCCTTGCCGGGCCGCTGGCGGACGCCCCCCACGCCAGCCGTAGCGCGCGGTTGCAAAACCAAGCTTCCCGCCGCGGAGCCGGCTCCGCCGGGCCGCTGGCGGACGCCCCCTCGGGGGGCAGCGAACGGTAGTGAGCGTGGGGGCATTAAGGTACTGCGTTGCGCAGCGACACCAGCGTGGACATCACGCTGCGCAGCTTCTGGTCGGTGGGGGTGATGGTCTCGCCCCCAAATTTGAAGGGCTGGGTGGTGGTGGCGCGGCTGTCGCTGTCAGCCACTTGCAGCAGCTCCACCCGGGCACTCACCACCTGGGCCCAGTTGCTCACCTGGTCGGCACTGCGGAATTGATCGGCTGAAAAATCACCGTCGCTGTCCACGCCGTAGGTCACCGCCAGACGCTCCACCCCGGTGACCAGTTCGGCACGTTGGGCGCCGCCGTCGTAGACCGGGCTGGTGAAGACCCACAGCGCCGTCTGGCCGGGCCGGCGCACGCTGTTGGCGATGAAATAGATCAAGGTCTGCATGCGCCAGACGCGGGCGTCGTTGGCGTAGATGCGGGTCAGCGCATTGCGCGCCACGCCCGGCACCACACCGGCCGCTGCGGTGACATGGGCAATGCTGCCGCCGGTGCCGGGTGCGCTGTTGGTGGCTTGCAGCACGGCGCCACCGGCGCAGTCGGCCAGCACCAGCAGGTCACCCTGGGTGATGTTGGTGGTGGCACCAATGACCAGCGGTGCGCTGGTATTGGCCATCTCGCCGATCAGCGACCAGCCCAGGCCCACCGGCCGGCGCACCACCAGCACATCACCCTGGGCCAGCGCGCTCAGGGTGTCGGCCGGGGCGGCCAAGGCCGGTGACCAAGCCACGCCGGTGTGGTGTGCGCCCCAGATCGGCTCGGCAAAGTTGTAGAGCAATGCGGTCGGGCTGTTCAGCGTGTTGTCCAGCGGGTCAGTGCCCTGGCAGCCCCGGAAGCCCGACATGCGCAAATCGGTGCTGATGGTGTCGATCGCAAAGCGGCCGTTCTCCTGCATGCGTGAGCCGGCCTCCTGCACCACAAACGTGTTGCGGCTGCCCAGGTAGACCGCCCCCATCACGGCCACCAAAAACAGCCCGATGCTCAGCCCCACCATCAGCTCGACCAGGCTGAAACCGCGCCGCAGCGCACCGCTGGTGGGCTTGCGGTGTGGCGACGCCGGGCCGCTCACTGGACCGCCTCCGTGCTTCGCCCTCCGGAATTCGCCCTTGGGGCGGCCCGGCGGGCTCATGGCCGCACCGCCACCGACAGGCGTGCCGCCGTGCCACGCTCGGCCCAGAACACCTTGACGGCCAGCATGCCGCCGGTGCCACTGCAGGCCGGGTCGGCGTTGCTGCCGTCGTCGGGGGTGCTGTCCAGGCACACCACGCCGGTGCCGCCGGGCAGCTCACGGCCCAGCGTGGCGGTCCACAGGGTGTAGTCCAGCTGGGCCATGCGGGCCGGTGAGCAGGACGTGCTGGCGCCGCAATCGCCTGCGGCCAGCGGTGCCGACAGGCTGTTGTAGTTGCCGGCCGACAGGCCGACCCGGTTGGCCCGCATGCGGTCGGCCATGTCGTAGGCCAGCAAGGTGGCTTTGCTGCGCCACATCGCGCTGCTGTTGGCCGACAAGCCGCGCAGCTGCAGCGCGGCATAGGCCAGCGCGCAAAACGACAGCAGCACGATGGCCACCAGCGCCTCCATCAGCGCGATGCCACGCCGGCGCCGCAGCAGCCCGGCCTGTTGGGGTGGTGTGGGCTTGTGCATCGGCTCAAGCGCAGGTGGTGATGCTGGCCACATCGGTGGCGCCGCTGGGCGTGACGGTGATGCTGAAGCCCTTGGTGCTGCCGCTGGCGCGGCAGACGGTGTAGACCTCGGCGGCCGTGCCCACCAGGGCGCCGCTGGCGCGGAAGGCCAGGCTGCGGCTGCCGCTCAAGCGCACCTTGTCGCTGCTACCGGTGGCGCGGCGCAGCCGGGTCTCGTTGGCACCGGCCAGGCCGTTGCCGTCGTCGTCGGCCACGATCTCCCAGCCGTTGATGAATTCATTGCCGGACGGCCCGTCACCCAGCGCCTGCACGATCACCACCTTGCCTCGCTTGGCGGCCTCGGTGCGGGCCAGGGCCACGGCACCGGCAAACGCAGTCTTGCTGGCCACCACCTGATTGCTGGCCAAAAAATCGGACATCGACGGCACCGCCACCGACGTCACCACCACCAGCACCGACAGGGTGACCATCAGCTCGATCAGGGTGAAGCCGCGGGACAGCCGGCGCGGGCACAGGTGGACAGGGACGGGCAGCACGGGGTGTGGGGGCATGGGAGACCTCTTCAACCGGGTTATCGGCAACCCAGCGGCACAACCCAAGCGCCAACGGCAGTAACAGCCGGTGTCAACTGTGCAAAGCTGCGCAGCAGTGGCCGGTGCCGGGGCTCAAGGTCAGCGCCGGCCGGCCCGTCCGCCGCCGGGCCGCCCCAAGGCGGACGGCGCCCCCCCCCCGGGGGGCAGCGCAGGCGCCAGCGCCAAGCGTGGGGGCTTCAGCCGGCCGGCTCGTCCAGCGCCAGGCCGTCCAGGTGGGCGGCGTCGTTCCAGCCCACCAGGCTCAGGCCTTGTGGGGTGTGCAGCAGGCGGTTGATCACCGCATTGCCCAGCGGCCAGCTGCGCGGGGCGTCCAGCGCGACGTGTGTTGCGGCGCGGTACAGGCTGTCCAACACCCCGCCGTGGCTGACCAGCGCCAGTGTGCCGCTGCCCTGCCCGCCGGCACGGCCATGCGCACCGGCATGGGCGCTGACCAGCCGCTGCACGCAGGCCAGGCAACGGGCTGAAAAATCGCGCAGGCTCTCGGCGCCCTCGGGTGCAAAGTCAGGATCGCGGCTGTGCCAGCGGCGCGCCAGGGCCGGTGTGTCCTGGTCGATCTGGGCCCGGGTGCGGCCTTGCAAGACGCCAAAACATCGCTCACGCAGGCCGACATCGGCCTGCAGCGGCAGGCCCAGCGGTGCGGCCAGGGCCTGCGCGGTGTGCCAGGCCCGCGACAGATCACTGCTGACCACGGCGGTGATGCCGTCGCCCTGCAGCGCGTCAGCCAGCCGCGCGGCCTGGCGCTGGCCCAGTGCATCCAGCGGGATGTCGAGCTGGCCCTGCAGCCTGGCCTGGGTGTTCCAGGCGGTCTGGCCGTGGCGGATCAGCACCAACCGGGTGACCTGCACCGTGTGGCCTCAGTGCGCCAGCCGGGCGCCGCAGCGGCCCGCGGTCAAGCCAGGCCCCGCAACCGCCGGTTCAGGGTGTACGTGCCCGACAGGGTGGCCGCACCCAGCACATGGCCGGCCAGCGCCTCACGCACCTGCGGGCCGGTGAAATCACCCTGCAGTGGCAGTTGCACCAGGTCCACCGCGTACAGGGTGAACAGGTAGTGGTGGATCAGTGAATCGTTGAACGCTGGAAACGGGCCGTCATAGCCAAAGTAGCGGCCGCGTTGGGCGGCATCAGCGGCAAACCAGCCGGTGTAGTCGTTGAGGCCCTGGCGGGCCACACCGGTGGTGGCCGGGCCGGGCTTGCCACGCGGCGTGAAGCCCTTGCTCCATTGGCCTTCGTTGCAGCCGCTCACGCTGGGCGGCAAGTCAATCAGCAGCCAATGGAAAAAATCAATCCGGGGCAGGTCAACCGGCAACTCACGGTCGGGCTGGTTGATGTCGGCCGCAACACCGGGGTCAGCCGGCACGTCAAAGTCATGGCAGATCAGCACCAGGGACGCGGTGCCGGCGGGCAGGTCGGCCCAGGCCAGTGGTGGGCTCAGGTTGGCCGCGTAGGCAACGCCGTTGCTGGTCAGGGTGCCGGCGGCGTAGCGGTCGGGGATGGGTTCACCGTTGGCCCAGGCACTGCTGACAAGCTTCATGGCGTGATCTCAGACGCCCCAGACCACGGCCACCTTGGCAGCAATGGCACGTTGCAGCATGTCGACCATGGGCCACAGGCGTGGCCGCAGTGCCACGCCGTCGGCCTGGCCCTGGCCGGGCTTGTCGGCGTCGGCGGCGGCCTGGGCGCGGGCTGCTTCATCGGCGGCCACGGCCTGCTCGATGGCGCGGATGGCCGCCGGCATGGCGTCCAGCTCGATGATGCCTTTGGCCGCCGGCTCACGGCCGATGGTGCGCAGAAACGTATCCCCGTTGGGGCCCAGCATGATGACGTCGCCGCTGGCTTTGGACTTGAACTTGTAGAGCACTGCTGGTTCTGCCGGTGAGCGACCAAAAAAGGCCGGGACAGCCGCGATGGTGGGCCGCTGATCAATTGTGCATCGGGCACGCCAGGCGCACGGCCCATGCCGTGTCCGCGCAGGGTCAGCGCCAGGTCAGCGCACCACCAGGCTGAGGCGCGGCTTGGGGCCACGCTGGCCGCTGCTCTGCAGCCTGGCCTCAAAGCTGCGGGCATCCATCGCCGGGGCAAACAGAAAGCCCTGGTATTCATCGCAGCCCAGGTCACGCAGGAACAGGCGCTGGGCGTCGGTCTCCACCCCTTCGGCAATCACCGTCATGTCCAGGGCCTGGGCCAGTTGCACCACGGCGCGCACGATGGCGCCGTCGCGGCTGTCGGCCGGCACGTCGGCCACAAAGCTGCGGTCGATCTTGAGCCTGTCGATGGGGAAGCGCTTGAGGTAGGACAGGCTGGAGTAGCCGGTGCCGAAGTCGTCGATGGACAGGCGCACACCGGCACGCGAGAGCGCCGACAAGCGCGCCAGTGCGTCGTCGGCGTCCTGCACCAGGATGGATTCGGTCAGCTCCAGCTCCAGCAGGCCGGCCGGCAGCTTGTGCTGCTGCAGCACGGCCAGCACGCGCTGGTTGAAATCGGCCTGCTGGAACTGCAGCGCCGAGACGTTGACGGCCACCGGCATCTGCAGGCCCTGGTGGCGCCAGCGTGAGGCCTGGCGCACCGCCTGCTCCAACACCCAGTCGCCGATGTTGATGATGAAGCCGGTGGCCTCGGCCACCGGGATGAACTGGCCGGGCGTGACCTCGCCCAGCTCGGGGTCGCGCCAGCGGATCAGCGCCTCGGCACCCACCACCGCGCCGCTTTGCAGGTTGACCTGCGGCTGGTAGTGCAGGCGGAAGCGCTGCGCCGCCAGCGCCAGGCGCATGGCGTGGTCCAGCCGCATGCGCTGGCGCTGGTCGTCGTCGGGCTGCGGCCGGTGAAAGCGGAAGCAACCCCGGCCGTTGTGCTTGGCCTGCTGCATGGCCGATTCGGCATGCCGCATCAGCTCTTCCGCGCTGTTGCCGTCGCGCGGGAACACCGCCACGCCCAGGCTGCAGCTCAGGGTGAACTGCAGGCCTTGTGCCGAGCACGGGCGCGACACCGCGTCCAGCAGCCGGCGCGCGGTGGCGGCGGCGCCGTGGCTGTCGGCCTCATGCACCAGCAGCGCAAACTGGTCTCCGCC
>JANPOW010000294.1:0-5053 GCA_031428185.1 Betaproteobacteria bacterium | reverse complement strand
GTGCTGGTGCTGGGCGTGGCCGTCAGCCTGACGGCCTGGACCGAGCGCACCCTGCTCGGCCGCGAGGCCGGTGTGGTGATGCTGGTCGTGTTGCTGGCCCTCAAAACGCTGGAGCTGCGCGCCCGGCGCGACACGCTGGTGGTCTTTTTCCTCGGCTTCTTTTTGGTCTTGACGCACTGCCTGTATTCGCAGTCGCTGCTCACCGCGCTGGCGATGGGGGTCTCCACCTGGGGCCTGCTCACCGCGCTGGTACTGGCCAACATGCCAGTGGGCAAACCGCCGCTGGCGCGCGCAGCGGCGCTGGCCGCACGCTCGGCGCTGTATGGCCTGCCGCTGATGGCCGCGCTGTTTTTGTTGTTCCCACGCTTCGGCCCGCTGTGGGGCTTGCCGCAAGACGGCGTCGGCCGCACCGGCTTGTCGGGCACGCTGCGCCTGGGTGGTGTGGCCGAGCTGGCCAACGACGACAGCATCGCCTTCCGCATCCGCTTTGACGGGCCGGCGCCGCAAGCGGAGGCGCTGTACTTTCGCGGCCCGGTGCTGACCCGGTTTGACGGGCTGGAATGGCGGCCCGCCAGCACCAGCCTGGCCACCGGCGGCGCATCCGGCGCCGCACCTGGCGGCACACCCGGCCGCCCCGCTGGCCCGCCCACCGATCTGCAGACCAGCGGCCCGGCCGTGCGCTACGAGATGCTGCTCGAGCCCATCCGCCTGCCCTTGCTGCCGCTGCTGGAGGCCACACCCAACCGCCCGGGCAGTGCGCCGCAACTCGCCGACTGGGCGCTGTGGCTGGGGCCGGACCTGCAATGGCACACCGACCGGCTGGTGGCGGAACGGCTGGGTCTGCGGGCCCAGGCCTGGCCACGTTTTGCGCACGGCCTGTTGGCCGACGAGGCCGATTTGCTGGCCGCGCGCAGCCTGCCACCCGGCTTCAACCGCCGCACCGTGGCCTGGGCGCGCCAGATGGCTGACCGGCTGGGGCCGGCCGATGCCCGCACCCTGGCCGCGGCGCTGATGGCCCACATCCGCCAAGCCAACTTTGTCTACACCCTGCAGCCCGGCAACTACGGCATCGACGCCATCGACGAGTTCTGGCTCGATCGGCGCGAGGGCTTTTGTGAGCACTTCGCCACCGCCTTTGTGGTGGTGCTGCGGGCACTGGGTGTGCCAGCCCGGGTGGTCACCGGCTACCAGGGCGCCGAGCCGGCCGACGCCGACGGCTGGCGCAGCGTGCGCCAGGCCAACGCCCACGCCTGGGCTGAATACTGGGTGGCCGGCAGCGGCTGGCAGCGTGCTGACCCGACCGGCGCGGTGGCCCCCGAGCGGGTGCGCGCCAGCCGCCCGCTGCAGCCCCAGCCCGGCCTGGTGGCCGGCGCCATCAACAGCATGAGCCCGGCCCTGGCCAGCCAGTTGCGCCGTGCCTGGGATTTGATGGACAGCCGCTGGACCCAGTGGGTGGTGGGCTACTCACGCAGCCACCAGTTCAACCTGCTGCAGCAACTGGGCATTGCCGAGCCCGACTGGACCGACCTGGCGCGTGCCCTGATCGGCCTGATCACGGCGGCCGCCAGCGCCGGTGCGCTGTGGGCCTGGTGGGACAAGCGCCGCCAAGACCCGTGGCAGGCGCTGCAGGCACGCATCTGCCGGGCGCTGCGGGCGCTGGGCGTGCAGGCCTTGCCACACCACCCACCGCGCACCCTGGCCGGCCTGGTGCGCCAACAGCACGGCAGCGCCGGCCAGGCCCTGGCCGACACGCTGGACACGCTGGACGGCTTGCGTTACGGCCCGGCTGGACGCGCACTGCCCGGCCGCGCCTGGTGGGCCGCTTTTGCGCATGCTGCCAGCGTGCTGCGCAGCCGCAGTGCGGCCGGCCAGGCCGCCCCGGTGCGGCCGGGATAATCCGGCCCATGCCCGTCTTGCTGCCGCAATACACCCAAATTTCTGCTGCTGGTGCCACCTGGCGCAGCGGCGCTGCACTGATCGCGCTGGCGTTGGGTGCGGCCATTGCCACCAGCCCGGCCCAGGCCGCCAAGCGGCACAAGCCGGCCCACAGCGCCCACAGCCGCCATCACACCGCCAGCAAATCCGCAGCGGCTGCCAGCCCATCGGCAGACAGCGAGCCCGGCCAAACCGCTTACGGCCAGCGGCCCGACGCCCTGCAACTGGCGGCCACCCTGGCCGAGCGCCACGGCCTCGATGTGGACTGGACCCAGGCCCAGCTGGCGCAGGCGCGTTACACCCCGTCGGTGGCGCGGCTGATCATGCCGCCGGCCGTGGGCACCGCCAAGAACTGGGCCGCCTACCGCGCCCGCTTTATTGAGCCCGAGCGCATCCGCGCCGGGGCCGCGTTCTGGGCCGCCAATGCCCACTGGCTGGAGACCGCAGAGCAGCGCTACGGTGTGCCGGCGGCGGTGGTGGTGGGCATCATCGGCGTGGAGACTTTTTACGGCCGTGTCACCGGCAATTACCGGGTGCTGGACGCACTGGCCACGCTGAGCCTGGACTTTCCCAAAGGGCGCAAAGACCGCAGCGCGTTTTTTCAGGATGAGCTGGGCCAGTTTTTGCGCCTGGCCAAAACCGAGCAGCTACCGCCCACCAGCGTCAAAGGCTCGTTTGCCGGCGCGATCGGGCTGGGCCAGTTCATGCCCGGCAGCATCAACCGCTTTGCGGTGGACTTCGATGCCAACGGCCACATCGACATGGTGGCAAGCGTGCCCGACGTGATCGGCAGCGTGGCCCGCTACCTGGCCGAGCACGGCTGGCAGCCCGGCCTGCCCACGCATTACCCCGTCACCCCACCCAGTGATGCCACCCAGCGCGCCACCCTGCTGGAGCCCGACATCCTGCCCAGCTTCAGCCCGGCGCAAATGGCCGCTGCCGGTGCGGCATTGGGCGAGGCAGCCATGGCCCACCCCGGCCCACTGGCCCTGGTGCTGCTGCAAAACGGCGAGACCGCGCCCAGCTACCTGGCCGGCACGCAGAACTTTTATGCCGTCACCCGCTACAACTGGTCCAGCTACTACGCACTGGCGGTGATCGAGCTGGGCCAGGCGGTGGCGGCCAAGCTGGGCAAATAGGCGGCATCGCCGCTGCGGTGTGCGGTCTTGCGCCAGGCCGCAATGCTCAAGCGTCCCGCAACAAGCTTTGCATCAGGCGGCGCACGATGGCCAGCGCTGGTGCCTCGCTGCGGCCGGCCAGCGTGACCATGGCGAAGCGCGCGGTCGCATCCAGCGCCGGCTGCATCACCAGCTCCACCAGATCGGGGCCTGCGGCCCGGATGGCGATCAGCACCGCATCGCTGTGCCGTGCCAAGTCCACCAGGCTGGGGATCTCCTCGCAGCACAGCGTGATGCAGCGCGCCGGGTGCGCATCAGGCCCGTAGCGCTCCACCAGCACCCGCGCCACCTCGTCGCTGAGCGGTGTTGAGGCGATCGGAAAGGCCAGCAGTTGATCAAAGCGCACAGCGCCCTGCTGGCGCAGCAGCGGGTGGCCAGGCCGGCACAACAAGGCGCCACGCATCTCGTAAGTCTCGGCGGTGCGCAGGTCGGGTGCAGGCGCCAGCGACCGGGCATCCACCACCAGCGCATCCATTTCACGCGCGCGCAAACCACGCTCCAGCACGTCAGTGCGGCCACGCGTGATCTCCAGCCGCAGTTGGCGCTGCTGCGTGGCCAGGTGCATCAACAGCGGTGTCATCAGCATCGCGCCCGGCCCGGACCCCATGCCGATGCGCAGTGTGCCGACAGCCCCGAGCGCCATCTGCGCACCGCTGTCGCGCAGGTCATCGGCCGCCGCCACCAGTTGGCCAGCACGCGCCACCACCTCACGGCCAAAAGGCGTGACCTCACTGCGCCGGCCAATGCGGTCAAACAGCGGCTGGCCCAGCTCAAGCTCCAGTGCGCGGATGCTGCGGCTCAAGGCCGGCTGCGTCAAAAACATCGCATCGGCCGACTTGCTGAACGAGCCGGTCTGTGCCAGCGACAGCAGGTGGCGCAGCTGCACCAAAGTCATGGTGGGTACCTCAAAGCATGCACGTGAAACTCATGCTAATGCCGCAAACAATGCATTGGACTTTGCATTTTGCGCAACCTACATTGGCCTGGCATCCAGCCCACGGTCAAGTTTTCACCCTCAGGAGTTGCCATGACATCCTTTCAACGCGCGCTGGCCTTGCTGGCCGGCCTGCTGCTCAGCGCTGGCACGGCCAGCGCGCAAACCTGGCCCACCAAGCCGGTCAACCTGATGGTGCCGTACCCGGCGGGTGGCCCGTCCGACGCGATTGCGCGCATCTTCTTCAACCCACTCGGCAAGGAGTTGGGGCAGCAGGTGCTGGTGGAAAACATGGGCGGCGTCAGCGGCGCCATCGCGGCGCAAAAAGTGCTGGCCGCGTCGGCTGACGGTTATTACATTTTTCAGGGGTCACCCAACGAGGTGATCTTGTCGCCGCTGGCCAACGCCGCCGTCAAGCTCAAGACCGAGGACTTCCGCCTGGTGCATCCGGTGGCCGACGCGGTGATGGTGTTTGTGACGCGCAAAGACTTGGCCGTCAACAGCGTGGACGAGCTGATCAACCTGGCGCGCAAGTCGGCGGACAAACCGTTGAGCTATGGCAGCGTGGGCATCGGCTCGCTGTACCACCTGATTCTTGAAAACGTGCAGGCCACCACAGGCATCAAGCTGGCGCATGTGCCCTACAAGGGCAACGCGCCGCTGCTGCAAGACATTGCAGGTGGCCAGGTGGATTTTGCGGTGTTGGTGTACAGCGCCGCGATGGGTGCGCTGGCAGAGCAGGGGCGGCTCAAGGTGATAGGCCAGCTGGGCGCGCAGCGCTCGGAGCTGCTGAAAACCGTGCCGGCCGCCAGTGAGAGCCAGGCGCTGAAGCACTTCTCCTACAAAATCTGGACCGGCTTCATGGTGCCAAAAAACACCCCAGAAGACGTGGTGACACGCTTGCATGCGGCAATCGGCAAGACGCTGCAAGACCCTGCCGTGCGTGCGCAACTGGCGGCGCAAACCCAGGTGGCATCGGCACCCATGACGCTGGCCGAGTCGGCCA
>JANPOW010000293.1:0-2744 GCA_031428185.1 Betaproteobacteria bacterium | reverse complement strand
CCTTGGCCAGGCGCACCGCGCCGTCCACGTTCAACATGCCGGCGCCCTGGTCCACCAGGCTGGCACCGGGCAGCGGCTGGGCGGTGTATTGCAGGATGGCCTTGACCATCGGCGGGGTCAGGCCGGGGTTGGCCTGCAGCAGCACGGCCGCCGCGCCCGCCACCACCGGGGCGGCCACCGAGGTGCCGCTCAACATCATCAGCCGCTGGCCATAGGTGTTGAAGCTGGTCAGGCCGCTCAGCAGAATCGGGTTGTTGGCCGCCAGCGTGTTTTGCATGCCAACCGGGATCACCGACGTGGCGTCCACGCTGACCAGCGCGTTGCCGGGCGCCACCAGATCCGGCTTGAGCAAGTTGTCGATGCTGCGCACACCGGTGCTGCTGACCACCGCACCGCGGGTTGGCCCACGCGAGCTGAAGTTGTTGACCACGTCGTCCGAGCGCCACGGCGTCTGCCGCATGTTGGACGAGCCCACGGTGATGACCGACGGGTCGTGGCCCGGTGAGCCCACCGTGCCGTAGGTAGCGACGCCGTTGGCCTGGCCGTAGTTGCCGGCAGCGGTGACCACCACGATGCCGCTGGCCGACACCGCCCGCACCGCCGTGGCCAGCGGGTCTTGCACCCAGGAGTTGGTGGACCCGGCCGACAGGCTGAGGTTGACCACCCGGATGTTGTATTGCTTGGCGTTGTAGAGCACCCAGTCCAGCCCGGCGATCACGTCGGCGATGGTGCCACTGCCGTCAGCGCCCAGCACCTTGACATCAATGATGGACGCACCGGGCGCGATGCCGGTGGTGTCCAGCAGGCTCTGGTAGCCGCCGCGGCCAGCGGCAATGCCCGCCACATGGCTGCCGTGGCCGTAGGCATCAGGCACCCAGGCCTGGTCTGCGTTGACCGAGTTCTCGTACGTGACCCGCGCACTGCCACCCGGCGCCAGTGACGATGCATACGACAGGCTGCCGCCCTGGTTCACCATGTTGACCTGGCGCACCACCCGGCTGTTGCCATCGGCATTGGCCATGTGGCTGTGCGCGGCCATCACGCCGGAATCGAGGACGGCAATGCCGATACCGCTGCCGTCCAACCCGGTGTAGGTGGTGGTGCCGGTAGCCGTGCGCACATTGCGGGTGCTGGCACCGGTGGTGTTCTCCAGCGTGCTGAAGGTGTGACGGGTGGTGCGGTTGGGCGAGATGGACACCACGTCGCTGCGTGCGTCAATCTCGGCCACCACCGTGGTGGGCAGCATCGCCAGTACCGCCTGCACGCTGGAGAACGCGCCGCTGACCGTGCCGCCCAGGCGCGCCACGTGCTCACGCAAGTCCAGCATCTCGCGGTCGGACGAGTCGCTGACGATCATCACCTCCACCAGGCGCCGGTTGCCCTGCTGGCGCACCCAGCGGTGGCCAGGCAACACCGGTGAGGCCATCGCTGATTCCAGATCGCGTGCAATCTTTTTGGGCTTGCCGGCCGAGCCGGCATGGGCCCCCAGGCCGGTAATCAAGACCAGGGTGGACAACATCATCAGCGCCAGCGGGCGCAACAAGCGGCGCTCGATCAACACGATGAAAGGCATCAACAATTTCATGGCACGGTCCTTGTGGTTTGCCGCTGGGCGGGGCTGGAATGCCCGGGCTGCAGATGGCCACAATGATCGTGACGATTTGTATTTTTGGGTTGTTTTTGCCGATTTCAGCGTGCGCTTGTGCCGGTGAAAAAGTCACGCATTTGGGGCTGCTTGCGGGCACTCGTCCACAACACACCAAACTTGAGCGCAAGTTTCGAGACTTTTGCACGCCCTTGAACTGGGGGTTTTGCGGCCGTTGGGCTGGCGCTGGTACTGCGGTTGTGGCAGGCCTTGTGGTTGACGTGGCGGCCACTGTTGTGGCCGGCCAGTGAGGCCGCCAGCGGCCTGCCGACGCCGCGCCCGCCGGCTGGGCTGCTGCAACGTCAGCCGCCCGCCACGCTCAGACAAACTCCCAAATCTTGCCGTTGAAGCGCTGCAGCTTCATGTACTTGACCACCCGGTAGTCATTGGGGCCGGTGTTGATCAGGCTGCCCGGCAGCAGCGCCGGGTTGCGCCAATGCTTCAGGTTGGTGGCCTGGCGCAGGATGTTCTCGCGGGTCTGGTCATAACCACACTGGCGCAGCACCTGCTCCTGCGTCGGGGCGTAGGCCCAGCCGGCCAGGTTGAGTGAATCCTCCAGCTTGGCCTCGGGCATGTACTTCTTCATCCAGTCAAAAAACGGCGCCAGCTCAGCGTCACTGGCCCACTGTGGGTCAGACGTGTCCTTGATGAATCCGGCGGTCTTGATGCCCACGGATTTGTCCAGCCCGGCCGGGATCAGCGTGGCGCCCACCGAGGCCGATCCCAGGTGCAGGTAGGTGTCGGGCTTCCAGCCCATGTCCGAGACTTTGCGGATGGCCTGCGCGGCCTGCTTGGCGTAGGTGAACAGCATCAGCGTGTCCGCGCCCGTGCCTTTGAGCGAGATCAGTTGTGAGTCCACCGTGGGGTCAGTGGCCTGAAAGCTCTCAGCCCCCACCACGCTGACGGCTTGCGCACTTGTCCCTGTCGCCAGGCCCTCTATCAGGCCAGCCAGCAGCTCTTTGCCAAAGTCGTCGTCCTGGTCGAGCACCCCACTCTTGGCACCGGGGTGGCTGGCCAACATGCTCTTGGCGTAGCAATTGGCCTCCTGCCGCTGCGTGGGGTGCCAGCCCATGGTCCAGGGGTATTTGTCGGCGCTGGC
>JANPOW010000292.1:0-32116 GCA_031428185.1 Betaproteobacteria bacterium | reverse complement strand
CCACCCACTCACCCACCCCGCCCGGAGCCAACACCTTGGACTTGACCGCCCTGCAAGCCACCCTGCGCCAATTTGCCGCCGAGCGAGACTGGCAGCCTGTCCACACGCCCAAGAACCTGGCCATGGCGCTGCTGGTGGAGGCCGCCGAGCTGCTGGAGATCTTCCAGTGGCTGACGCCGGAGCAATCACTGGCGGTGCGCGGCGATGCGGTGTTGCAGTCGCAGATTGGTGACGAGGTGGCCGATGTGCTGCTGTATCTGCTGCAGCTGGCGGATCACAGCGGGGTGGACCTGAAGCGTGCGGTGGGCAAAAAGCTGCTGAAAAACGCCAAGAAGCACCCGCCGCTGCATCCCGGTCAGCCGGCTGGCAGCAGTGCTGCTGCGGCCACCGAAACCCATGTGCTGGTGGACTGGGAGAACGTGCAGCCCAACGAGGAGACCGTGCGCCGCCTGGTGCCGGACGTGACCGACCTGTGGCTGTTTCATGGGCCGACGCAACAGAAGGTGGGCGCCCATCACGGCGCGTTTGGCGACCGGCTGAAGCTGGTCAAGATTGCCCGGTCCGGCAAAAACGCGCTGGACTTCCACCTGTCGTTCTACATGGGCTACATCGCCTCACGCCACCCGGCCGCCCGCTTTGTGGTGTTGTCCAATGACAGGGGCTACGGGCCGATGCTGGAGCACGCCACCACACTCGGTTTTGGGGCGTCGCAGCTGGAGGTACCCAGGCTTGGTGGGCCGGTTGCTGGGTCACCGGCCAGCACAACATCGCCTTTAAAAAAGGCGGCGGCTAAAAAGGCAAGCCCCAAACAGGCAACGGCCAAAAAGACCGCCACCACACCGGCACCACCCCCACCCAACGCCTCCGCTGCAAAACAGCCAGCCGCGCCAGCGGCAAAAGCAAAACCCAAAGTGGCGCCAGTCCGCACACCGGCGTCCGCAAAAAAAGCCAAACCAGCGGCACCGACACCGGCCAAGATTCAGCCAGCCACCAGGGTTGAGGCACTGCCTGCCGCCAGCAGCGCGGCCGCGGCCAGCATCACAGACGCTGCGCAAGGCTTCGATCTGCCCAGCGCCGCACAGCAGGTGCTGGCCAATCTGCGCAAGACGGCCGCAAAACCGGCACGTCAAGCCCGGCTGCTGGCGTCCATCAAATCCTGGCTTGGTTCGGAAACATCAGACCAAGCGGCGCACGGGGTATTGATGCACCTGTTGGCAAGCGGCCAGGTTCACATCGACGACAAAGGCGCCGTGCTGTACGCGCCCTAACCGCGCGCCAACCGGTCCAGCGCGGCCTGCTCACCCGGGCGCAGCGTCAGCACCTCCACCCCGGTCTCGGTGACCAACACGGTGTGCTCCCACTGGGCCGACAGCGAGCGGTCTTTGGTCACCACGGTCCAGTTGTCGGCCATCAGCTTGATCTCGGGCCGGCCGGCGTTGAGCATGGGCTCGATGGTGAACGTCATGCCTGGCACCAGCAGGTGGCCGCTGCCACGCTTGCCGTAATGGCGCACCTCGGGTTCTTCATGCATGGCCAGGCCGATGCCATGGCCGCAAAAATCACGTACCACCGAATACCCGTGTGCGGCCGCATGCTGGGCAATCGCCGCGCCGATGTCGCCCAGCGTGGCACCGGGCCGCACCTGCAGGATGCCCAGGTACAGCGCTTCTTGGGTGACACGCGCCAGCCGGGCTGCAGCAATGCCGGGCTTGCCGGCAAAAAACGTGGCACTGGTATCGGCATGCACGCCGCCCACACTGACCACCAAGTCGATGTTGAGCAGGTCACCGTCTTTTAGCAGCTTGGGGCCGGGCACGCCGTGGCACACCACCTGGTTGACCGAGATGCAGGTGGCGTGGGCGTAACCCTCGTAGCCGATGCAGGACGCCACCCCACCTTGCGATTCGATGAAGCGCTGGCACAGGGCGTCTAGCTGGGCGCTGGTCACGCCAGGCCGCACCTCGGGCCCGATCATCTCGACCGTGCCGATCGCAATGGCCGCCGCCCGGCGCATGGTGGCAATCAGCGCGGGCGGCTTGGCAAAGGTCGGCGTGAGCATGGGCCGGATTATCGCCAGCCTGCACGTTGATCCGCATGGCGGCAGGCGCTGCAGGCGCGCAGGATCGCGGCACGCCACTCTCGGCGCCGCACTGTCAATGCCGCCCATGCCCAACCTGCCCCACCCTGCTGTGCTCCACCGCGGCCAGCTGCAGCCGTTCACCGGCCTGGACGTGCCCAGCTTGCTGGCACACCGGGCCCGCAGCCGGCCCGAGCATGTGTTCATCGCCTGGGAGCCCTTTGACGCGCCCGCCGAGACCTGGACTTACGCCCGCTTTGCGCACCAGGTGGGGCGGGTTGCCGGTGGCCTGGCGCGGCGCGGTGTGGTGGCCGGGGACAGCGTGCTGATCCACCTGGACAACTGCCCCGAATCCCTGCTGGCCTGGTATGCCTGCGCCCAGCTGGGCGCGGTGGCGGTGACCACCAACGCCCGCGCCGTGGCCGATGAGCTGCGCTACTACGCTGAGCACTGCGGCGCGGTGGCGGCCATCACCCAGCCCAAATTTGCGCCGCTGGTGGCGCAAAGCTGCCCGCACCTGCGCTGGCTGGTGGTCACCGCCACCGATAACGGCACAGCGCCGGCCCAGCCGGTGGAGGCCGGCCAGCGCTTTGCCACGCTGGACGCCGACCCACCACCGCGCCGCACGCCTGACCCGCTGGCCGCGTGCAGCGTGCAATACACCTCGGGCACCACCTCACGGCCCAAAGCGGTGTTGTGGACCCATGCCAATGCGCTGTGGGGTGCGCGCGTCAATGCCGCGCATGAAGACCTGCAGCCCGGCGATGTGCACCTGGTGCACCTGCCGCTGTTCCACACCAATGCGCAGGCTTATTCGGTGCTGGCCACCTTGTGGGCCGGTGGCACGGCGGTGGTGTTGCCGCGCTTCTCGGCCAGCCGGTTCTGGCCCATCTCGCTCAAACACCGCTGCACCTGGGTGTCGATGATCCCGTTCTGCATCAAGGCCCTGATGGCGCATGAGGTGCCCACCGCCCACGCCTACCGGTTGTGGGGCGCGGCCGCCTGTGACTTGCCGACTGACCCGCACTTCCGCGTCCAGACCATCGGCTGGTGGGGCATGACCGAGACCATCAGCCACGGCATCGTCAGTGACAGGCACTGGCCCAGCGCGCCCTTGAGCATCGGCCGGCCGGCGCCCGAATACGGCATTGCCGTGGTGGATGACGACACCGTACCCCTGCTGGATGGCTCGGCGGTAGGGCGTGGCGGCTCAGGCCAATTGATGGTGCGCGGGGTGCGCGGCCTGTCGCTGTTTGCCGGCTACCTGGGCAATGGCGCGGCCACCGAGGCCAGCTTTACCGCCGATGGCTGGTTTCGCACCGGAGACCGGGTGGACTTGCTGGACGATGGCTCCATCCGCTTTGGCGACCGCAGCAAGGACATGCTCAAAGTGGGCGGTGAAAACGTGGCCGCGTCCGAGATCGAACGGGTGGTGGCTGCGGTGGCCGGTGTGCATGAATGCGCGGTGGTGGCCCGCGCCCACCGCATGCTCGACGAGGTGCCGGTGCTGTTTGTGCTGCCGGTGGCCGGGCTGGACGACGCGGCAGCACGGGCCGACCTGGCAAGCCGGGTGCAAGCGGCCTGCACCGCCAAGCTGGCCGACTTCAAACGGCCGCATGAGGTGCGGCTGGTCAGCAGCCTGCCAAGGTCCACGCTGGAGAAGATCGCCAAGGCCGAGTTGCGGCGCCAATTGGCCCAAGACGACAGCGGCGCGAGGTGAAACGGCAGCAGCGCGGCCGCGCCCCGCCGCGCCCTAAGCGGCCGGGTGCAGCCGGGTGTCCACCACCAGCCGCTGCTGGTGCAGCAGGCGGTAGCGGCCGGCCGCCAGTGCCGGCGCCAGCACCAGGTTCCAGCTGCATTTGGACACTGCGCTGGGCAGCAACACGATGCCGTGGGCCAGCAGCAGGCCAGCACCAAACTGCTGCTGGCCGGCACTGGGCGTGCCACCGTGCAGCCAGGCCGGGTTGGGCAACTCATCGGGCTGCACCACGCGCAGGGTGGTGGTGGCAGCGGTCGGGTCAGCAGCGGTGGCAGCGGCCGGCAGGGTGTCCAGCGTGATCTGCACACAGCTCAGCACATGGGGCTGGGTGTCGAGTACCGCAAAGCCACGGTGCACCGCCGCTTCGACCAGGCAGGTGGCGGGGTCCAGGCTGCAGTACACCGCGCGCTGGCCTTTGGGGTTCCAGCGGCCGCCGTACAGCTCGGCGCCGATGCCGCTGTCCCACTGCGGTGCAAAGCGCTCGGCGTCAATGCGCCAGGCCAGCAGGTGGCCGGCTGCAGCACCCGGTGGCAACAAGGCGGTGGGCAGCGCGGCCATCGGCGGCGGCGCCAGATGACCCCACGGCGCGGCTGCGGCCTGCCAGTCCAAACCGGGGGCCATGCTCAGTTGTAGACGCCGTGTTCCAGCCGGCCCAGCAGCTCGGTCACCAGCTCGGCGCCTTGCAGGGTGCGCAGCAGGTCAATCGGCACGGCACCGTCCAGGCCCATGGCCGGCTGGGCCAGCCAGCGCTCAGCGGCGTCGCGGTTGCCAAACACCACGCTGGCCTGGGCCAGGGTCTCGGCCAGCAGCCAGGTTTTGCTGGCCAGGTCGGGTGGCATGGGCTTTTGCGGCTGGTCATGCAGGCGGCGCAGGGTGCGGGCGCTGATGCCCAGCGCATCGGCCACCTGCTCGGGCCTGAGGGCCGACAAGTGATCTACCAGCGTGCACAGCACTGCCGCCGGCAAGCCCTGCACCAGGCGGCCGTGGATCTCGGCCCGGCTTTGCGGCAGCACCTTGAACTGGCGCCGGCCACCCATGAACTCAATCGCGCCAACACTGACGGCGGCCACCGCAGCACCCGGCGCCGGCCAGGGTGGTGATGCCTCACGCACCCCCTGCGTCTGGTGGGCTGCGGCCAGATCGGTGGCCGCCGGCACAGTGGTGGACGGGGCGGATGTGGATTGCAGCAAGGCGCGCATTTGGCAAATGTCATTCATGTCAGGCCATTTGTCAAGCGTGGCGCGGTGCAAAGCAATTACCCCCGCAAGCCTTGCAAGCTCTGCACCGTGCGCAGGCAGGCCTGCGCTGCCTCGCTGCCGTTGAGCACAAAGTGGTCGGCAAAAAACTGCCGGTGCTCGGCATGGTCGTGAAAGCGCTTGGGTGTCAGCACGGCTGAGATCACCGGCACACCGCTGTCCAGTTGCACCCGCATCAAGCCGCTGATCACCGCGTCGGCCACAACTCATGGCGGTAGATGCCACCGTCCACCACCAAGGCGCAGGCCACGATGGCCGCATAGCGGCCGCTGCGGGCCAAGGCCTGGGCCTGCAGCGGGATCTCAAACGCGCCGGGCAGCGCGACCACGTCCACCTCATTGGTGGCCACGCCGGCGCGTGCCATTTCGGCCAGAAAAGCGTCGCGCCCGCGCAGCACGATCTCGGCATGCCACTGGGCGTGCAAAAAGGCGAAACGCGGCCGGGGCTTGGCCGCAGCAGGCATTGGGGTGGATGTCATGCTCGATCCTCAAGGACAGGGTTGCCAGGATCAGGGCACACGAAACCTGGTGGCCGCCAAGCGCCAACCACCCACCGGCACCAGCCACCGCAGCAAACCGTGCAGGGCCAAGCGCAGGCGGGCGCTGGCGCGCAGTGGCCCCCATCGGCTTCGCGCTCTCTTTCATCCGGACTGTCACCGTCGGCCCCGGGTTCACACCGGGTCTGCTGACCCCGGCCCGCACAAGCAGGCCGGGCGCTGGCGGGCTGGTGCGCCAACTTGACGCCCATCACCGCCGGTGGGGACTTGCACCCCGCCCTGAGAACGCTGCGCCGGGCCAAGGCCCCAACGCCGCGCGGCGTTAGCCAGCGCGCTTTGGCCGCTGCTTCGCGCAGGCGACACTGCTGGCCCCGCAGGCCTGTCTGCCCTGCTCTGCACCGAGAACACCCCATGAACCCCATCGTCATCGTCGGCGGCGGCCATGCCGGCGCCCAACTCTGCGCCGCGCTGGCCGAGGCCGGCCTGGGCCCACGCACCCACCTGGTCTGCGCCGAGCCCCACCTGCCCTACCAGCGCCCGCCGCTGTCTAAAGCCTTCTTGAAAGACCCCGACCAGGCCTTGCAAGCCCACCGCGCCGAGGCCTGGTTTGCCAGCGCCGGCATCACCCTGCACCTGGGCGATGCGGCGCTGGTGATTGACCGCAGCGCGCAGACGCTGCGCCTGCAATCGGGCGCCGTGCTGCGCTATGCCGATCTGGTGCTGGCCACCGGCGCCCGCGCGCGCCAGTTGCCTGGCTTGCCGGCCGGGCTGGACAACGTGATCAGTCTGCGCCAGGCTGCCGATGCGCAAGCCCTGCGCCAGCGCCTGGCCGGCGCCAAGACGCTGACGGTGCTGGGCGGTGGCTTCATCGGGCTGGAGGTGGCCGCCACGGCACGTGCGCTGGGCCTGGCGGTGCAGGTGATCGAGGCCGCACCACGCCTGCTGGGCCGCTCGGTATCGGCCGAGCTGGCGGCGCACATCCTGGCGGTGCACCGCGCCGCCGGCATCACCATCCACCTGTCAGCCAAAGTGAGCGGCATGGCGCAAGATGGCCAGCGCCTGCAGTCGCTGGCGGTCAATGGCCAGACCGTGCCGGTGGACTTGCTGCTGCTGGGCATTGGCGCTGAGCCCGACACCGCGCTGGCCCAAGCCGCCGGCCTGCTGCTGGACAACGGCATCGTGGTGGACTCAGGCATGCGCAGCAGTGACCCGCACATCCTGGCCATCGGCGATGTGGCGCAGTTCCCGGTGGGCGGCGGCTGGGCCGCAGACGGCACCCGGCTGCGCCTGGAATCGGTGCAAAACGCCAATGACCAGGCCCGCACCGCAGCCGCCACCCTGCAGGGCCATGCCGCCACTTACGCCGCCCTGCCCTGGTTCTGGTCCGAGCAAGGCACGCTGCGGCTGCAGATGGCCGGGCTGCTGCCGGCGGCCGACGCGCCCGGTGTGCAGCGCCACCGCCGCCCTGGCGCCAGCGCTGCCAGCTTCTCGGTATGGCACTACCAAGGCGACAAGCTGGTGTGTGTGGAATCGGTCAACGCGCCGATGGACCACATGCTGTCGCGCAAGCTGATGGAGGCCGGCCGCCACCCGGCGCCGGCGCTGGCGTGCGACCCGGCGGTGGCGCTGAAGTCGCTGTTGTGAGCGCGGCAAGCCAGCCAACGCTTTGACACAGATGGCATGTCAACCCAGCGGGAAAACCCGGCGTTGTGTCTGCAAGCCCGGCACATGCAGGGCCCGCTCAGCAGAGTCGGAGCTTCACGAATCTGGTTTTGATCGGACCTTTCCATGACCTCCACCAAGTCACTCTTCGTTGCCGCCCTGCTGTCTGGCGTGGCCGCCCTGTCCTTCGCCCAAGCGCCTGCCGCGCCGGCCGCTGCCGCCCCGGCAACCGTGGCTGCACCGGCCGCTGCGGCCCCCGCCGCCAAGGCGATGAAGGTCAAGGCCACCAAGGCCAAGAAGCACGCCGCCAAGAAGGCCAAGGCCAAGGCTGCTGCACCGGCTGCTGCCGCCAGCAAGTAAGCCACCGCCTGCGCGGGCAGCTTGGGCTGCACCGCGCACGGACCAAAAAAGGGCTGGGTGATGACCCCGCCCTTTTTTCATGGGCGGCCGGTTGGCGTTACGCCCCACCACCCATCACCCGGGCGCGCAGGCGGCGCATGCCACGCAACCAGCGGTCACAGTCGGCCGTCTTGCGCTGCCAGAAGCCATACACCTCGGCATGCGGCAGGATCAGGAAGCGCCCTTCCTGCAGGCCCTGCAGTGCGCAGGCCGCCACTGCCTCGGCCGTCAATGCACCCTCGCCCAAAAAACTGGGTCGGCCGGTGTCGGCATCGGCGCCCAGCAACATCGGTGTCAGCACGCCTTGTGGGCACAGGCAGCTAACGTGGATGCCCGCATCGCCGTGGGCGATGGCCAGCCACTCGGCAAAACCCACCGCCGCGTGCTTGGTAACGGAATACGGTGCCGCGTTGACCTGGCTCAACAGGCCGGCGGCTGATGCGGTTTGCAGCAGCCAGCCCTGACCACGCGCCAGCATTTGCGGCAGCACCGCGTTGGCGGCATGCACATGGGCCATCACGTTGACATCCCAGTGGCGCTGCCACACAGCGGCGGGTGCATCCGCATCGGCGCGGCTGATGATGCCGGCGTTGCTGCAGAAGATGTCCACCTGCCCGTAGCGGGTGGTGGTGGCATCGACCAGCGCCTGCACCTCGGCCTGCAAGGCCACGTTGGTGGGCACGGCCAGGCCACCCACCTGGGCCGCCACGGCGGCCGCGCCGGCGGCGTCCAGATCGGCCACCACCACCGCACGCGCGCCGGCCTGCGCAAAGGCCTGGCACAGCGCCCGGCCAATGCCCGACGCCCCACCCGTAACCACGACCACCTTGCCTTGGATGTCCATCATCTGCATTGCCTTGTGAGGGGTTGTTGGCTTGCCATTTCAGCCCGCGGCAGCGCGGCACAACAAGCACGTGGGCGACAACGCTGCGCCAGGCCGCGCTGCTATCGTGTTTGCCCCGCACCTGCCGCCCAAGACACTGCCCATGGACCAGCCGATCACCCCGCCGCAAACGCCTGAAACGCTGGCCTTCAATGACCTGCCCGGCTTGCTGGCCGCGCAGGCCCTCGCACGGCCTGAGGCGCTGGCCCTGGTGGTCGGCGAGCGCCGCTTGAGCTACGCCGCGCTGGACGCGCTGGCTGACCGGGTGGCCGCATCCCTGCAGCGCGACGGCCTGCAGCCGCAGGACGTGGTGGCCGTGTGCTCGGGCACCAACATCGAGTACGTGGCGGTGTTCTTGGGCGCGCTGCGTGCCGGCGTTGCGGTGGCCCCGCTGGCGCCCAGCGCCACCGCCGCGCAGTTGATGGGCATGGCGGTGGACGCCGGCGCCAAGCGCTTTTTCATCGATGGCGATGTGCTGGCGGCCTTGGTGGCAGCCGGTGTCAACGCACCACCCGGCCTGCCGCTGACCCGGCTGGACGCGGCCGACGGACAGCCGCCGCTGCAGCCCTGGCTGCTGCCCGAAGGCAGCCAACCCCAGCCGGTGGCCATCCAGCCGGGCTGGGCTTTCAACCTGATTTATTCCAGCGGCACCACCGGCACGCCCAAAGGCATCGTGCAGTCGCACGCCATGCGCTGGGCGCACATCCAGCGCGCCGCCATGTCGGGCTATGACCAGGCCACCATCACGCTGATCGCCACGCCGCTGTACAGCAATACCACGCTGGTGTCGGTGATCCCCACGCTGGCCTACGGCGGCTGCCTGATCTTGATGCCCAGGTTTGACGCCGCCAAGTTCTTGCACATCGCCCAGGCCGAGCGCGCCACCCACAGCATGCTGGTGCCGGTGCAATACCAGCGCCTGCTGGCGCGGCCGGACTTTGAGCGCTTCGACTTGAGCAGCTACCGCATGAAGTTCTGCACCAGCGCGCCCTTCCACGCCGCGATCAAAGCCGATGTGCTGCAGCGCTGGCCGGGTGGGCTGGTGGAGTATTACGGCATGACCGAAGGCGGTGGCACCTGCATCCTGCAAGCCCATCTGCACCCCACCAAGCTGCACACCGTGGGCCAGCCGGCCGAGGGCCACACCATCCTGTTGATCGATGAACAAGGCCAGCCGGTGACCACCGTGGGTGAGAGCGGCGAGGTGGTGGGCCGCTCGCCCGGCATGATGACCGGCTACCACAACCAGCCTGCCAAGACGGCTGAGGCCGAGTGGTTTGATGCGCAGGGCCAGCGCTACATCCGCACCGGTGATGTGGGCCGTTTTGATGCCGATGGTTTCTTGACGCTGCACGACCGGCGCAAGGACATGGTGATCAGCGGCGGCTTCAACATCTACCCAAGTGACCTGGAAGCGGTGCTGCGCAGCCACCCGGCGGTGGCCGATGCGGCGGTGGTGGGCATCCCGTCTGCCGAGTGGGGCGAGACGCCGGTGGCTTTTGTGGTGCGGCGCGCCGGTGACGGCACCGAGGCCGAGGCGCTGCGCACCTGGTTCAATGGGCAGGTGGGCAAGACACAACGCCTGTCCGGCCTGCGGCTGCTGGATGAGCTGCCACGCAGCGCGATTGGCAAGGTGCTGAAACGTGAGCTGCGTGATGCCTGGGGTGCGGCGGCGGGCTGACCCGGCGCGCCGTCCCCGCTTGGTGGCGCTTGGTGGCGCTGGGCGGCATCTAGCCGCCAGCCCCGGCCTCAGCGCCGAGGCCTGGCTGGCCGCGCCGCCAAGGCCGCCGCCGCCGCTTCGCGCAACTTGTCCTTCTTGCTCTTGCGCCGGCCCTTGATGCCGCCGTTGGGGCCCCCCATCGGCAGGCCGTCGTCCGCTGTGGCGCCGTCCACCACCACCGGCGGTGCTGCGGCTGGCTCAAAGCCCGCCACCTGCTCACGCGGCACACGCTGCCCCTGGCGTTTTTCGATCAGGCGGAAATGCGGCTCACTGCCGGGAGCGTCGGCGCAGATGAAGCTCACCGCCTGGCCGGTCAAGCCGGCGCGGCCGGTGCGGCCGATGCGGTGGGTGTAGTCCACCGCTGCACGCGGCAAATCATGGTTGACCACCGCCGCCAGGCCAGCCACATCGATGCCCCGGGCGGCCAGGTCAGTGGCCACCAGCGCCTGCAGCCGGCCAGCGCGTAAATCAGCCAGCATCTGGCTGCGCCGGCCCATGCTTTGCTGGCCATGCAGCGCAGCGGCCTTGATGCCGGCACGGCTGAGCTTGTCGGCCACATGCGCACTGGCGTATTGGGTGGCCACAAACACCAACACCCGGTCCCAACCGGCGGTCTGGATCAGGTGGCGCAGCAGCGCGGTGCGGCGTGGTGTGTCCACCACGATGGCGCGCTGGTGGATGTCGGGTGCGGCAGCCGCCGGGCCGTTAAGGTCCACCTGCAGCGGGCTGTGCAGCAACTGCTTGGCCAGCGTGGCCACGGCGGCGGGCATGGTGGCGGAGAACAGCAGGGTCTGGCGTGCTTGGCTGTTTGCGCTGCTGTTTGCGCTGCTATCTGCGCTGCTGTTTGCGCTGCTGTTTGCGCTGCTGTTTGCGCTGCTGGATGCGCCGCCCGCCGCCGTGCCCAGATGCGCCAGCAACCGGCCCACCTCATCGGCAAAACCCAGGTCCAGCAGTTTGTCGGCTTCGTCCAGCACCAACAGCGGCAGGCCATCCAGGCGCAGCGCGTTGTGGTCCAGCAAGTCCAGCAAACGGCCAGGGGTGGCCACCACCACCTGGGCGCCACCCCGCAAGGCCATCATCTGCGGGTTGATGGACAAACCGCCCACCGCCAGCACGCATTTCAGGCCGGGTGCGGCGCTGCGGGCCAGGCTGGCGATCACGCCTGCGGTCTGCGCGGCCAGCTCACGCGTTGGCGCCAACACCAGCGCACGCAGGCGGCGTGGCCGCTCATCCTGCCAGTCAGGGTCTTGCAGCACGGCCTGCAACAGCGGCAAGGCAAATGCAGCGGTTTTGCCCGATCCGGTGGGCGCGACGGCCAGCAGGTCACGGCCTTGCAGCGCGGCCGGCACGGCAGCAAGCTGCACCGGCGTGGGGGCCAGCCAACCGGCGCCCGACGCGGCCTGGGCCAGCGCGGCGCACAGGCCGAGATCGGAGAAAAGGGGAGAGTCTGGCAGGGTCAAGAGGCGGTCCAAATGGGGCGGCAAGGCGGTCTGGCAAGCCGCAAGTCAGTGTACGGTGCGGTGCATGCTGCACCCGCCCGCCGCCCTGCCCTCGCCGGCGCCCCCATCCGCAAACGCCAAGCGCCCAGTCTGCATCCGCTGCACCTTGCCGCTGGCCAGTTGCCTGTGCCGCTGGATCACGCCCACCGCCAACCAGGCGCACCTGCTGCTGCTGCAGCATCCCCAAGAAGCGCGGCAGGCCAAAGGCACGGTACGGCTGTTGCGGCTGAGCTTGCAGCACTGCGAATGCCAGGTGGGTGAGGTGTTTGATGCGGCGGTGCTGGGCCCTGCTGGCAGCCTGCAGACCTGGCTGCTGTACCCGGCAGCACCCGACACAAGCACCAACGCGGCCACAAGCGCAGCCGCAGCGCCCCTGCCGTTGCCGTTGCCCGACGCCAACCCCAGCCACTGCCGCCTGCTGCTGCTGGACGGCACCTGGCGCCAGACGCGCCACTTGTTGCGGGCCAACCCGTGGCTGCATGCCTTGCCACGCTGGCCGCTGCTGGCGCCACCACCGTCGCGCTACCGCATCCGCCAGGCGCAGCGGCCGGGGCAACGCTCCACCCTGGAGGCCGCCTGCCTGGCGCTGGCAACGCTGGAGGCCGCACCCCAGCGCTACAGCGCGCTGCTGGCCGCGTTTGATGGCTGGGTGGCCAACTGCGCGGAGCGGGTCACACAGATTCATCGGGCCGCAGCACCGGCCACCTGACAGCGGGCAATCCCCGTGGGCAGCGCCAGGCAGCGTCCCCACAATCCCCGGCAGACCACGCTGCAGCGCCAATCCGCTGTTGCAACAGCCCAGACCAGGAGCCCCATGTACCCCGCAGCCACCGCCCTGACCCACCCCGACCGGCTGGCAATCATCATGGCCAGCAGTGGTGAAGCCATGAGCTACCGCACCCTGGACCAGCGCAGCAACCGCCTGGCCCACCTGCTGCGCGCCCAAGGCCTGCAGCGGCTGGGCCACTACGCCATCTTCATGGAGAACAACAGCCGCTTCATCGAGGCCTGCATGGCCGGTGAGCGCACCGGCCTGTACTACACCTGCGTCAATGCCTACCTCAAGGCCGATGAGCTGGCCTACATCCTGAACAACAGCGAGTCGCGGCTGCTGATCACCTCAGCCGCCAATCTGGAGGTGGCACGCCAGGCCCTGCCTGACTGCCCGGGCGTCACGCTGTGCCTGGTGGTGGGCAGCGACGTGGGCGGGGGTGACGCGGTGGCAGGCACGGTGGGTGCAGCCCAGGTGCGTGACTATGAAACCGCTGTGGCTGGCCTGCCAGACACGCCGGTGGCCGATGAGTGGCTGGGCACCGCCATGCTGTATTCATCCGGCACCACCGGCCGGCCCAAAGGCATCCTGCGGCCGCTGCCCGCTGACCCACCCAGCCAGCCGCTGCCGCTGTTCAACTTCTTGAACAAGCTGTGGCAGTGCGAGGACGGCATGCGCTATTTGTCGCCCGCACCGCTCTACCACTCCGCGCCGCTGGCCAATGTCAGCCTGGCGCTGCGCAACGGTGGCACCGTGGTGGTGATGGAGCACTTTGACCCCGAGCAGTACCTGGCGCTGGTGGCGCAGCACCGCATCACCCACACCCAGCTGGTGCCCACCATGTTCTCGCGTTTGCTCAAACTGCCGGCAGACGTGCGGGCGCGGGCCGATCTGTCGTCGCTCAAGATCGCCGTGCATGCCGCAGCGCCCTGCCCGGCCCAGGTCAAGCAGCAGATGATCGACTGGTGGGGCCCCATCATCCACGAGTACTACGGCGCCACCGAAGGCCTGGGCTTTACCGCCTGCAACACGCCCGAGTGGCTGGCCCACCGCGGCACGGTGGGACGGGTGCTGCTGGGGGATTTGCAGGTGCTTGACGAATTGATGCAGCCGGTGGCCAAAGGCACATCGGGTGAGATCTGGTTCAAGACCGCGTCGCCGTTTGTCTACTTCAACGACCCCGAGCGCACCGCACTCACCCGATCGTCTGATGGCAGCATGAGCACCGTGGGTGACATGGGCTATCTGGACGACGACGGGTTTTTGTACCTGACCGACCGCTCAACCTTCATGATCATCTCGGGCGGCGTCAACATCTACCCGCAAGAGTGCGAGAACCTGCTGATCACCCACCCCAAGGTGGCCGATGCGGCGGTGTTTGGGGTGCCCAACGCCGACCTGGGCGAGGAGGTCAAGGCGGTGGTGCAGCCGGTGCCGGGGGTAGCGCCCGGGCCGGCTCTGGCGCAGGAGTTGATGGCGTTTTGCGAGCAACACCTGTCGCGCCAGAAATGCCCACGCTCGGTAGATTTCAGCGACCAGCTACCACGCCTGCCCACTGGCAAGCTCTACAAACGGCTGCTGCGCGATCCGTACTGGGCGGGCCACAAGAGCCGCATCGTCTAGGAGCCTGTCGGACTTGGGGCGTCGATAGCGAGAAACAGCCCCAGCGAGGACAGTTTTTGCCGGATTTGCAGGCCCATAGTTCAACTATGGGACAAAAAGCCGGTAAAAAATGGACCGCTGAGGCCGTTTCGCAGCCGACGTTCCCCAAGCCCGACAGGCTCCTAGGCCACTGCATCACTGACGTTGGCGCGGTGCCGGCCCCACGGGCTGCGTGGCGGTGCCGCAACCAGCGGTTCAGCGCGTCAGTGCTGCGACGCTGCTGGCGCGCTGGGCCAGCAGGGGTGCATGCACCGCCGGGCCGTTGGTCCAGCGCACCGATGCCGGTGGCTGCACCAAGAACGTGTTGCTGTCCGGGCCGGCGGCGTGCTGCGCCGCCACCAGCACCGCCGGGTGGTCACCATTGGCATGCAGCACCCGGTTGCGCGGGCTGGCCGGGTGGCCCACGATGAAGCTGTTGGCGTCCACACCCGGCAACTTGCGGGCGGCAAACACGGCCGGGTGCTGGCCCACATCCTGGGCACTGGCGGGTTGACCGAACAGCGCGGCAGCAAGGGCGGTGCTCAGGGTGATCACAAAACGGCGGGTCATGGGCAGGTCTCGGAAGAGCCGCAGGCCGGCGCTTGTGGCGCTGGGCTGCAGGCTAAAAAAAATGCGGCCAGCGGGGCGCCAGCACACGGCGGGTGGATGATATGAGTATTTACCCTAAGCTTCTGCGGCGACCCCTCCCGCATCCCGGCGCATCACACACCATGTCGCCCGGGTTGCACCGCCACACGGCCGATCACCGACAATCGAAGCCGACTTTGCCGCCGGCCTGACCAGCCACTCGCCAGCCATTTGCGGCCCCCGCCATGAACGCCCGTCTCCAGACTGCTGCCCCGTCCCTGCTTGCCGACCCCCGCACCGCCCCTGCAGTGGGCACCCTGGTGCATTGCCAGTTGCCCACCCCCTGGGGCGAGTTCACCCTGCATGGCCTGGTCGACAGCACCACCGGCGCGGAGCACGCGGCCATGGGCTTGGGCGCGTTGGACGATGGCCAGCCCGTGCTGACCCGCATGCACAGCGAGTGCCTGACCGGCGACACGCTGTACAGCCTGAAATGTGATTGCGGCGCCCAGCTAGAAGCCAGCCTGCAGGCAATCGCCGACGCTGGCCGTGGTGTGTTGCTGTACCTGCGCCAGGAGGGCCGTGGCATCGGTCTGGTCAACAAGATCCGCGCCTACGCGCTGCAACAAGCTGGTGCCGACACGGTGGAGGCCAACCGCCTGCTGGGCCTGCCCGACGACGCGCGCGACTACACCGTGGCCGCCAGCATGCTGCGCCAGTTGGGTGTGCAGCAGGTGCGCCTGCTGACCAACAACCCGGCCAAGGTGGACGCGCTGCAGCGCCTGGGCATCACGGTGGTCGAGCGGCTGCCGCTGCACATGCCGCCCAACCCGCACAACCAGGGCTATCTGCAGACCAAATCACGCCGCATGGGGCACTACGGGCCGGATGATCTGGGTGGCCTGGGTGACTTGATGTCGCCTGCAGCGCTGGGTTGAGCGCGCGGCCGTTGCGCTCAAGCAAAGCGCGGTGGCTGACCGGCCTCGGCATCCCCGAGCTGGGCCGCCACGGCCAGCAATTGCTCGGGCGTGGGCTGGTCCCAATGCTCGCCGATGGCGGCGCGCGCATAAAACCGCAGCATCTCGTGCAGCACCATCGGGTGCTGCCAGCCGTTGCCTTGCAGGCGTTTGCGGATCGACGGATGCACCTGCCGGGCGGCCATGTCGTCCAGCAGCAGCGCACACAAATGGGCCTGCTCGTGCGCTGACAGGCTGGCGATGTCGGCGCTGATCTGTGCATGCCGCCGCGCCAACCAGGCTGTGCCCCACTGCGCATGGCGCCGCTGCTCTGCCGGGCTGGCGGCATGGGCGCCCGGCGGGCTGGCTGCCAAGCCTGACGCTGCACCGGCCGCCGGCTGCTTGCGCAGGACCGTGGCGGGCGGCGCGGCACCGGCATGGGCTGGCTGGCTGTCGAGCAGCGCTGCGCCCTGCCCTGCCCGCGTGCCCGGCCCCGGCATCAAGGCCTTGAGATAGCGGTAGGGGTCGCGCAGCGGCTCGGGGTAGGCGTTGGCCACCCGCCGCTGCAGGGCGTCCAGCCCATTGCGCAGGGCCTCCTGGCCGTAGGCATCGGCCAGTTCTTCAGCCCGGCCGTCATCCACCCCCAAGGCCTGGGCCCGCACCACCAGCGACAAATCCACCGGCGCCGTGGGCTGGCGCAGTGGCAACTGGGCTTGCGGTTTGCGGTGGATGAGGAATTGCAGCTCGTCGATGAAGCGGCCAGCCTTGTGCTCCACCAGTTCGATGTCCAGGTCGGTGACCGCATTGACCTCGGCGATCGCCGGCTTGAGGGTGTCGCGCTTGAAGATGCGGTATTCCAGCCTGGCTGTTTTTTCAGACTCGGGTCGGCCGCTCAACACGGGCCGCCACCAGCCCCAGGCCTGGCGCGAGGTGCGGCCGATGTCCTTGTAACGCGAGCAGATCTCGTACAGCGCAATGCCGGCATGGGAGCGTAGCTGCGAGATGATCTCCAGCGACAGCCGCGCAAACACCGTGGGTTCCAGCAGTTCTTGCTTCAGGTTGACCGCGTACGACCACTCCACCCACACCTGGCCGCGCACCTTGCTGAGGCGGGCATGGGCCAGCAGGCCGCTGACGTTCCAGGATGAGCCTTCACCGGTGGTGGGCGACTGCCACTCCACCGTGGTGGACACCATGGCGCGCAGGTGCTTCTTGATCAGCGCCTGGTCGTTCGAATCAAAATCGACACCGCGGATGATGCGCTCCAGCGGGGCCTGGAACACCGCCTTGTCCAGCCCCTGCTCTTGCGCCTCGTGCAGCAACACGTTGTAGCTTTTGCGGCCCAGCGAGGTGATCTTGTGCGATTTGGGCACGATGGCCAGCGTATTGACCGGCTTGCGCAGCAGCGGCTCGGGGTCGCTGGTGAGCAGGCGGGTTGCGGGGCGGACGGGCCGGCGCTTTGGTGGTGTGGCGCGTGGCGGATCGGCCTGCGCCACCCCGTCCATTGGCGCGGGCGTGGCAGGCGTGGCAGTTGGATGGGCCGATGAGGTGGCAGGCATCTTGGCATCGTAGCGCAGCCGATTTCAGGTGAAGTCGCGGTTCACCCGAGATGTTTGGGGATGCTGCTTGGCGCTTTCCCGAAAACACTCACCCGAACTGCGGTGCGGTGGCGGGTGAATCGGCGATTTCTGGTCCTGAAAACTCTCACCTGAAACGTCGCGCGTGAGGGGATACCTGCGGGGTGCCTTCGGGGTACCTGCGGGGTGCCGGTAGATGCTGGTTCGACTTGCGGGGCGGCGGCGTGATGGGCTTGAGCCACCGTCCTGAGGCGCTTCGCCATGTGCGACAAGCGGCTCAAGCCCAACACCGCTTGTCGCGGCAGCGCGGCAGCGCGGCGCGCAGCGGATTCACACCATCCAAAGCCGACGCCGGGCCGCCGGGGCACCCCTACCCCCCGCATCCACTCACCGATGGTCCTGCCGGGCTGCATGTTGGCGCCTGTATTCACACCGGTTTGCGCCTGAAAAGGCTCCGCATGGTCCTGTATCCCTGCACCCGGAATGCGTCAAGTGCTTGTCAACGCACAGTTTTTTTGGGGCTAAAGGGTTTAAAGGAGTTTGAAGAGATTGAAATCTCCAAACAGCGAGGTGTCTTGGTGCTCAAACTGCCACCAAAAACAGCACGCGGCAACGGTTTTGCTTTGCACTTGATAGCGCGCTTGACAAAATGCGCCACTGCAAGCGCTTGGCTGTCAAACCTACGCTGCCCGTACAACCTGGAGCTCTCCGTTGGAACCCATCACCATCAGGCCCCCGAAACAAATCACCCTGGCCGGTATTGCCGAGCAGGCAGAACGCGCCGTGGCCATGATGACCGAGATCCGCTCGGCCATGCTGGCACCCACGGCGCGCAAAACCCCGCCCATCTTCAACCTCAGCCAACTGGCCGCGCTGTGTGGCATCGAGAAGGGCTCGCTCAGCCACCGCATGAGCCGGGGGGACTTGCCGCCCGGCCGTCTGAACAGCGCCGGCAGCCGGCGTGAGTTCAGTCTGGCAGAGGCGCGGCAATGGATACGCGACTACCGGCGCGACATGTTGCGCCCGGCCGGTGCTGAGGCCGTGACGATCGCCATCGGCAACTTCAAGGGCGGTGTGTCCAAAACCACCACCGCCGTGACCCTGGCGCAAGGCCTGACCTTGCTGGGCCACAAGGTGTTGGTGATCGACACCGACCCGCAAGGCTCGCTGACCACGCTGTTTGGCATCCTGCCTGATACCGAGGTGGAGGAGCACGACACCATCCTGCCACTGGCAATGGGCTCTGAGACCTCGATCCGTTACGCCATACGGCCCACCTACTGGGACGGCATTGACTTGGTGGCAGCTGCGCCGGTGCTGTTTGGTGCTGAATTTGCGCTGCCGGCGCGCCAGACCCAGGAGCCCGGCTTTGAGTTCTGGCGCGTGCTGGATTTGGGCATCGACGACGTGCGGCCCGACTACGACGTGATCGTGATCGACACGCCCCCGGCCCTGTCGTACACCACCATCAATGCCTTCATGGCGTCCAACGGCATCATCATGCCGCTGCCGCCCAACGCACTGGATTTCGCATCGGCCTCGCAGTTCTGGAGCCTGTTTGCCGACCTGACCAACGAGCTGATCACCAAGCGCGGCTTGAGCAAGGCGTTTGACTTCATCCACATTCTGCTGGCCCGGGTGGATTCCAGCGACGCTGCCAGCAACATCGTGCGGCAATGGATCGGGTCCACCTACGCCGAGAAGGTGCTGCCGGTGGAGATCCCCAAGACCGCCGTCACCGCCACCAGCAGTGTTGAATTTGGCACGGTCTACGACATCTCCCGCTACGACGGCAACGCCCGCACCTTCAAGCGGGCGCGCGATGCTTACGACACCTTTGTGTCCTACATCGAAGGCTCGGTGCGGTCCGTGTGGCAACAACAGGCAGCCGCTGCGCGCGGCCAGTGAGGGGGCGATCAACATGGCAAAAAAACTGCTGGCAAAAGCGGGCTTGATCCATTTACCGCCGGCGCTGCCGCGCCAGGTGTTGCCGGCCCTGGCCCCGGCACCGGCACTGGGTGAGGTGCCGGCTGCGGCGGCCATCGGCGCGGCGGAGTCGGAGCAGAACAAGGCCAAGACCGCGCCCGGGTCCATGCTGCAATTCATGACTGCGCAGTCAGCTGCCGTCAAGGAAGCGGAGCTTTTGCGGGAGCGGCTGGCGGGCTTTGACGGCGCCCTGCCCGCCCGCCGGCTGGACCCGCGCACCGTGGCCGTGTCGTCCTGGGCCAACCGCCATGCCGACAGCTACCAGGACGATGATTTTGCTGCGCTCAAGCTGGACATCGCGGCGGCCGGCGGCAATGTCCAGGCCATCAAGGTCAGGCCCATCCCCGCTGCGCCGCCAGGGGTTGGACGGTCCAACCCCCAGGCTGCTGACCCACCCGGCGCGACGTTTTTGTATGAAATCGTCTTTGGCCATCGCCGCCACCGTGCCTGCCTGGACTTGGGCCTGCCGGTCTTGGCCGTGGTCGAGGACCTGCCCGAGCAGCAGTTGTTTGTCGAGATGGAACGCGAGAACCGCGCCCGCAAAGATTTATCCGCCTGGGAGCAGGGGATGATGTACGCACGCGCGCTGGACCAGGGCCTGTACCCGTCCAACCGGCAGTTGGCAGCTGCCATCGGGCGCGATTTGGGCGATGTGGGCAAGGCCTTGTCGCTGGCGCGTCTGCCGTTGGCGGTGGTGCAGGCCTTCCGCTCTCCGCTGGACCTGCAATACCGCTGGGCCAAGCCGCTGGGCGATGCGCAACAGCGTGATCCGGACGGGCTGGTGCAGCGGGCGAGGGCGCTCAAACCCCAAGCCGCACAGTGCACGCCGCGCCAGGTTTTTGAGTCTTTGGTGGCTGAGGCCAAGGGGCCCACCAGCGCGGCGGCCGGGCTGAAGCCACCCACCCCGGCGGAGTTGACGGTGCGGCAGGGCGCGCGCGCCGCTGCGGTGGTGGCACTGGATGCCCGTGGCCGCACGGTGGTGCGCTTCAACCAGCCGCTGGATGACACCACGCGGCAAGCGCTGGTCGATGTGCTGACGCGGTTTCTGGCGGGCTAGGGCAGGGCGGCTTGGTCCCGAAAACCCTCACCTGGCCTGGGGGCGGCTTTGGGGTTGGACCGTCCAACCCCAGGCCACAACACACGGCGTCGATCTTTGGACGATGGTTGCACGGTTGCAGCCCACCCGCATGCCGATGACTCGACCACCCCTGCCTCCGTGCCGGTGTGTAGCGCCACTAGCCCATGTGGACGGCCAGGGCCTGGGTGCGCCCCGGGGCCACGGGCGCAAGCTTCAGCCTGCTGTCATTCCGCCGTCAACGTTGTAGCGCCCACCGGTGCAATAGCGGCTGTCGTCGCTGGCGAGAAACAGCGCAGTACGCGCCACTTCGTCAACCGTGCCATAGCGGCCGGCAGGGATGCGGCTGCTGATCATCTGGCGTGCTGCGGCCTCGGCACCGGGGGCTCGCCCGTGCTCGATGGCGCGCATCATGCGGGTGTCAATCGGCGCTGGATGGATGGTGTTGATGCGCACGCCAGACGCGCCTGTCTCCAGCACCGCTGAGCGCATCAGCCCCACCACAGCGTGCTTGCTGGCCGCATAAGCCGCCAGGTGAGCGGCACCCTTGAAGCCCGCCACCGACGAGGTGATGAGGATGCTGCCACTGCCCTGTTGCTGCATCAGCGGCAATCCATGCTTGAGGCCCAAAAACACACCACGCACATTGACCGCCATCACCCGGTCAAATTGGTCCAGCGGGGTGTCGGTGATGGGCGCCACGAGGCCCTCGACACCAGCATTGCAAAACAGCACATCCAGCCTGCCATGCTGTTGCATGGTGGCCTGCAGCGCCCCGCGCATCTGCGCCTCGTCGCTGACGTCTGCCACCACCACGCTGATGGCGGCGTGGCCGATGGCCGCAGCCGCGGCTTGCAGCCCGGTCGGGTCCACGTCAACCAGCACCACCTGCGCGCCCTGGGCCACAAACAGCTGTGCCGTGGCCCGCCCGATGCCACCACTGCCACCGGTGATCACGGCCACCTTGCCGGTCAATCTGTCCATGCCTGCCTCCTGAGCGCACGGCACCAAGCCGATGCCGGCGGCCAGTCTTGCACGCGCCGGCGGCTGCCCGGGTCACACGGGCTACAGCCCGGCCGGCAGTGGCCTGTGCAGATGATCGGCCGCGATGGCTTGTGCAAACAACTGTATGCCTGTACAGTTATTTCAAGGAGGCTTTGCCATGCAACACAAACTGCGCCAACACTACCAACCCACTGTCAGCCGCTTGCCCGAGTGGCTGCGCCGCGTCTGGCTTTGGTGCTGACGCACTGAAACAGCAGCCCGCCGCAACACCGGAGCACCCGGTATCCGGCCTTGCCAGGCCAGCATGTTCAGCGCCAGTCAGTGGGCGCTGGCGCCGGTTTTTTTGCCCAGTGCGGCCCAAGCAGTTTGAGCCTGCCGGCCTGCAGCAAGGGCAGGGCGGCAGTCATCTGGTCGAACATGAACGTCACCTGGCCGGTCGACACATCCACCATTGCCTGCGCTGTGCCCTTGTCGGGATGTGGCGCAGCGGCACGCCGATCGGGTCAGCAAACAACTCGCCCGCCAGGTGGGTGGGCGTGCCGGCACCGGAGGCCGCAAAACTGCACCGTATGGCGTCCGTTTTGAGCAGCGCGATCAGCTCGGCCAGGCTGTTGATGCCCAGCCTGGGGTCTACCAGCAGCAAGTTGGGCAGGTCGGCCACCAGGGCCACCGGCTCAAAGTCGTTCACCGGGTCATCGCCCAGGTGGGGTGGACCCACCGGCCATGCATGGCACCGCGCAGGTGATGGGCCTGGCCTGCGGCCAATCTGGTGGATGGGCGTGGGCCGCGGTGCTGCCCGGCGGGGTGAGCAGCGCGCTCAGCAGGGTGACGAGCGGCCGCGCCGAGCAACCGCAAAGCAGCCGGGCCGGGCCAGGCTGGGCATGCAGGGGCGGTGATTCAAAAGCGTCTCCTCGTGGGCGGCCCGGCGTTGTGGCAGCAGGTGGGCCCGGTTGCGGCGTGCGGGGCGGCCAAGTGGCCACGCCTCATGCCGTTGGCGTCTGCAGCAGCGCCGTCATGGTGGCGGCAAAGTGTTGCAGCGTGCGCTCGGCACGCCAGGTGGGGTGGGCCTGGCTGGTGTCGGCCAGCTCGGCGTCACGTGCGGCCAGCACCCCCCCCAGGTAGGCCCCCATGAAGACAAAACGCTGATCTTGCAGCGCCGTGGGCATGGCCGGCATCAGCCGGCGCAGGTGGGCCAGGCAGCGCAGGTAGCCGGCGTTCCAGCGGCCGTCCAGCGCAGCCATGAAGTCGGCCCGGTGGGTCATGCCCAGCAACACCACAAGGCGGTTGTAGTGCTCGGGCTGGCAGGCTGGGGCCAGCCCGATGCCGGCCTGGATCAGCACGTCCACCACCGCACGCACGCTGTGCGGCCCACCGTCGGCCTCAAGCGCATCCAGCCAGGTGTTGCGGCGCTCGTCGATCAGCCTGGCACCGTCTTGCACCAAGGCCCGCACCAGCGCCTCTTTGGACCCGAAGTGGTAGCCCACCGCCGCGTGGTTTTTCTGCCCAGCGGCGTCTGCAATCTGGCGCACGGTGACACCGTCCACCCCGCGCTCGGCAAACAGCCGGCCGGCCACCCGCAGCAACTGGGTGGCGGCCGCGCTGTGTGCAGCGGGCGCTGCGCCGGGTGGTGTGTTCTTTGGGCTGTGGGGCATGGCTGCAGTGCCGGGTGGTTTTGCCAGGTTGTCTTGCAGGCGACTGCCCGCCAGCGCCCGGCCGCAGATTATCCAACCGTCTTAATTTTGGAGGGCCAGCATGGGCGATATGGATTTCACCGGCCAACGGGTGCTGGTGGTGGGCGGGTCCAGTGGCATCGGCAACGGCATTGCCCGCGCCTTTTTGGCGCGTGGTGCCCAGGTGCATGTGTGGGGCACACGGGCGCAGGCGGCTGATTACGCCGGCCTCACCGGCTCCGATCTGGCCGGTCTGCACTACACCGGTGTCGACGTGGGCGACCCGGACGCAATCGCCGCCGCACCCTTGCCCAGCCAGGCCGGCGCGCCGGATGCTGAGCGGCTGGACGTGCTGGTGCTGTGCCAGGGCACGGTGGTCTACCGGCGGGGCGAGTTTGAGCGACCGGGCTGGGACCGGGTGATGGCCGTCAACCTGGACAGCCTGATGCACTGCTGCCGCCGCTTCAAACCGGCGTTGGCAGCGCGGCCGGGCCAGCAACCCGGCCGCATCATCATCGTCAGCTCGGTGGCCGGCCTGGGCGCCAACAAGGGCAACCCGGCCTACGCCGCGTCCAAGGCCGGCGCCATGAGCTTGACCCGTACCCTGGGCCAGGCCTGGGCGCCAGACGGCATCCGCGTCAACGGCCTGGCGCCCGGGCTGGTGGACACCAAGCTGACCCAGGTGACCACCCAGCACCCGCAGCGCCTGGCCGGCGCGCTCGCCGCCATCCCGGCCGGGCGCATGGGCACACCGGCCGACATGGCAGGCGCCGCGCTGTTTTTGGCCTCGCCGCTGGCGGCGTATGTCAACGGCCAGACCCTGGTTGTAGACGGCGGCCTGTCGCTGTGAGGCTGGCGGCAGCGCCGCCGCCGGGTGCCGTTCACCCCAGCACCAAACCCACCCCATGAACGTCGAACAGTCCGACAAAGTGCAAGCACTGCCCGGCTGTTGATGCCCGGTGTTGATGCTGGCGGTTGAGAACGATCAGCCGGCGTCCGGCTCGCTGTCTGGCAAGCCCTGCAGCAGCGCCACCATGTCGCCCAGCGTGGCGTAAAAGCGGCCGATCGCCTCGGCGCCCATGTGCGCCTCGATGTGCTGGTACACCGCCTTGATCGAAGTGCAAAAGCTGGTGGCGGGTGGCATTGACTTCATCAAGGACGACGAGCTGCAGGCCGACGGCCCCAACTGCCCGTTTGATGACCGGGTGCGGGCGCTGATGCGGGTCATCACAGCCACGCCCAGCGCAGCGGCAAGCAGGTGATGTCTGCCTTCAACCTGACCGGTGAGGTGGGCCAGATGAAACGCCGCCCCGACCTGGTGCTGGCCCAGGGCGGCACCTGCGTGATGGCCAGCCTGAACAGCATTGGCCTGGTGGGCCTGCGTGCGCTGCGCCGCCATGCCGCGCTGCCCATCCACGCCCACCGCAACGGCTGGGGCTACCTCAGCCGCCACCCGGCACTGGGTTGGGACTACGCTGCCCTGGCAGCAACTCTGGCGCCTGGCCGGGGCCGACCACCTGCATGTCAACGGCCTGGCCAACAAGTTCAGTGAGGACGACGCCAGCGTGGTGGCCGCCGCGCGCGCCGTGCTGGCGCCGCTGTGGGCGGATGCACCGATGGCCGCCATGCCGGTGTTCAGCTCGGGCCAGACCGGCCTGGTAGCCGCCGCCACCCACGCGGCGGCAGGTGGCACTGACCTGATATTTGCCGCCGGTGGTGGCATCTTTGGCCACCCGGCCGGCGTGGCCGCTGGTGTGGCCGCGCTGCGCCAGGCCTGGGATGCGGCAGTGGCCGGTGTGCCGCTGCAAGCACATGCCCTGCAGCACCCCGAGCTGCGTGCGGCGCTGGGCTTTTGGTGATGGCCATGGCCGACCCCGCAGCACCCGGCGCGCAAGCCGCAGCGCCAGACAACCCCCTGGACGCCTGGCCCGCCGGCCCGCTGCTGGCCTACTGCGGGGACGACTTCTCCGGGTCCACCGATGTGATGGAGGCATTCACCGCCGCCGGTGTGCCCACAGTGCTGTTTTTGTCGCCGCCCGCAGCGCACTGGGTGCAACGCTTTGCACACCACCGCTGCATCGGCCTGGCCAGCACCGCGCGTGGCCAAAGCCCCATTTGGAGGGACCAGCATCTGCAGGCCGCCCTGCAACGGCTCAAGGCCTTTGGCGCACCCATCCTGCAGCACAAGGTCTGCTCCACCTTTGACTCCTCGCCCACGCGCGGCGCCATCGGCAGGGCGGTTGAGACGCGCTGATGGGCGACGACGTGCCGGTGCTGCTGCTGGATGTGGTGGACGACGCCACCCTGGCCGAGGTGGGCCGGCTGGTCTGGCAGGGCAGGGGGGCGGGGCTGTTCAGCGCCTCGTCGTCCGGCCTGCAATACGCGCTGGCCGCGCACTGGCGCAGCTTGGGCCTGCTGCCGGCCCAGCCCGGCTTGCCAGTGGCGGATGCGGCGGACGCCATCGCGGTGGTCAGTGGCAGTTGCTCCCCCGTGACGGCGGGGCAGATCGCTTGGGCCGGCGACAACGGTTTTGCAGTCCATCGGCTGGACATTGCCCGCGTCTTGGACCCAGCGGCCCGGGACGCCGAGATCAAGCGCCTGGTGGCCGCAGCCGCAGATGCCTTGCGCACCGGCCGCAGCCCGCTGGTCTATTCGGCCGAGGGGCCGGACGACAGCGCCGTCACCGGTTTTGACGCGCTGGCCAGCGCCGCCGGCTTGCAGCGCAGCGCCGCCGCCACCCAGGTGGGCCTGGCCCTGGCCGAGCTGATGCGCCGCCTGCTGGACCAGGTGCCGGCGCTGCGCCGCATCGTGGTGGCGGGGGGTGACAGCGCCGGCGCGGTGGCCAGTGCGCTGGGCCTTGCCGCACGCAGCATCGAGGCCGGCCTGGCGCCCGGCGCGCCGCTGTGCCGAGCCTGGTCTGACCAGCCGCAGCGCGACGGCCTGCAGGTGGTGTTGAAGGGTGGCCAGATGGGTGCCGCAGACTTCTTCGGTGCGGTGCGCCGTGGCCGTGTTTGAACAAATGGCCGCAGTATTCTCAACCGATGCCTGTTGAGCAAATCCCCCGCCGCAAGCTGTACCACGAGGTGCTGGCGCGCCTGGAGCAACGCATCCGCAGCGGTGAGCTGGCACCCGGTGACCAGCTGCCGTCCGAGCGCGACCTGATGGCGTTTTACGGCGTCGGCCGGCCGGCGGTGCGTGAGGCGCTGCAGGCCCTGGCGCGTGGCGGCATCGTGGAGATCACGCACGGAGAGCGGGCCCGGGGGGTGGTGCCCACCGCCCAGTTGCTGGTGGCGCAGATTGCCGGTGGCGCCCAACACCTGTTGCGTTTGCAGCCCGCCATGCTGGAGCACATGCAAGAAGCGCGGGTATTTTTAGAGGCTGGTATGGCCCGCCTGGCGGCTGAGCGTGCCACGCCGGACGACGTGGCACGCCTGCGCCGCCGCCTGGCCGCGCACCGCGCCGCGCTGGACAACATGGACCAGTTTCTGCAGTGCGACATGGCCTTTCACCGTGAGATTGCCAGCATCAGCGGCAACCCCATCTTTCCCACGCTGATCAAGGCGCTGTTTGACTGGGCCAGTGCCTACGACCAGTCCAGCGTGCGCGCGCCGGGTGTGGAGGACCTGACACTGGCCGAGCATGCGCGTATCGTGCACGCCATTGCCGCGCATGACAGCCTGGGCGCCGAACAAGCCATGCGTGAGCATCTGCTGCGTGCCAATGCGCTATACCGCCAACTGGGCGCTGCACCGGCGCCCGCCGCTGTGGCAGGCCACGCCCGCCACGCAACCGAGTCACACCCACCATGACCACCAACCACACACTGCAAACCGACGTGGCCATCATCGGCGCGGGCACTGCCGGCATGTCGGCTTACCGCGCCGCACTGGCCCACACACCACGGGTGCTGGTCATCGAGTCCGGTGTGTACGGCACCACCTGCGCCCGCGTCGGCTGCATGCCCAGCAAACTGCTGATTGCAGCGGCAGAGGCCGCGCACACCGTCCAGCACGCTGGCCAGTTTGGGCTGCACGGCGGGCCGCTGCGGGTGGACGGCCCGGCCGTGATGGCCAGGGTGCGCAGTGAGCGGGACCGCTTTGTGGGCTTTGTGCTGGACGCCGTTGCCAAATGGCCGGCCGCGCACCGCCTGCACGGCCATGCCCGTTTCATCGACAACCACACGCTGCAGGTTGACGCAGGGCAGGGGCCGGTGCGGGTGAATGCTGAGCGCATCATCATCGCCACCGGGTCCAGCCCGGCCGTGCCCAGCGCCTGGCGCCAGGCGCTGGGTGATCGGCTGATCGTCAACGACGATGTGTTTGAGTGGCAGGATTTGCCCGGCGCGGTGGCCGTGGTGGGCACCGGTGTGATCGGGCTGGAGCTGGCCCAGGCGCTGCACCGCCTGGGTGTGCGGGTGCGCTTGTACGGCCGCGGCAACCGGCTTGGCCCCTTGACCGACCCGGCCCTGCAGGCGCTGGCCCGCCAGGTGTTTGGCCAGGCCCTGCCCTTGACCTTGAGCGCCCGCCACATCGACCTGCGGCGAGACGGCGACAGTGTGGTGGTGGCCACCACCACCGATGGCGGTGCGCCACTGGAAGAGCGCTTTGACTATCTGCTGGCCAGCATCGGCCGCCGGCCCAATGTCGACCAACTGGGCCTGGCGCAGACCACACTGCCGCTTGACCCGTCAGGCGTTCCGGTCTACGACAGGCGCACCGGGCAGGTGGGCAACAGCACGGTCTTCATCGCCGGTGACGCGGCCGAAGACCGGCCCGTGCTGCACGAGGCGGCGGACGACGGCCGCATCGCCGGTGACAACGCCGGCCGCTTCCCTGATGTGCGGGTGCGGCCACGCAGGGCGCCGCTGGCGGTGGTGTTCAGTGCGCCGCAAATGGCACTGGCCGGCACCAGCCATGCCGAGTTGCTGCAGGCCGGTGTGCCGTTCAAGACCGGCAGTGTGTCGTTTGACGACCAGGGCCGCAGCCGCGTGATGGGCCTGGGCCACAACCAGGGCGCGCTGCACGTGTACGGCGAGGTGGCTACCGGCCGCTTCCTGGGCGCCGAGATGCTGGGGCCGGCGGCCGAGCACATCGGCCACCTGCTGGCCTGGAGCGTGCAGCGCGGCGACACGGTGCAGCAGATGCTGGACAGCCCGTTCTACCACCCGGTGGTTGAAGAAGGCCTGCGCACCGCGCTGCGCCTGCTGCAGCGCGAACTGCGCATGGGGCCACCGCCGGTGGAGCACTGCCTGGACTGCGGGCCGGGCGGCTGATTGGGCGGCTGACTGGCTGACTGGCTGACTGACGGAGCACCACGCAGGACTTGCGCTTGCTTGGCGAACCTTGAACGGCGCTGCAGCCAGACCGCCGGGCATTGAAAGAGGGCTGTAGTAGACTGCGCGCTTTTTTCATTCGGGCGGTTGACCGGTATGGCGCCAGGGTTGCCGCGCACAAGTTTCAACAGCTCCAGGCTGCTGCAGGTGCTTGCTGAGCGCGCCATCGTCCGGGCGGCTGAGCGCGTCGGCGGGGCTGACTCAAAGCACAGCTTTGCCGAAGGCCTGGGCCAGTGGCTGGATTGGACCGACGCGATTGCGTTGTCCAGCGCACTCAACAGCAGCGCTGCGCCCAAGCTGCCGCAGCAGGCCGCTGCTGCGCTGTTGGCTACTGCAGCGGCCACCGCAGCGGCGATTGACGAGGTGGCCCGCGTTCGCAGCAGTCTGACCCGGGCAATCAGCGCTGACGCTGAACCCACCGACCCGCCCGGCACGCGCCGGCAAGCCGCGTCGGCCAGCGCCCCCGATGACGGTGTGGTGGATTTTTCCAGCCACCGCCGCCGCCATGCCGCACACCAGCGGGAGATGGAAGCGGCCATCGCGCCGCTGCGCAGCCAACTGCGTGCAGCCTTGTCTGGCCTGTCCCCCGCGCTGCACCGCCTGGCCGCGCTGGACGCGGTGTTTGACCGCGCCTTGGCGGCCCGTGAGCGGCATTTGCTTGCCAGCTTGGCCACGCTGCTGGAGCGGCATTTCAATCGCCTGCGCCAGCCCCAGGCCGAGACGCCCGGCCTGGCCCCCCACTGGCTGGCCGTGTTCTGCAGCGACATGCAAAGCCTGTTGCTGGCCGAGCTGGACCTGCGCATGAACCCGATTGAGGGCCTGTTGGCAGCCATTCCCAATCCACCCCCAAGGCCGTCATGAATCGAAACTTTTGCGTGCTGGCTTTTGTGGTGGGCGGGCTCGCCATTGCCTGGGTTGGCGCTGGTTATGCCGTGTCCAATCCCTTGGCTCTGGCGATGACCCTGTTGATTGCCGCGTTTTATGGCATGGGCGGCCTGGAGTTGCGGCGCTTTCACCAGGCCACGGCCACCTTGGTGCAGGCACTGGGGGCCATGGCGCAACCCCCGCCCAGCCTGGCCCCGTGGCTCAACACCATTCACCCGGCATTGCAGAACACGGTACGCCTGCGCATTGAGGGTGAGCGGGCCGGCCTGCCCGGCCCGGCCATGACACCGTATCTGGTGGGCCTGTTGGTGCTGCTGGGCATGCTGGGCACTTTTTTGGGCATGGTGGTCACGCTCAACGGGGCGGTGATGGCGCTGGAGACCACCACCGACCTGCCCACCATCCGTGCTGCCCTGGCCGCTCCAATCAAAGGTTTGGGGCTGGCCTTTGGCACCTCGGTGGCCGGGGTGGCGGCGTCGGCCATGCTGGGCCTGGTCTCGGCCCTGTGTCGGCGCGACAGGCTGCAGGCCGGCCAATGGCTGGATGCCCGCATCGCCAACGATTTGCGTGGTTTTTCGTTGGCCCATCAACGCCAGGAGACAGGCCAGGAGACGCTCAAGACCTTGCAGTTGCAAACGCAAGTCATGCCGCAGATGGTGGCGCAACTGACCAGCCAACTGCAGGCCATGGTGGGGCAGATGGCGCACCAGGGCCAGGCGCTGCAAGCGCACTTGCTGGCAGGCCAGGACAGCTTTCACCGCCAGACCACCAGCGTCTACAGCCAGCTCGCGTCGTCGGTCGATCAATCACTCAAAGACAGCCTGAGCGCCAGCGCGCGGCTGGTCGGCGCAAGCCTGCAGCCTGTGGTTGAGGCCACGATGGCCAGCATCACCCGCGAGACCAGCGCACTGCATGAAAAAATTGCTGACGCGGTGCAGTTGCAGCTGCAGGGTTTGTCGGCACAGTTTGGCAGCGCTGTTGGCACGGTGGCTGAGGTCTGGACTGGCGCCCTGAGCAAACACCAGCGCAGCAGCGATGCCCTGCAGCAGGGCTTGCAGACCACGCTGGCGCAAGTCAGCGAGACCTTTGCGCAGCGTGCGGCGTCGTTGCTGGTGTCGGTCGAGCACGCCCATGCCGGGTTGCAGTCTGGCCTGGCCACTGCAGACGAGCAGCGCCAGGCGGCGGCTGGCCAAGCCTTGCAGGCCCTGGCACAGACGCTGCAGCAGCAATGGCAGCAAGCGGGCACACAGCAGCTCAACCAGCAGGCGCAGATTTGCCAGACGCTTGAGCAGACGGCCGCCGCCATCCACCGGCAAGCCGAGGCCCATGCGCAGCAAACCATGCGCGAGATTGCCGGCCTGATGCAAGCCGCCGCCGAGGCACCACGCGCCGCCGCTGACATGACGGTGATGCTGCGCCAGCAACTCTCGGACAGCATGGCGCGCGACAACACGTTGCTGGATGAACGCAGCCGCATCATGGCGGCCTTGGGCAGCCTGCTGCAGGCCGCTCAAGACGGCAGCACGGCACAGCGCGCGGCAGTGGATGGCCTGGTGGCGTCGTCGGCCAGCGTGCTGCAGCAGCTGAGCACCCGCTTCACCACGCAGGTCGAGGCCGAGTCTGGCAAGTTGGTCAGCGCGGCGGTGCAGCTCACCGGCAGTGCGGTGGAGGTGGCCAGCCTGGGTGAGTCATTTGGTGTGGCGGTGCAGCAGTTCAGCGCGTCCAATGAGGCGCTGATGCGCCAGTTGCAGCGCATTGAAGCCGCAATGGGCAAATCCACCACGCGCAGTGATGAGCAATTGGCCTATTTTGTGGCCCAGGCCCGCGAGATCATCGACCTGAGCGTCCTGTCGCAGCGCCAGATCGTGGAGGACCTGCAGCAACTGGCCAGCCGCCGGGCCACGCCAGCCGGCGAGGTGGCTTGATGGAGCAGATCGACAGCGGTGCCGAGCACAGCACACCGGTCTGGGCGGTGTTTGGTGATTTGATGGCCGGCTTGTTGGGCGCGTTTGTGCTGATGCTGGTGTGTGTGTTGGCGATCCAGTTTGAACTGGCCAGCAAGCTGCAAGCCGAAGTCAAACAACGCCAGGTGGAGGAGACGCGGCGCCTGGCCCTGGAAACCGCCCTGGCAGTGCCGCTGGCCAGCGGCCGGGTGACATTGACCAACGGCCGCATCGGCATCAGTGGCAGTGTGTTGTTCAGCCTCAACTCTGACCAACTGCAGCCCGAGGGCCGGCAATTGCTCAAGAGCCTGGCCGCACCACTGGCGGCTTATCTGCGTGGCCGCGATGAGTTGTTGATGGTCAGCGGCTTCACCGACGACCGGCCGGTGGCCGACAGCAACAGCCGCTTTGTGGACAACCTGGAGTTGTCGGCCCAGCGCGCCTTGACCGTGACCCGCACGCTGGTGGACGAGGGCATGCCCAGGGCAGCGCTGTTTGCGGCGGCCTTTGGCGCCGAGCAGCCGGTGGCGTCGAATGCGGGTGCGGCCGGGCGCTCGCGCAACCGGCGGGTCGAGATGGCGCCGGTGCCCAGATCCAGCAACGGCTTGCGTGATGGCGCAGCCAAACCGCGTGGCTGATGCCGGGCCGGCGATTGCCGCCGGGCCGGTGGCTGATGCCGGGCCGGCGATTGCCGCGCTGCGTGCCGCCGGCGCGCACCGCTTTGACCCGGCCCGGTTCGGTTTCATCGAGGCGCTGGCCAGGCGCGCTGCTGGCCATCAAGGTGCGCTGCGGCGGCTGCTGGACCACAAGCTTGCCAGCGCGCTGGCGGCCTACAGCCAGCGCCAGGTGCTGGCCCTGGCAGAGGCCGGCGGCCTTGCCGAGCGCCTGGCGCAGGCCTGGCCGGATGCGGCTGGCGCCGTGCAACGCCTGTATGC
>JANPOW010000291.1:0-7628 GCA_031428185.1 Betaproteobacteria bacterium | reverse complement strand
GCGCTGATGGCCGGCGCGGTGCTCACCGAGACCATCTTCTCGTGGCCCGGTGTGGGCAAGTGGCTGATCGAATCCATCTCGCGCCGCGACTACCCGGCGCTGCAGGGCGGGGTGATGCTGATCTCGTCGGTGGTGATCCTGGTCAACCTGCTGGTGGACCTGACTTACGGCCTCATCAACCCCCGCATCCGGCATGGCTGACCCCGCACTCACCGCCACCACGGCCACCGCAACAACCGAGCCCGCCGGCCCGGCCCCGCTGCCGCCTTTTGCCGCCTTCTGGTCCGCGTTCAAAGAGAACCGGGGCGCGGTGGCCGGCTTGGCTGTGGTGCTGCTGATCGTGCTGCTGGCCATCCTGGCCGATGTGGTGGCGCCCTACTCGCCCACCGAGCAGTTCCGCGACGCGGTGCGGGCGCCGCCGATGTGGGTGGCGGGTGGCTCACCCCGCTTCATCCTGGGCACCGACAGCCTGGGCCGCGACATGCTGACCCGGCTGGTGCATGGCGCCCGCATCTCGCTGTTCATCGGGCTGGCGGTGATGGGCGTGTCGTTTGTCATCGGCGTGGCGCTGGGCCTGGTGTGTGTGGCCTTCAAAGGCAGCCTGGGCCAGGCGCTGGATGTGACCATTACCCGCCTGATGGACTTGATCATGGCCGTGCCCAGCCTGGTGCTGGCCATCCTGGTGGTGGCGGTGCTGGGGCCCAGCCTGGCCAACACCATCGTGGCCGTCACCATCGTCTACCTGCCACGCTACGTGCGGCTGGTGCGCGCCTCAGCCCTGGGTGAGTTGGGCAAGGACTACGTCACCGCTGCCCGCGTGGCCGGCGTGGGGCCGCGCCGGCTGCTGTGGGCCACGGTGCTGCCCAACTGCCTGTCGCCGCTGATCGTGCAGGCCGCGCTGGGGGTGTCGGATGCCATTCTGGAGGCCGCCGCGCTGGGCTTTCTGGGCCTGGGCGCGCAGGCGCCCACCGCCGAGTGGGGCACCATGCTGGCCGATGCACGTGAGTTCATCCGCTCCGACCCGTGGATGGTCACCCTGCCCGGCCTGGCCATCCTGGTCACGGTGGTGGCCATCAACCTGGCCGGTGATGGCTTGCGTGATGCGCTGGACCCGAAGATGCGCAGATCATGAGCCAGCCATTGTTGGACATCCGTGGCCTCACCGTGCGCTTTGCCACCCGGGGCGGCGCCTTCACCGCGGTGGACGGCATCGACCTGACGGTGGAGCCGGATGAAGTGCTGGCCATCGTGGGGGAATCGGGCTCGGGCAAGTCGGTGGCCATGCTGGCCATCATGGGCTTGCTGCCGTGGACGGCCACCGTCACGGCGGAACGGCTGGTCTTTGACGGCCAGGACCTGGCTGCGCTGACGCCCAAACAACGCCGGGCGCTGATCGGCCGCGACATCGCGATGGTGTTCCAGGAGCCGATGTCGTCGCTCAACCCCTGCTTCACCGTGGGCTGGCAGATTGGCGAGGCGCTGTCCATCCACCTGGGCTTGGGCCGCGCTGAGCGCAAGCGGCGGGTGATCGATCTGCTGGCGCAGGTGGGCATCCCCGACGCGGCGCGGCGGGCGTCCGCATTCCCGCACCAGTTGTCGGGTGGCATGTGCCAGCGCGTGATGATCGCGATGGCGCTGGCCTGCCAGCCGCGCCTGCTGATTGCCGACGAGCCCACCACCGCGCTGGACGTGACCATCCAGGCGCAGATCCTGGATTTGCTGCTGTCGCTGCGAAAAAACGGTGCCGGCGCTGTGGCCAGTGCCCAAGCAGGCCGCCCGGGTGGCATGGCGCTGGTGCTGATCACCCATGACCTGGGCGTGGTGGCCGAAACCGCCGACCGGGTGCTGGTGCAATACGCCGGCCACCAGGTGGAATCGGCCCGCGCGGCTGACCTGTTCAACGACCCCCACCACCCCTACACCGCCGCCTTGCTGGCGGCCTTGCCCGAGCAGGCCAGCGGCAAGCGCCTCGCCGCCATCCCCGGCCTGGTGCCAGGCCAGTTTGACCGCCCACCGGGCTGCCTGTTTGCCCCACGCTGCGCGTTTGCCACCGGCCAGTGCCAGGCCACACCACCGCCGGCAGACGCCGCGCTGGGCCGGGCGCTGTGTTTTACACCGCTGCGGCAGGGGCGCCCGGTGGCTGCATCAGCCCCGTTGCAGGTGGCGCCATGACCCAAGCCACGCCACCCGCGGCGGCCCTGCTTGCGGCTGACGCCACCCACCCGGTGCTGCAGGCCGACGACCTGCACCGCCACTATCCCGTGCGGCGTGGCTTTTTCAGCCCACCGGCCACCGTCAAGGCGCTGGCCGGGGTGTCGTTCAGTGTGCAGGCCGGCCGCACGCTGGCCGTGGTGGGTGAATCCGGCTGCGGAAAATCCACCCTGGCCCGGCTGCTGACCATGATCGAGCCACCCAGCAGCGGCCGTCTGCTGATCGACGGGGTGGACGTGGCCAGCGCCGCCAGCAGCGATGCGGCCAGCCGTGCCCGGTTGCGCCGCCAGGTGCAAATCGTGTTCCAAAACCCCTACGGCTCGCTCAACCCGCGCCAGACCGTGGGCGCGGCGCTGATGGAGCCGCTGCTGGTCAACGGCATGGCCAGCGCCGCCCAGCGCCAGCAACAAGCCCGCAACATGCTGCGCCAGGTCGGCCTGCGCGACGAGCACTTCAGCCGCTGGCCGCACATGTTTTCGGGCGGCCAGCGCCAGCGCATCGCCATCGCCAGGGCGCTGATGCTGCAGCCCCGGGTGCTGGTGCTGGACGAGCCTGTCTCCGCGCTGGATGTGTCCATCCGCGCCCAGGTGCTCAATCTGCTGGTCGACCTGCAGCAAGCAATGGATGTGGCCTATGTGTTCATCTCACATGACCTGGGCGTGGTGCGCCATGTGGCCGACGAGGTGCTGGTGATGTATCTGGGCAAGGTGGTGGAGCAAGGCCCGCGCGAGGCCATATTCAACAACCCCCAGCACCCCTACACCCAGGCGCTGCTGTCGGCCACACCCACCGTCAACCCGGCGCTGCGGCGCCAGCGGGTGATCTTGCAGGGTGAGTTGCCGTCACCCATCCACCCGCCCAGCGGCTGCGCCTTTCACACCCGCTGCCCCATCGTGATGGCGCGCTGCCGGCAGCAGGCACCGGCACTGCTGCCCCTGGCCGTGCCGGCGTTGATGGCCGCACCAATGGCGGCATCAATGGCGGCACCAATGGCTGCATCAATGGCTGCATCAATGGCGGCGTCGCAGCGCCACAGCCCGGCCGCCGTCGAAGCATCAATCCAGCGGGTGGCCTGCCTGGCCGTGCCCAGCATCGGCGCCTGACGCCGCCAGCGCTGCGGGGTGCCGTTTTGGCAAGGCTGCCGCCGCACGCCAGGCCAGGGGCAACGCAGCGGCCGTCACCACCAGCCCCAACACCGCTGCCGCAGGCCAGCCACCGGCCTGCACACAGGCCGCCATCAGCGGTGGCCCCAGCAACGAGCCCGACGCACCACACTGCGCCAGCAGGCCGTTGGCCCGCACCATCTGCCCGGCGCTGCCGGCCACCACCGGCAGCAACGCAAAGGCCAGGCTGGCAAACAGGCCGCCCAGCACGCTGATCAGCAGCGCCAAGGCAATCGCCAGGCCAGCCTGCGGCGCCGGGCTGAACACACCAAACAGCAGCAGCGCCGGCAGGCCCAGCGCCAGCAGCAGCACGGCCCGCAAGGCGCGGCCGTGGCCACGCTTGAGCAGCAGCGCCGCCGCCGCACTGCCCAGCACTGCGGCCACCGAGACCAGCGCAGCCCACTGGCCCGCCGCCGCAGCGGACAAACCGGCATCACGCACCAACAGCGTGGGCAACAAGGCCACCAGCCCCACTTCAAACAATGCAAAGGCGCCAAAGGCCAAGGCCAGGCACCAGGCCGCAGCGCCGGCGCCAGCCGGTCGCCAGGGCAGCGCTGTGGCGCCAGCAGCAGCCGGTGAGGTGCCGGCCAGCAGGCCCAGCGCCGGGTCGGCTGCGGTGATGGGGCGGGCGGGTACAACGGGTACAGCGGCCACTGCGGGCGGGGCTGCACGCCACAGCCGAAACCACAGCACCAGCCACGCCAAGGCCACCAGCACGCCGCCGCCCAGCAGTGCAGCACGCCAACCCAGCGCACCTGCCAGGCCCGCACTGCCCCAGGCGCCCAAGGCCATGCCCACCGGCACAAACGTGCTCCACAGCGCCAAGGCCAGGCCCTGCTGCCGTGCGCCGACGGCCCCCGTGTGCTGGGCGATCAAGACCGGCGCGCTGACGATCACGCCCAGGTAACCCAGCGCCTCCAGCAGCCGCCAGGCCAGCAGCCCGACAGCGCCCTGGGCCAGCGCACTGCCTAGGCCACCCAGTGCCAACGCGGCCAAACCCCAGCGCAAGGCCTGTTGCAGGCCAAAACGCTGCGCCACCACCCCCGCCACTGCACCCAAGGTGGCGCCACCCAGCTCCAGCAGCGAGATGGCTGCGGCCACGGTGGGCAGGCCCAGCTGCAAATCGGCAGCGATCAAGGGCGCCAGCGCCGACAGCTTGCCCAACTGCGCAGCCGCCAGCAGGCCGATGCCGTACAGCACCCAGACCAGCGCCCAGGGCGCGGGCGTGGCGCTCACAGCGGCAGGCCGCGCTGGCTCAAGCGCCCAGCCTCACGCGGCAGGTGCGGCCGGTGCGGCCGGTGCGGCCGGTGCGGCCAACCAGTCCGCCATCTCGGCCAGGCCGTCAAATTGCCAGAAACGCGGGTGCTCGGCCGGCGCCAGCGCGGCCTCATGCGCCCAAACCAGCGGGTAGGGGATCAGCACCGCGCGGCAGCCCGCCTGCAGCGCGGGCAACACATCCGAGCGCACCGAGTTGCCGGCCATCAACGCCTCGGCCGGCGCACAACCGTGGCGTACAAACGCCCGCTGGTAGGTCTGGGCGGTTTTGTCGCTGACCACCTCCACCGCGGAGAAAAACCGGCCCAGGCCCGAGGCCGCCAGCTTGCTCTCCTGGTGGAACAGGTCGCCTTTGGTGATCAATACCAGCGGCGCCAGTGCGGCCAGCGCGGCCAGCACGGCCTCCACCCCCGGCAGCGGCTCGATCGGGTGGGCCATCAGCGTGCGGCCCGACGCCAGGACCTCGGCCAGCACGGTGGCCGGCACGGTGGCGTCGCTCAAATCCAGCGCGGTTTCCAGCATCGACAGGGTGAAGCCCTTGGCGCCGTAACCGTAGGTGGCCAGGTTGCGGTGCTCCACCGCCGCCAGCGCGTCGTCCACCCGGCCGGCATCGGCCCAAGGCGCCAGCAACGCCTGGAAACGTGCCTGGGTCATGCGGAACAGGGTTTCGTTGTGCCACAGCGTGTCGTCGGCATCCAGGCCGATCAGCAGCGGGCGGGTCATTTGCGCTGTGGTGGGGCGGGTCAAGCGGCTGGTCAAGCAGCGGGTCAAGCAGCGCGGGACGGGTCAGCCACGCCTGCCGCAGCGGCCGTCAACGTGATGCGCACCCCCTGCAGCGCCACCACCTGGCCGGGCCGCAGCTTGGCGGTCTTGCGCAGTTCGTCGCGGCCATCCACCTGCACTTTGCCCTCAATCACCATCCGCTTGGCAACCCCACCACTGCCGGCCAGGCCGGTGGCTTTGAGTAAGCGGTCCAGCGTGATGAAGTCGCCACGGATCTCGAACGGGATGGTCTGCATGGGGCTGGCGCGGCGCAAAGCTGTATTGTCGTTGTGGCCGCACCGGTGGTGAGTGGGCCGGGCCGCATGGCAGACTGCCCACCATGCCCAGCACCATCCCACACAGCCCCGCCGCCGAGCGCAACAAAGCCCCCATCCTGGCGCAACTGCAGCGCCTGCTGCCGGCCAGCGGACGCTTGCTGGAGATCGCTGCCGGCACCGGCCAGCACGCGGCCCACTGTGCCACCGGCCTGCCCGGCTGGGCCTGGCAGCCCACCGACCCCGATGCGGCCGCGCTGCAAGCCATCCGCGCCTGGTCAGCCAGCGCCGCCAACCCGCGCCTGCTGCCGCCACTGCAACTGGATGTGCTGGCGCAGCCCTGGCCCGTCTGCGCGCCGGCCGGTGGGCCTGCAGCCTGGCGATGGGACGCCGTCTTCTGCGCCAACCTGCTGCACATCGCCCCCTGGGCCTGCTGCGGGGCGCTGATGCGCGGCGCAGCAGCCTGCCTGGCACCGGGCGGCCTGCTCATCACCTACGGCCCCTATCTGGTGGACGGTGAATCCACTGCGCCCGGCAACCAGGCCTTTGACGCTGACTTGCGGGCACGCAATCCGGCCTGGGGCATCCGCTGGTTGCACCAGGTCAGCGCCGAGGCCGCCGCGCACGGCCTGCTGTTGCAGCAGCGGGTGGCCATGCCGGCCAACAACAGCTTGCTGGTATTTGGCCGCGCATGACGCTGAAGAAACCAGCCCACCACATGACCGTGCAGCCCGGCGGCTGGCAGGTGCCCGTGCCGGCCGGCCACAACCTGCTGCGCGCCGCGCATGACGCTGGCTTGCGCCTGCCAAGCGCGTGCCGCAACGGCAGCTGCCGGGCCTGCCTGGCACGCCTGGTGAGCGGCCAAGTGCACTACCTGATTGACTGGCCCGGCCTGCTGGCCGAGGAAAAAGCGGATGGCTGGATCCTGCCCTGCGTGGCCTGTGCCAGCGCTGATCTGGTCATTGACGCGCCGGCCGCGACACGCTCGTTTTGACCGGCTGCGGCTTGCCCGCTGGCCCTGCTCAACGCCGGCGCTTGGCCGGCTGCAGCGCCGCGTGCAAGGCCAGGTACTCCAGCGTCAGCTTGTGGCGCGCATCCAGATGCACCATCGGCAACGATTGCTCATGTGATTCCTTGATCTTGATGCTGGCGCTGAGGTAAGGCTGCAACACCGGCAGGCCCTCATCAATCAGCTCCTGCACCAGACGCTGGGGCAGGTTGGCACGCGGCTGGAACTGGTTGACCACGATGCCGTCAATCTTGAGCGCCGGGTTGTGGTCGGCCTGGATCTCCTGCACGCTGTCCATCAGCGCGTACAAGGCTCGGCGCGAAAAATCATCGCAGTCAAACGGGATCAGGCAGCCGGTGGCGGCAATCAGTGCGGACCGGGTGTAGAAGTTCAGCGCCGGTGGCGTGTCGATGTAGACCCGGTCATAGCCGTGTGATGCGCCCAAGGCCTCCAGCGCGTCGCGCAGCTTGTAAATTTTGTAGCGCGACTCCAGCTTGCCGTGCAGCTCGTCCAGCTTGGGGCTGGACGGCAGCAGGTGCAAGTGCTCAAACGGCGTGACCACGATGAAGTCGTCCGCGCCCTTCGTGCGCACCGTGAACTTCAAGGTTTGCTCAAAAAACTCGGCTGCGGTGTCTTGCAGCGCATCCGCACCGGCACCCAGCAAATAGCGGGTCGAGTTGCCCTGCGCGTCCAGGTCAATCACCAACGTGCGCAAGCCCTGGGCCGCGCTGATGGCCGCCAGATTGCAGGTGATGGTGGACTTGCCCACCCCGCCTTTTTGGTTGAAAACAACTTGGCGCATGACGCTGGGGCTCCGGCAATGGGTAGGGGCGGCTTCAGACGCCGGTGGATGTCATCAACGCGCTATTTTGCACCGCATCATTTCAGCGGCCAGGTGGCCAGCAACTGGGCCGCAAATGCGACGCTTCTCGT
>JANPOW010000290.1:0-18584 GCA_031428185.1 Betaproteobacteria bacterium | reverse complement strand
CGGGCCGCACCACGCTGCGGTGGCCGGCCGTCACGGCGCGGGCTGTTGCGCTCGTCGCGGCGCGGGTCTGGCGCACCGTCCGCGCGCGGGCCGGGGTGGCCGGCTGGGTTGTCCGGCCGGCCAGTGCTGCCATCGCTGCGCGGGCCGTCATGCCGCCCATCACGCGGCCCATCACGCGGCCCATCGCGCGGCCCATCACGCCGCGTGTCGCGCCGCATGTCCTGCGGCGGCCGGTCGGCCATGGGGCGGGGCACTGGCGCTTCGGCGGCTTCTTTGCGGGCCTGGTCCAGCAGTGGGGTCAAGGCCTCGGGCGTGAGGCCTTTGAGGGCGCAGAAGTTGCCCAGCGTCAGGGTGGTGCGCTCAAAGTCGCGCAGCAGCGCGGCACGGGTCTGGCGGGCTTGCAGCAGTTCCACATGCTTGGCCTGCTCTTGCGCGCGTTCTTGGGCAAATTGGGCTTGCGCCTGCACGCGGGTCTGCTGCTCACGCTCACGGGTCACCTCACGGCGGCGGCTCAGCTCGTCGCGTGCCAGTTGGCGATGTTCTTCGCTCAGTTCACCGGCCGGTGCACCGTCCAGGTCAAAACGCTGGGTGGCTTTGCCCAGTGCCATCAAGTAGCCGGTACTGCCGGTGTAGCGGCGGAAAAACGCCGACAGCGCGGCCTTGCTGAAAACCCCCGGAGCACGCTGGTTGATGTCGGCCTGGATGCGCAGCTTCATCGGCTTGGCCTGGTTGCCAAACAGCGCCGGGAAATGTTGCTTCAGCAGCGCGGCGCAGGCCGCCGGGGCCATGTCACGGGCGGCGGCCGGGGCAGCGGGGCTTGCATCAGCCGGCGCGGCTGCGGTGGCGGCTGCGGCGGCGCCTACCGGCGCGGCTGCGGTGGCGGTTGCGGTGGCGGCGTCCGCAGCTGTCGCCTCCGGTGCTGGGCGTGTGCCGGCCACCGCCACAGCGGCGCCTGCCGGGTCAAGCGGTGCCGCGTTGGCTGGGTCAGGCAGCGGCGCCGCCAGTGCCTCTGGCGCGCTGCCGTGCGTCACGTCAACGGGCAGTGGGCCTGCCTCGGTTGGCCCATCGGGGCTGACGGCCTGCGCTGCGGGCATGGCGGGTTGGGACGGCGTGTCGTGCATGGCGGGCGCCGCTGGTGCGGCTGGACTGGGGCAATGGCCTATTGTCGTTGCTGCTGCAGCGGCCCGTTGCGCTGACACACTGTCCCCAGCCCGGTACACGGCCGCGTGACGGTGGCCTGCGGCAGGTGGCTGAAGTGCGCTGGAGGCACGGCGCGGCCCCGCAAACGCACTGGCCCGGCCACGGAACACAGCTTGCTATCTCTGGCTGATGCACCCGCCTTGCACCAGCCCCCAAACGCGGCCCAGCGCCGCAGCGTCCCCAGCCGCCACCCGGGGTTTACCCGAGGCCGACGCCGGTGCCCGCGCTGCAGCGGCCCAAGCCAGCGTGCAGGTGCGGGCGCCGGGCCGGCTGCACCTGGGTTTTCTGGACCCGGCCGGCACGCTGGGCCGGCGCTTTGGCAGCCTGGGCCTGGTGATTGACGGCTTTGAGACCACGCTGACGCTGGGCGCGGCGCCGCACGACTGCCTCAGCGCCGGCCCACACGTGGAAGCCGCTGATCTGGACCGCATCCGCCACCACCTGCAGCGCCTGCGCCAGCACAGTGGCTGCCACCAGCCGCTGGCGCTGCACTTGCAGCGCAGCCTGCCGGCGCACACCGGCCTGGGCTCGGGCACCCAGTTGGCGTTGGCCGTTGGCCGCGCATTTGCGCAATGGCACGGCCTGGCGCTGAGCACCCCCACCCTGGCGCAATGGCTGGGGCGCGGCCAGCGCTCGGGCATCGGCATTGCGGGTTTTGACGCCGGTGGCCTGCTGCTGGACGGTGGGCCCGGCGCCGATGGCAGCCCGCCGCCGCTGCTGGCCAGGTTGGTCTTGCCGCCGGCCTGGCGTGTGCTGGTGCTGCAGGACAACGCACAGCGCGGTTTGTCTGGCGCGGACGAAAAACGCGCCATCTCCCGCCTGGCGCCGCTGCCACAAGCGCAGGCGGCCGAGATCTGCCACCAGGTGCTGATGCAGGTGCTGGCCGGCGCCGCAGCCGCTGACTTTGCCGCCTTTGCCACCGGCCTGAACCGGGTGCAGCAGATTTTGGGTGCGCACTTTGCGCCGGCCCAGGGCGGCCAGGCCTGCAGCAGTGCGGCGGTGGGGCGCTTGCTGCAGTGCATCAATCAGCAAACCGGTACACCAGGCGGCGGCGATGACAAGCAGCCCTTGGCCGCCACCGGCCAGAGCAGTTGGGGTCCGACCGCTTTTGCCATCGTGCCCAGCGCTGACGCAGCCAACACGCTGATGGCTGCGGCACTGGCGGCTGGCATGGTGGCGCCGCAACTGAGCCTGCGTTGTGTGGCCGCCCGCAACAGCGGCGCCACGGTGGTGGACCACCGGTTGGATGCACCAGGCCTTGTGGCCGCGCCGGCCCATCCCGCCAGCCACCGCTGACCGCGCCGCCCGGCACCCGACACCGCCTGACCCGACACCAACGCCAGCACGCCTGAATTTCAACCCGAAGCCCAACCCACCCATGGACCGCCCCTACATCCTGCACATGTTCACCCCGGGCCGGCAGATGAGCCCCTTCGACATCAACATGGCCGCTGACGCCGGTTAAGCTGGTGGTGCCGTATGCCGATGTGGGCCTGGGGCAAATCGCCGGCTTGACCCAGGACACGATTTTTTCGCGTGGCCCCAAGGGCGTGGCGCGCACCGGCATGTTCATCGGCGGGCGTGACGTGCTGCTGGCCGCCGACATGCTGGCCGTCGCGCAGGCCGCGATGGTGCCGCCGTTTGTGGTCTCGTTGATGGCTGACCCCAGCGGCGCCTACACCACGGCAGCAGCCATGGTGGCCTGTGTGGAGGCCGCGCTGCTGCGCCAGGCTGGCGCCGGCCTGGCCGGGCGGCGGGTGGTGGTGCTGGGCGGCACCGGCCCGGTGGGCCGCATCGCCGGGGTGCTGGCCGCGCGGGCGGGCGCTCTGGTGCAGTTGTCCAGCCGCAATGGCATCGATGTGGCCGACGCTGCAGCGCAAGAAACAGCGGCGCGTTTTGGCGTCACGCTGCAGGGCTGCTCGGGTGGCGACACGGCGGCGCTGCGCCATTCCATCGCCAACGCCGAGGTGGTGCTGGCCTGCGCCGCAGCGGGCAGGCAGGTGCTGTCGGTGGATGACCTGGTAGCGGCCCGGGCACTGCTGGTGGCTGCCGATGTCAACGCCGTGCCGCCCAGTGGCATTGCCGGCGTTGCTGTGATGGACGACGCCGTGCCGCTGGCCGGCACCGGGGGCAGCAGCAGCGCGGTGGGCATCGGCGCGCTGGCGGTGGGCAATGTCAAGTACCAGACTCAGCACCGGCTGCTGCTGCAGATGCGCACGGCAGACAAGCCGGTGGCGCTGGGTTTTGACGCGGCCTTTGCCACCGCCCGGGCGTTTTTGGCTGAGCGCGCTGCCGCTGCCTGACACGGTGAGCGCCACTCGCAGCCCGATGCCCACGCTGGCCATTGCCGCCTTGTCGGCCCGTGCGCTCAGCCAGGCGGCGCGGGCCGACGGCTACACCGCGCTGGCGCTGGATGTGTTTGGCGATGTGGACACCCAAGCCGCAGCGGCTGCCTGGTGGCCGCTGGGGGATGGCCAGGCCTTGCGCATCCAGCCCGCCAAGCTGCTTGCCGGCCTGCACCACGCTGCCAGCCTGGGTGCCTGCGGCTGGATTGCCGGCAGCGGTTTTGAGGCTGACCTGGACTTGCTGGACGCCGGCGCCGCCGTGCTGCCGCTGATCGGCAACCCGGCGCCGGTGTGGCGCGCGGTGCGAGACCCGGCGCAGTTTTTTGGCTGCCTGCAGGCCGCCAGCCTGCCGTATCCGCCGTGGCACGCTGGCTGCCTGCCGTATCCGCCGTGGCAGGCCACCGCGCCGGTGGACGCCAGCGGCTGGTTGCTCAAACACCCGGGCAGCAGCGGTGGCAGTGCGGTGCAGCACCTGGCGCAGTGGCGCAGCAGTGGCTTGCCCTGGCCAGCCACGGCCTATGCCCAACGCCTGCTGCCGGGCCAGCCGGTGTCGCTGAGCTTCATCGCCAACGGCCGGCGCGCGCTGGTGCTGGGCTGCAACCAGCAGCAGGTGCAGGCGCTGGTGGGTGACGGCGGCAGCCGGCCCTTCGGCTTTGCCGGTGTCAGCGGGCCGGTGGCCTTGCCGCCAGCGGCTGCGGCCACGCTGCGCCGGGCGCTGGCCGTGTTGGTGGCCCATTTCCAATTGCGTGGCCTGGGCAGCCTGGACGCGCTGCTGGACGGCCAGCAGGTGCACCTGCTGGAGCTCAACCCACGGCCACCCGCCAGCCTGCAGTTGTACCCGGGTGCTGCGGGCCACGGTGTGGTGGCGGCGCACATCCAGGCCTGCCAGCATGGGCGTCTGCCGGCAGCGCCGCGTGCCGGCCAGCGTGGCCACCGCAGCCCGGCACCGGTACGTGGCCTGCGCGTGGTACACACCCCCGCCGCGCTGCAGGTCACCACCACACTGTCGGCCCAACTGGCCAGGTGGCCGGGTGCGCAGGATGTGCCGCAGCCCGGCACCCGGTTGGCCACCGGTGACCCGCTGTGCAGCCTGCACTGCAGCGCGGCCAGTGCCGTGGCGGTACAGGCCGGCTTGCACCGGGCCCAGGCCCATCTTCTGCGTCATCTCGGCATCACCAGGCCTGTCGCCGAGACCGTGCCGTCACCCGCCCCCGCTGCTGAAAGCCTGCCCACATGACTGCGCCACCGCTTGACCACCCACCCAGCCACGGCATGCCCGCCCTGGCCCACAACAAACTCAGCGTCAACCAGCACGTATTGCCGTGGCTGCAGCGCCTGCTGGGCCAGGCCGATCTGCTGGGCCTGCAGGTGGGCATTGAGCCCGGCGGCTGCCGCATCGTTGACGCCGGCATCAGCGCGCCGGGCAGCATCCAGGCCGGGCTGCTGATCGCCGAGATCTGCCTGGGCGGCTTTGGCCAGGTGCAGTTGATGGCCGCTGCATCGGACGGTTGGCCGACCTGGCTGCAGGTGCACAGCGCCCAGCCGGTGCTGGCCTGCCTGGCCAGCCAGTACGCCGGCTGGGGCTTGAGCGCCAGCAAGGATGAAACCGGCGGCAAAAAGTTCTTTGCGCTCGGCTCCGGCCCGGCCCGCGCCTTGGCCGTCAAAGAGCCCCTGTTTGCCGAACTGGGCTACCACGACCACGCCAGCAGCGGCGTGCTGGTGCTGGAGGTGGACCGCCCACCACCGCCGGTGGTACTGGCCAAGATCCAGCGCGATTGCGGCCTGGCGCCGGCTGCACTGACCCTGATCCTGACCCCCACCACCAGCCTGGCCGGCACCACCCAGGTGGTGGCGCGGGTGCTGGAGGTGGCGCTGCACCGCGCCCACGCGCTAGGTTTTGCGCTGGGCAACATCGTGGCCGGCAGCGCCAGTGCACCGCTGCCCGCGCCCGGTGTGGGCCTGGTGCAGGCCATGGGCCGCACCAACGACGCCATCCTCTACGGCGGCCGGGTGCACCTCACGGTGCGCGGTGATGACGCGGCGGCGCAGGCGCTGGCCCGGCAGTTGCCGTCAGGCCAGTCCAAGGACCATGGCCGCTCGTTCGCCGAGCTGTTTGAAGCTGCCGGCCATGATTTCTACCAACTCGACCCCGCGCTGTTTGCGCCTGCCGAGGTGTGGGTCAGCAACCTGGATTCAGGCCGCACCTGGCACAGCGGCGCGCCCGACATGGGCTTGCTGCGCCGGCTGTGGCTTGAGTCCGCATGACAGCGGCAGTGGCTGCAACCCGCAGGGCAGGCCGCCCCGGCGAGCCGCCGCTGCGTGTGGCCATCATGAGCGACGAGATCGGCTGGCACACACGCCAGTTGCAAGCCGCGCTGCGTACACGCGGCGCCGTGGGCCGCTGCGTCGACCTGGCCGATTGCCATGTGGACACCAGCGCCACCTGGCACGGCCTGGCCTTGCCGGGCTTTGGCAAAACCCTGCCAGACGCGGTGCTGGTGCGTGGCATTGCCGGTGGCACGTTTGAGCAAGTGACCAAGCGCCTGGGTGTACTGCATGCACTGCGCGAACTGGGCGTGCCGGTCTACAACGACGCCCGCGCCATCGAGCGCAGTGTGGACAAGTCCATGACCAGCCTGCTGCTGCATGCCGCCGGCATCCCCAGCCCGCCCACCTGGGCCACCGAATCCGCAGCCCAGGCCCAGCGTACCGTGATGCGTGAGGCAGCGATGGGCCACGCCGTGGTGCTCAAACCGCTGTTTGGCTCGCAGGGCCGGGGGCTGCAGCGCATCGGCCTGGTGGACGGTGTGTTCCACCCGCTGCCGGCGCTGGATGCGGCGGCCGGCGTGTACGGTGGCCTGGCCTATCTGCAGCGCCTGCTGCCTGCCATCAGCACCCCCGGCTTTGACTGGCGCGTGCTGGTGATCGGCGGCCGTGCGGTGGCGGCCATGCGGCGCATCAGCGCGCACTGGGTCCACAACCTGGCGCAAGGCGCGCACTGCCAGGCCTGCACGCTGACGCCTGACCTGGCGGCACTGGCCCAGGCCGCCGCCGCTGCGCTGGGCATGGACTACGCCGGGGTTGACCTGATGCCATGCGCCGGGCCAATCGCCCCGCTGCAAGTCATTGAGGTCAACGGTGTGGCCGCCTGGCAAGGCTTGCAGCGGGTCACGCGGTTCAACATCGCCGCGGCCTTGGTGGACGACCTGCTGGACCGCAAGCTGGCTGGCCTGGCACCGGCGCTGCCAGCCGTTGCCGCAGCGCCACCAGCGCCCAGCCGCGCCTGGCCACGCCGGGCTTGACCGTGCGGCCCGGCACGCCCGGTAGCCACCGGCTCAGCGCCGCGTTTCTGCGCGCCTGCGCGCTGGACGTGGCGGTGCGCAAGCCCGGCAACGTCAGCCTCGTTTCCATCGGCCACGGCATGCAGGCGGCGCAGTTTCTGGCCAGCGCACGGGCTGCCGCCGGGCCGCTGCTGCAGGCCGGCACAGCCGTGGGCCGGCGCATTGACGCGGCCGGCGCGGCCACTTGGGGCGCTGCCGGCTGCAACACCAACCTGGGCATCCTGCTGCTGTGTGCGCCGCTGGCCGCCGCCGCACAGCAGCTCAGCGGGCCATGCACTGCAGCCAGCCTGCAGCACGCACTGCAAGCCGTGCTGGCCGGGCTGACAACGGACGACGCCTGCGCCGCCTACCACGCCATCCAGCGCGCCAACCCGGGCGGCCTGGGCCAGGCCGAGACGCAAGACGTGCAGGCCCCACCCAGCATCAACCTGCGCGCGGCCATGGCACTGGCGGCCCACCGCGACAGCATTGCGCGCCAGTACACCAACGGCTTTACTGAGCTGTTCCAGCGCGCCTTCCCCCTGCTGGCGCCGGGCCTGCTGCCGCTGGCCACAGGTGGCCAGGCGCCAGCCACCACCACGCGCCAGGTGCAGCGTTTCTGGCTGGCCTGCCTGGCGGCCGAACCCGATACACACATTGTTAGAAAACACGGCGAGGCACTGGCACACACTGTCATGCGCGCGGCGCAGCCCTGGCAGCAGCGCATTGAGGCCGGTGAGGCGGTGGATGCCGACCCGGCCTTTGCCGCCTGGGACAACAGCCTCAAGCAGCAAGGCATCAACCCGGGCACCAGTGCGGATTTCACCGTGGCAGCGCTGTTCGCCGCCGGCCTGCTGGACAGCGCTTGAGCGCTGCCGCCTGTCGCCCGCCCGGTGGTGGCATGGATCGTGATAACGCTGCTGTTGCGCTGGCCGTCCGGCCAGCGCATCCACTGGCCCTCGGGTCACTTGCCAGGCCCGCCTGGCGGTGACCGGTTAGCCCGGCGCCGGCCCTCAAATGCCGCGCTGCAGGGTCGTCAGAACTTCACACAGGAGATATGCAGACATGGCCAAAATTGATCGCATGCAGGTGGGTGAGTCACTGGTTGGTGACGGCAATGAGGTTGCCCACATCGACCTGATGATCGGGCCGCGTGGCTCGTCCGCAGAAACCGCCTTTGCCAACGCCCTGACCAACAACAAGGACGGCTTCACGTCCCTGCTGGCGGTGGTGGCCCCCAACCTGCTGACCAAGCCGGCCACGGTGATGTTCAACAAGGTCACCATCAAAGGCGCCAAGCAGGCGGTGCAGATGTTTGGCCCGGCCCAGCGTGCCGTGGCCATGGCCGTGGCCGACAGTGTTGAAGACGGCACCATCCCGGCCGCCGAGGCCGACAACATCTTCATCTGTGTCGGTGTATTCATCCACTGGCTGGCCGAGGACGACAAAAAAATCCAGGACTACAACTACCAGGCCACCAAAGAGGCCATCGCCCGCGCGGTCAACGGCTCACCCACGGCCGCTGAAGTGGTGGCCAAGAAAGGCAGTTCGGCCCACCCCTTCGCCGCCAACTGACGGCCCGGCCTGGCCCGGCCTGGCGTCTGCGCTGGCCCGCCAGCGCATCGGTCAAACGCCTGCAATGGCAACATTGCAGGCGTTTTTGCCAGGTGGCTGCTAACGCGGCATGTCCATGTCCGTCAGCGTCCGTCAGCGTTTTTCAGGCACCATGCCGTGGCCAATAAGCTGCAGCACCGCCGCCCCGCGTGGCTGGCTGTCCACCTCGGTTGTGGCCGGCGCGGCCCAGCGCTCAATCTGCACGCCCACCGCTTGCAGGTCATCAAACTTGTGTGGCTTGGCCACCTTGACACGCACCCAGTGCGCACCAAACTCCTGCAGCAGGATGTTGGCCACTGCCTCGGCAAACGCCTCCAGCAATTGCAGCTTGTGCGCGGCCAACAAGTGCAGCAGCCGCTGCCGCACCAGGCTGTAGTCGATGGTGTCGTGGATCAGGTCAGTGCTGCAGGCACGCGCCCGCGGCAGGCCGGCCACCAGATCGATCAGCAGCGGCTGCGGCAGGTGCAGCTCGCTCTCGTGGATGCCGATCACGGTGCTGCCGCGCAGGCCCTCGATGAAGATCAGGTCCAGCGTTGCGGTGGCCTGGCCGTGCGGTGTGGTGCTGCCTGCCGCTGGGCTTGCCAAGAAGGGGCTGGGGATCAAGGCGTCACTCCTGCGCACGGGCCGCTGCCGGGCACCGCCGCGAATGGGCTAAAGCCACGCAAATTGCAATAACCGGGCCTGCACGCAGCCTCAGGGAAGACCCGGTTATCAAGCGCTGCGAAGCGGCGCTGTGCGGATCGACAATCCGACCAGAGCCCCGCCCAGGGCCATTAGAAGATCGGAGACCTGCATGTCCATGACCTTGCATTCCGCAGGCCGCCAAGCGGCCCGACACGCCGACCGCATTGTTGAGCTGGTCGGCAAAGGTGTGACGGATGAGGCCAGCCCGGCCATTGCCCAGTCCTGGACCCGCTGCCTGAATGATTTCCGCATGGACCCGGGCCAGCAACAGCAGCCGGCGTTTGTCAGCCGGCTGGACCTGGAAGAGCGCCGCGCCCGCTGTGCCGACATCATCGCCTGCGCCCGCTACGAGATGACCACGCTGTACCAGCAACTGGCTGACCCGGAGACGGCGGTGGTGCTGACCGACACCGACGGCGTGATCATCCACATGGCCGCATCACCGGAGTTCAGCGCCCAGGTCGGCCCACTGGGCCTGCGCCCGGGTGGCTTGTGGAGTGAATCTGCCGCCGGCACCAACGGCATGGGCACTTGCCTGGCAGCGGCCGGGCCGGTGTCGGTGCGGCGCGAGGACCATTTTTTCACCCAGTTCTCCGAGCTCACCTGCTCGGCGGTGCCGGTGTTTGAGCCGTCGGGCGAGATCGCTGCGGTGCTGGACGTGACCAGCCGGTCCAGCCTGCTGCAGCAGCATTTGCTGGTGCTGCTGGGCATGACGGCCCGCATGATCGAAAACCGGCTGATCGACCAGCGCTTCCGCAATGCACACCCGCTGCACTTTCACAGCCGGCCCGAGTTTGTCTACACGCTGCATGAGGGCCGGCTGGCGGTGAGCGGTGACGGCCGCATCCTGGCCGCCAACCGCAGCGCCTTGTTTCAGCTGGGCCTGACCTCGATGGACGGCATCCGCGCCCAGCGCCTGGAGGATTTGTTCCAGACCTCACTCGAGGACATGCTGGAGCGCAGCGCGTCGTCCAGCTTCCATCCGGTGGTCACCTACCGCGCCAATGCCGCGTTGCGCTTTTTTGCGGTGGCACGCCGGCCGGCGCTGGAGGCACCCGCAGGGGTGGCGGGTGGCAGTGCGGCGCATGCGGCGGCGGCAGTCACTGCGCCAGTGCGCAGCAGCGCAGCGGCCGAGGCCAGGCTGCCGGCGCGCCAGCCTGTGGCCAACCCCAACCCCGGCACCAGCTTGTTCAAGGACGCCCGCCTGGCCTTGCACCTGGACACCGCGCGCCGTGTCATCGCCCGCCAGACGCCGGTGCTGTTGTGCGGCGAAACAGGTGCCGGCAAAGAGGTGTTTGCGCGTGCGGTGCATGGCCTCAGCCCGCATGCCGCGGGTGCGTTTGTGGCGGTCAACTGCGCCAGCCTGCCCGAGACGCTGATCGAGTCCGAGTTGTTTGGCTACCGCGCTGGTGCCTTCACCGGCGCGCAGCGCAGCGGCCGGCGCGGCAAGGTCTTGCAGGCCGACCGCGGCACCCTGTTTCTGGACGAGATTGCCGACATGCCGCTGGAGCTGCAGGCCAGGCTGCTGCGGGTGCTGGATGAGCGCCAGGTCACCCCGCTGGGCACCGAAGACACCTACCCGGTGGACTTTCAACTCATCAGCGCCAGCCACCAGAACCTGCCGGCACTGGTGCGCGCCGGCCGCTTCCGCGAGGACCTGTACTACCGCCTGGCCGGCATTGAGCTGCAACTGCCCCCGCTGCGTGAGCGCCAGGACAAACGTGAGCTGATCCACACCATGCTGGCGGCTGAGGGTGGCAGCGCGGCTGCGCTGTCGGCGCAGGCCGAGCAACTGCTGCTGGCCCATGCCTGGCCCGGCAACATCCGCCAGTTGCGCCATGTCCTGCGCACCGCCACCGCGCTGGCCGACGGCCGGCAGATCACGGCCGAGCACCTGCCGGCGCTGCACCTCAACCTGGCACCCAATGCCGTGGGCGCGGCGCCAGGCCTGTTGCCCGGCCCGGCAAACGCCAACACGCCGGGGGCGGCTGCGGCCCAAACGGCGGCTGCCAGCATGGCCGCCCATTTGGCCAGCGGTTTTGCCGGTGCCCCGGCGAGCATGCAGTTGGGTGTGCCACTGCCGGGCAATTCAGCGCTGCCCATCAAGCTCAACCCGATCCAGGCCAACGAGCGCTTGGTCTTGCTGCAACTGCTGGAGCAGCACCGTTGGAATGTCAGCAATGTCGCCAAGGTGCTCGATGTCAGCCGCAACACCCTCTACCGCAAGCTGCACAAACTCCACATCGAGATCTCCCACCCCGAGTGAGATGGACAGCCAGCCTCTGCAACCCCCGCCCAAGCGCTCGCGCTTTGCCTGGTGCATCACCGGCTCCGGCCACTTTCTGGATGAGTCCATCGCGCTGGCCGCCCGGCTGCCGCAGCTGGACTTGTTCTTGTCCGATGCCGCCGAAGAAGTGCTGCCTATCTACAAATACCGGCTGGATCAATTGAAACCACGCTTTGCGCCGGGCTTCCGCCTGCTGCGCGACAAAACCGCCAGCGCGGTGCCGGTGGGCATGTTGTATGACGACATTTACCACACCGTGGTGCTGGCGCCAGCCACCAGCAACACGGTGGCCAAGTGTGTGGTGGGCATCAGCGACACCCTGCCCACCAACATGTTTGCCCAGGCCGGCAAGCTGGGCATCCCCGGCATCGTGTTTGCATGTGACACCGAGCCGGTGGTGGTCACCAAATCACCACATGACTGGGTCACGCTGCGGCCGCGCCGGCTGGAGCTGGACAACGTGCTCAAGCTGCGCAGTGTTGAGCACTGCCAGGTGGTGTGCTCAGTAGCTGAGCTGGAAGCGGCGCTGGCGGCACGCCTGTTGCATCTGCAGCTGACATGGCAAACCCCATCGACCACCTCGTCTTCCTGACCGGCCGCCTGGCCGAGCCGCAATTGCGGCGCGTGCTGCAGGGTTTGAGCAACGACCCGCACGGTGCCCCGTTCACCTGGGAGGTGCGGGAGATCGGCCTGCAGGTGGCCGCACTGATGACAGCACAGATGATTCAGCGCCGCGTGCCGGCGCCAGTGATGACGCTGCAAGACGGCCAGCCACCACAGCCCGCCGACCGCTTGATCGTGCCCGGCCGTTGCCGTGGTGATCTGGCCGCGCTGAGCCAGTTTTTCGGCATCCCGGTGCAACGTGGGCCGGAGGATTTGAAAGACCTGCCGCGCCACTTCAACCGCGCCGCCAGGCCGGTAGATTTGAGCGCCAAAGGCCCACTCATCTTTGCTGAGATCGTGGACGCACCCCGGCTGGACGTGGCCACCATCCTGGCCCGCGCTGCCACGCTGGTGGCCGAGGGTGCAGATGTGATTGACCTGGGCTGCCTGCCCGACACCCGCTTTGCGCACCTGGCGGACAGCGTGGCGGCGCTCAAGGCCCGGGGCTATTGCGTCAGCGTCGATTCAATCGACCCCCAAGAGCTGCTGTGCGGTGGCCGCGCTGGCGCTGACTACTTGTTGAGCCTGACGCTGGACACGCTGTGGCTGGCCGATGAGGTGGCGGCCACGCCGGTGTTGATCCCACGCAGCCCGGCCGATACGGCGTCGCTTTACGCTGCGGTGGAATGGATGCAACGGCGCGGCAAGCCGTTTCTTGCCGATGCGGTTCTTGATCCGATTCCCTTTGGCTTTACTGCGTCCATCGTGCGTTACCACAGCCTGCGAGAACGCTTTGCCGACGCCCCCATCATGCTGGGCGTGGGCAATCTCACCGAGCTGACCGAGGCCGATACCAGCGGCATCAATGCCTTGCTGTTTGGCATTGCCGCCGAGCTGAACGTGGCGGCGGTGCTGACCACCCAGGTCAGCGGCCATGCCCGCAAGGCCGTGCGTGAGGCCGATATGGCGCGCCGCATCATGCATGCCGCAGCCGCGCAGCGCATGCTGCCCAAAGGCCTGTCGGACGCGCTGATGACCACCCATGCCAAGCACCCGTGGCCTGACAGCGCGAGCGACATCGCCGCCACCGCCGCGCAGGTGCGCGACCCCAATTTCCGGGTGCAGGTGGCGGCTGAGGGCTTGTTTGTCTACAACCGCGACGGCCTGCGCCAGGCCCAAGGCGCGTTTGCCATGTGGCCCCAACTGGGCCTGGAGGGTGACGCGGCGCATGCGTTTTACATGGGCGTGGAACTTGCAAACGCCGAGACAGCCTGGCGGCTGGGCAAACGTTATGTGCAAGACCAGCCGCTGAACTGGGGCTGTGCGGTGGATGCACCCACCGCCACGCTGGACGCCTGGTGCGCACCCGGCACCACCCGCACCGCGCTGACCACGCGGCCAAGCACCCCCGTGCAAGACGCTGACCAGAAACCGCCACCGTGACCGAGCCGATTTACGAGACCGTCATCACCACCCAGGACGCCACCGGCCGTGCCCACGTGGCGCCCATGGGCGTGCGCTACCGGCCGCTGGCCGACGGCAGCCCGGGCGTGGTGCTGATGCCGTTCAAACCATCCACCACCCACGACAACATCGTGGCCACCGGCCACGCGGTGCTCAACATCGTCAGCGACACCCGGGTGTTTGCCACCTGCGTCACCGGCCGGCGTGATGCGACGGTGCTGCAACTGCTGCCGCTGGCGCCATTTGCGGGGCAGCGCCTGGCCTGTGCGCTGCGCCACCTGCAATTGCGCCTGGCCATGCGCCAGGATGACGCCCAGCGCCCGCTGCTGCACCTGGCCGTGCTGGCCCAGGCCGAGCACGCACCGTTCATCGGCTTGAACCGTGCCCAGGCTGCGGTGGTGGAGGGCGCGGTGCTGGTCAGCCGCCTGCACCTGCTGCCGGCTGACAAGCTATGCCGCGAGATGGACTACCTGCAAATCGCCATCGACAAAACCGCAGCGGCCGAGGAGTTGCAGGCCTGGGGCTGGCTGCGTGCGGCGGTGGCGGCGCATTTGCACTCTGCGGCGCAGTCCCAAACCACTGCACAGCACCAACCGCAAGCACTTAACCCACAAAAGGACGTGGCATGACGATCCGTGTTTTGGTCAGCGTGCGCAGTGTTGCGGAGGCCAGACTGGTGGCCACCGGCGGCGCACAGTTCATTGACCTGAAAGAGCCCGGCCAGGGCGCGCTGGGCGGCCTGCCGCTGCCTGTGATCCACAACATCCTGGCCACGCTGCAAGCCCAGGGCTGCCGGCTGCCAGTCAGCGCGACCATCGGTGATGTGACCATGGACGCAGTCGATGACATCCTGCAGCGGGTGCAGGCCGTGGGCGCTTGCGGGGTGGACTACGTCAAGGTCGGCATCACCCGCTCCGCTGGCGCCGCAGCGGTGCTGGATGCATTGGCCGGCTGCGGCCTGCCTGTGGTGCCGGTCTTCATTGCCGACCAGGGTGTGGACAGCGTCCAGTGGCAGCGTGCGTTAGGCCAGGGCTTTGCCGGCGTGATGGTGGACACCGCCGACAAGCGGGCAGGCAGCCTGTTTGATGTGATGAGCGACGCGCAGCTTGCCGGGCTGGTGGCTTCAGCCCGTGCTGCGGGTGTGATGGTGGGCTTGGCCGGGGCGCTGCGGCTGGCCCATGTGGACCGCCTGGCCGCACTGGCACCGGACTTTGCGGGTTTCCGCAGCGCGGTGTGTGATGGGGACCGCAGCGGTGCGCTGGTGCCGGCGCGGCTGGTGGGGCTGTTGCAGGCGCTGATGGCTGCGCAGTCACGCACTGCAGCACCGCTGGCGGCCTGAGCAGAGCGGACGGCCCATCAAGCCTGTGCTGCACCTGCAGCCGGCCGGGTCTCACCCAGCAGCAGCGCACGCACCGTGTCCAGCCCGGTTTTGTGTACCACGTCAATCGGGCACATGGCCTGCTGCGCCAGTGCTGCAAAACCGTTGTCCAGCACGCCGTCGGCCACCAGCTCGGTCAGGTTGCCGGCGCTGGCCACGGCGCAGGACTTGACCAGCACCAGGCGCTCGGCATTCAGGCTGATGGCCAATTGCAGGGCCATGCTGTCGGCGCTGTGGTCCCAATTGGTGTGCGGGGTGACGCAGGTACTGGTGCGGTCCAGTGGCAGCCACAACGCCGCATGGCCGGCGCGCAGCACCTGCAGGATGTCGGCCGGCTGGGTGGCCAGGCGCAGGCCCGGCTGCAGGCCTTGCGCCAGGTAGGCGCTCTGGGCCATGGCCAAGACCGCCATGTTGTGGGCCGGCAGGTCGCCCACCAACCAGTGGGCCTGGGCGTGGCGCACCGTGTCGGCAAAACGGCCACCGCCGCACACCACCGTCACCCGGCCACCACCCAGTTGCGCCAGCAAGGCCAGCCATTGCGTCAGCAGCGGGTCCCGGTCCAGGCTGCCGCCCAGTTTGACAACCCACATCAGGCGGGCTCCGGCATGGGGCTGGGGGCCGGTTGACCGGGCCGGCTGGGCTGCAGGGCAAACCAGCGCAGCGCGGCCACGGCCACGGCCGAGGCACAAACCTGGGCCCAGTTGGTGGTGTTGACTGCGGTGCCGGCCGCGCTGGCTGGGCCAAGCGGTGGCCCGCAGGGTGCCACCAGGTCGGCGTAGCGCAGCCAGCGCGCGCGGGCCGGCACGCTGTTGCCATCTGCCGGCGCTGGCGTCAAAGCAGGCAGCAGGTCTGGCGCCAAAAAATCGCCACAACCAGCGGTCACCAGCAGTGTGCGCTGGCCCAGGCCGTGCAGCGCCACCACACGGGCCAATTGCACCTGCAGGGTGGCCACCTGGGCGCCGCGCCAGACCTGGGCCAGCGCCAGCCAGTCGGCTGCTGTGCCATCAGCGCGGTCCAGGCCGATCAGCCGGGCCAGGCGTTGACGGCTGGCGGCGGCGGTCTTGGCGCCACCATCGGCAGCGGGCTGCTGGTCATGCACCGGGTCCAGCTCAGCGGTCAGGCGGTAGACATCGGCCGTGGTGGCAAACAGCTCGTTCATCACGTTCACCGGCCGGCCCTGCCACGGCACTTGCTGCGCCAGCACACACAGCGGTGTGCGCACCACGCCGTGGTAGACCAGCTCAGCACTGGCCAAGCGTTGGTGGTCGCTTCGGGTGCTTGTCAGCACCGCTCCGTTGCGCACCGCGATCAGGTCAGTGGTGGTGCTGCCGATGTCTACCAGCAGGGCTTCGGTGGGTTGGCCGCTTGCGCCACTGTCGCCGCTGCGCTGCTGCAAGGCCAGCGCCACATGGCGGGCAGTGGCCAGCCAGTTGGCTGAGGCAATTTGCCGCCAGTGGCGGGCCACCGCAGCGGCGCTGCACCAGCCGTCATCAGCGGCGTAAAACTGCAGCGCAGTGGCCGGCCCCAACTGCCGGGCCAGCGCAGCGGCGATGCGTTGCACACCGTCGGCCCGGTTGGTGAACAGGTCGGCCATCTCGCCGGTCATGGTCACGGCGTGCAGGGCCTGGCCCAGTTGCGGCCAGCGCTGTTGTGCAGCCTGCAGCACGGCCGCCAGATGCTGCAAGCCCAGCCACAGCGGGCAGGCCCACTGCACCACATCGCGCACCTGGCCATCCTGCAGCCAGCAGGCCTTGACATGGGCGCCACCGATGTCCCAACCGACGATGTGTGTGCTCATGCCGGCACCGGCTGCAGCAGCTGGCCGCAGCCCGCAGCGCGGGGATACTGCTTGCTGATCCCGCCAACCCGCAGCGCACCATGCAACTCATCCCCGTCATTGACCTCTTGCAGGGCCAGGTGGTGCGTGCCGTCCGTGGCCAGCGCAAAAGCTACCAGCCCATCGTGTCCGGCCTGTGCCAGGGCAGCAGCCCGGTGGTGGTGGCGCAGGCGCTGGTGGCCCACTGCCAGGCGCGGCAGTTGTACGTGGCTGACCTGGACGCACTGCAGGGCGGCGCGCTGCAAACCGGTGTGCTGCAGGCCTTGCTGCAGGCGCTGCCCGGTGTGGACCTGTGGCTGGACGGCGGCTTTGGGGAGGCCGGCGCGGCCGACCCCCTGCGCCAGGCCCTGGGCGCCAGCGCGGCGGCGCGCCTGGTCACCGTGTTTGCCAGTGAATCCATGGCCACACCGGCCGCCCTGGCGGGCTGCTTTGCCACAACTGCCGCCCGCCAGCGCGATGTGCTGTCGCTGGACCGGCGCGACGGCCAACTGCTGGACGCCGCCGGCGCCTGGCACAGCCCCACGCTGTGGCCAGAGCGGGTGATCATGATGACGCTGGAGCGGGTGGGCGCCGACGCCGGCCCCGACCTGGACACCCTGGCCGCACTGCGCGCCTTGGCGCCCGGCACCCGTTTCATCGGCGCCGGCGGGGTGCGCGATGCGGCGGACCTGGCCGCCGCAGCCCAGGCCGGCGCAAGTGCCTGGCTGGTGGCCAGCGCGCTGCATGACGGCCGCCTGCCGGCGCTGGCCCGCCCGCTGGCCGACGCCTGACGGTTGGGCGGCTGACGGTTGGGCGGCTGACGGCAGCGGGCTGTGGCCTGGCCCATCACAAGCCTGGGCAAACCCGGGTCGGGTGCGGGTCAACCGGTGGCGGTGGGCGTGTGGTGGCAAGTGCGGCAAACAGGGCATGGCCAAAACTGCATCACGTTTCATGCCACCGGACCGCCGGCCCGGCGGGCGGGGCAGGGGGCTTGGTCAGCGGCCGCCGGCCGTCGGAATCGCCACACTGTGTGGCAGATTTGGCCGGCGCCGGTGGCGCAGCCAGGCCTGTGCAGGCCGGCGGTGGGGGCGGATGGTGGTGGCACATCGCTTGCGTTCCAGCCGGGGATGAGCGCAGCCGACATGGTGTCCCCCTTGCCGCCCCCCCCGGCTGCGTCGGCCGCTGGTGCCTGGGTCTGCCCGTTCTGCCCGCTGCTGTGTGAGTCGCCCGAGCAGCAGGTGCCGGATTGCCCACGCGCCGCCCAGCGCCTGGCCAGCCTGGCGCAGCCCGGCACCAAGCAGCCCAGCATCAACGGCCAGCCCACCAGCCTGGCCGACGCGCTGGCTGCTGCCACCGGCCTGTTGCGCGCCAGCCGCCAGCCCCTGTTTGGCGGCCTGGGCACAGACGTGGCCGGCGCCCGCGCGCTGCAGCGCCTGGCCGACACCACCGGCGCCATCAGCGACTGCGCCCAGGGTGCCGCGCTGCACGAGAGCCTGCGCGCGCTGCAAGACCGCGGCGGCTACACCACCACGCTGGCCGAGCTGCGCAGCCGGGCCGACCTGGTGTTGTGCCTGGGTGGTGTGTTTGCCAGCGCCGCGCCGCTGCTCATTGCGCGCCATGTGCTGCCAGCCCGCAATGCCTGGATGCCGGGGGCCAACACGCCCCGCCAGGTGGTGGTGCTGGGCAACGCAGCAGGGCAGGAGACGCAAGACGCCGCCTTGCTGCACCACCTGGCCAGTGCCCCGGGCATCAGCTTGCAAACCATCCCGTGGCACGGTGACGCGCACAGCACGGTGGCGTTGCTGTGCGCCTTGCTGGCCGCGCTGGGCAGCGGTGCAGCAGCGCCCACCGCACCACCCGCGCTGCATGCGTT
>JANPOW010000289.1:0-2394 GCA_031428185.1 Betaproteobacteria bacterium | reverse complement strand
GCTGGCGGCGTGGCTGATTCAACAATTCACCAGAACTGCCACTGCCCCGTCTGCACCACCCAGATGCCCAGCGCGCCATTCGTCACCGCATGGGCAAGCACTGCTGTCCACAGCTTGCCGGTGCGCCGGTACAGCAGCGCGTAGGCCAGGCCGGCCACGATGGCCGCCAGCCACAGCGGGTGCGCCAGCATGAAGACAAAGGTGGACAGCAGCACCGCCTTGACGCCCACCCGGCGGGGGTTCACTCCCTCAAACACCGGCTGCTGCAGCCAGCGCATCAAGAACGAGCGCCAGAACAGCTCTTCCATCACCGGCACCAGCAGCGCGGCGCCCAGCCAGCGCACGGTGATCAGCGGCCACAGCAGTTGGCCTTGTGCATCCACCGGCACAAAGCTGGCGGTGGGTTCACCAATCTGCATCCACGGGGCGTCCAGCTTGATCCACAGCACAAACACCAGCAGGCCGACCACCGCTGACACGGTTGCCTCAGCCAGGCTGGGCGCGTTTTGCCGCGCCAGCTCACCGTACTCAGACCACCAGGCCAGCAGCAGGCCACCCACAAGCAGCAGGTTCAGCGCGTAGACCCAGCGTGTGTCGAAGCCCCAACTGGCGTCGGTGGGGGCAAAACCCCGCAAGGCCAGCAAGCCCATGAAGGCGACAAATGGCAGCAGGCGTAACCAGGCAGCGCGGGACAGGTTCATGGTGGTGTGGTGCGGCGGGATGCAAGAGAAGCAAGAGATGCAAGAAATGTTGAGGCCGGGATGGTGGACAAGCGCGGCTGGCCGGTCGGGCCGCTGACGCCGCACAAGCCACGCAAGCCACACAAGCCACACAAGCCGCTCACACTTGCTGCAACAGCGCCCGCACCTGCGCCTGCAGGCCCTCGGGCGTGACCTGATTGGCCGGCAGCGCCGGCCCGGCCACCAGGCCGACCCGGTTGAACAGGCCACGCCGCAGCGGGCGCGACAGCGTGGCGCCACCATCCACCCGCGAGAAGCTGGAGCCCCACAGGTTTTGCAGCGCCACCGGCACCACGGGCACGGGCCGGCGCGCCAGGACCTTCATCACGCCGCCTTTGAAGGGCTGCAGCTGGCCGTCACGGGTGAGGCCACCCTCGGGGAAGATGCACAGCAGATCGCCCTCGGCCAACACCTGGTCGGCGGCCTCAAAAGCGGCGGCATACGCCAGCGGGTCTTCGGCCTGCGGCGCAATCGGGATGGCCTTGGCCAGCCTGAACAACCAGCCCAGCACCGGCACCGCAAAAATGCGGCGGTCCATGATGAAGCGCATGGGCCGCGGGCTGGCCGCCATCAACAGCAATGCGTCCACATAACTGACGTGGTTGCACACCACGATGGCCGCACCCACCACCGGGATGTGCGCGTCGCCCTGCACTTTGAAGCGGTACAGCACCCGCGACAACAAAAACGCCACAAAGCGCAGCAGGTACTCGGGCACCAGCAAGAAGATGTACACCCCCACCAGCGCGTTGAGCAGCGCGGTGGCCAAGAACACCTGCGGGATGCTGAACCCTGCCGTCAACAGCGCGCCCGCACCCACCGCGCTGACGATCATGAACAGCGCGTTCAGGATGTTGTTGGCCGCGATGATGCGGGCGCGGTGTGTGGGCTGGCAGCGCAGCTGGATCAGCGCGTACATCGGCACCGAATAAAGGCCCGCGCTGCCGGCCAGCAAGGCCAGATCGGCCATCACGCGCCAATGCGCGGGCTGGCTGATGAACTGGCCCACGCTCTGCGCCGCCACCGGTGGCAAGGCGCGTGAGGCAAAGTACAAATCCACCGCAAACAGCGTCATGCCGATGGCGCCGGCCGGCACCAGGCCGATCTCGACATGGCGGCGGCTCAAAACCTCGCACAGCAGCGCGCCCGCGCCGATGCCGATGGAAAACACCACCAGCAGCAGTGAGGCCACATGCGCGTCCCCGTGCAGCACCTCTTTGGCAAAGATGGGGAAATTGGCCAAGAACACCGCGCCAAAAAACCACATCCAGCTGATGCCCAGCAGCGAGCGAAAGACCACGATGTTGTGCCGCGTCAGCTGCAGGTTGCGCCAGGTCTCACTGAACGGGTTCCAGTTGATGGCCAGCTGCGGGTCGGTGGCCGGGGACAGCGGCACACCCTGCGCCACCAAGCGGCCCAGCACCGCAGCGGCCACACAAGCCACCGCCACCCAGGTGGCGCCCACGCCAGGCAGCGCAATCAACAGCCCACCAGCCAGGTTGCCCAGCAGGATGGCCACAAACGTGCCCATCTCCACCATGCCGTTGCCACCGGTCAGCTCACGCTCAGTCAAGTGCTGCGGCAGGTAGGCAAACTTCACCGGGCCGAACAGCGTGCTGTGCAGGCCCATCAAGGCGACGCAGGCCAGCAGCAG
>JANPOW010000288.1:0-5818 GCA_031428185.1 Betaproteobacteria bacterium | reverse complement strand
GGCCAACAACCCGCAAGTGCTGGCTGGCTGCCTGGACATCAAGAGCAGCATCAAGGCGGCGCGTTTTGTGCGGTTTTGTGATGCCTTCAACATCCCGGTGATCACCTTCGTGGACGTGCCAGGATTCATGCCTGGCACCGCGCAAGAGTACGGTGGCATCATCAAACACGGCGCCAAGTTGCTGTATGCGTTTGCTGAATGCACCGTGCCCAAAGTTACCGTGATCACCCGCAAAGCCTACGGTGGCGCGTATGACGTGATGAGCAGCAAACACCTGCGGGGTGACGTGAACTTTGCCTGGCCCAATGCCGAGATTGCGGTGATGGGCGCCAAAGGCGCGGTGGAGATCATCTTCCGTGACGACAAAGGCGACCCGGTGAAATTGGCTGCGCGTGAGGCCGAATACAAAGCCCGGTTTGCCAATCCATTTGTGGCCGGCAGCCGCGGTTTTATTGACGATGTGATTCAACCGCATGAGACACGCAAACGCATTTGCCGCAGCCTGGTGATGCTGCGCGACAAGAAGATCGAAAACCCGTGGCGCAAGCACGGCAACATCCCGCTTTGATCTCGCAATAGGAGAAAAACATGCTCACAAAAATTCTGATTGCGAACCGGGAGGACAACAGCCGCCAGGCTGTTGCGGCGAAGCCAGATTGCCTGGTGCGCGCAGCGCACGCGGGCGATTTCAACCCGATGGAGCAAACCCATGTTTAACAAGATACTGATCGCCAATCGGGGTGAAATCGCCTGCCGCGTCATCAAAGCCGCCAAGAAAATGGGCATTGCAACTGTTGCGGTGTATTCAGAAGCCGACCGCGACGCCTTGCATGTGGAGCTGGCCGACGAAGCCGTGTTCATTGGTGCGGCCGCCAGCCGTGAGAGTTATCTGGTGGCCGACAAGATCATTGCCGCCTGCAAGGCCACCGGTGCGCAAGCGGTGCATCCGGGTTACGGCTTTTTGTCCGAGAACGAAGCATTCGCCAAACAGGTGGAAGAAGAAGGCATCACCTTTATCGGCCCCAAACACCACAGCATTGCGGCGATGGGCGACAAGATCGCGTCCAAGAAGCTGGCCAATGCCGCGCAGGTCAATACCATCCCGGGCTGGAATGAGGCGATCGAGACGGCCGAGCGTGCGGTGCAGATTGCCAAGGACATTGGCTATCCGGTGATGATCAAGGCCAGTGCCGGCGGTGGTGGCAAAGGCTTGCGGGTGGCCTTCAATGACAAGGAAGCGTTTGAAGGCTTCACTGCCTGCCGCAATGAGGCGCGCAACAGCTTTGGTGATGACCGGGTGTTCATCGAGAAGTTTGTCGAGAGCCCGCGCCACATCGAGATCCAGGTGCTGGGCGATGCGTTTGGCAATGTGGTCTACCTGCATGAGCGGGAATGCTCGATCCAGCGCCGCCACCAGAAGGTGATCGAGGAGGCACCGTCACCCTTTATCAGTGAGGCCACCCGCGCTGCGATGGGCGCACAAGCCGTGGCATTGGCCAAGGCGGTGCAGTACCAATCGGCCGGCACCGTTGAGTTTGTGGTGGGCAACGACCAGCGTTTTTACTTTCTCGAAATGAATACCCGGCTGCAGGTGGAGCACCCGGTGACGGAGTCCATCACCGGCATTGACCTGGTGGAGCAGATGATCCGCGTGGCCGCTGGCGAGAAGCTGGCCTTCACCCAAGACCAGATTCCGCGCCGGGGTTGGGCCATCGAATGCCGCATCAACGCCGAAGACCCGTTCCGTGGTTTTTTGCCGTCCACCGGCCGGCTGGTGCGGTTCGAACCACCGGCCACCACGATGGAAGCCTCACATCCGGTGCCTGAGACAGGCGGTGTGCGGGTGGATACCGGTGTGACCGAAGGCGGCGAGATCCCGATGTTTTACGACTCGATGATCGCCAAGCTGATCGTGCACGGAGTGGACCGGTTGGACGCGATCCACAAGATGCGCGAGGCACTCAACGCCTTTGTGATCCGCGGTGTGTCCAGCAACATCCCGTTCCAGAGTGCGTTGCTGGCCCACCCCAAGTTTGTGGCGGGTGACTTCAACACCGGCTTTATTGCCGAGCAGTACCCGCAGGGTTTTCGCGCTGAGGATGTGCCGCACGATGACCCCGACTTCCTGGTGGCGCTGGCCGCAGCGGCCTACCGGCTGTACCGCGGGCGAGCTGCCGGCATCAGCGGCCAGATGCCCGGCCACGGGCTGCAGATCGGCCGTCAGTTTGTGGTGGTGGTCAAGGGGGCTGCAGGGGCGCACCGCCATGTGCCGGTGGTGGTGCAGATGGCCACCAGCCAAGCCGGCCCGACCCACCTCACCGTCACGGTGGAGGGCCGGCCGCCTTACGCCATCAACACCGACATGGCGTTTGGTGGCATCCGCGCCGTCGGCAGTTGCAACGGCCAGCCGTTTACCGCGCAGGTGGAGCGGCAGGGCCTGTGGTACCGCGTCTCGCACAACGGGCTGGTGATCGAGGCCCAGGTGATGATTGCCCGCGCCGCGCAGTTGCTGCGCCTGATGCCCTTCAAGGCGCCGGTCGACATGAGCAAGTTTTTGCTGTCGCCCATGCCCGGCCTGCTGGTGGACGTGGTGGTCAAGCCCGGCCAGGTGGTGGTGGCCGGTGAGCGGTTGGCCGTGATCGAGGCCATGAAGATGGAAAACATCCTCACCGCCGCGCAAGACGGCACGGTGGCTGCGGTGTTGGCAAGCAAAGGCGAGAGCCTGGCGGTGGACCAACCCATCCTGCACTTCGCTTGAGCAGGGGCGCTTTGCGGCTGCGCGATGCGACGTAGAAACCTCTTGTCGGCTGCGGCGGCGATGGCCGTGCTGCAGGCCTGCGCCAGCGGCGGGTCTGGGCTACCACCAGGGCCACGGCCAGGGCCCGCCCCGCTGACCCGCATCGCCTTTGGCTCCTGCATCAACCAGGCGCTGCCACAGCCCATCTGGGCGCCCATCCTGGCCGGGCGGCCAGAATTGTTTTTGTTTGGGGGTGACAACGTCTACGCCAGCACGCCGCCGTTTTCGCGCCAGCGGCTGGATGCGGCCTATGCCAAGCTGGCTGCTGAGCCTGGTTTTGCCCGGCTGCGCCAGACCGTGCCACACCTGGCGGTGTGGGACGACAACGACTACGGCCTGCCGGACGGTGGCGCTGACTTTGCTGACCGCCTGTCGTCGCGCCAGGCCTTTCTGGACTTCTGGCAAGTGCCTGCCGATGATGAGCGGCGCCAGCGTGACGGTGTTTACCTGGCGCGCAGCCACGGCCCGCCGGGCCAGCGGGTGCAGGTGATCCTGCTGGACGTGCGCTCACACCGCTCGGCCTGGCGGCCCACCGACCAGCACGGCGCACCCGGCAAAGAGCGCTACCTGCCCGATGCCGACCCCGGCAAGACCATGCTGGGCGCCGTGCAGTGGGCCTGGCTGGAGGCCTGCTTGCGGCAGCCGGCCGACCTGCGGCTGGTGTTGTCCGGCATCCAGGTGGTGGCCGACGGCCACGGCTGGGAATGCTGGGCCAACTTTCCGCTGCAGCGGCAGCGCCTGTACAGCCTGATTGGCAGCACCCGCGCCAACGGTGTGTTGTTTTTGTCCGGTGACCGCCACATCGGCGCCTTTTACCGCGAGCAAGGCAGTGCCAACCGGCCGGTGCCTTACCCCCTGACGGATTTCACCGCCAGCGGTTTGACCCATGCCTGGCAGGGCGCTGCCGAGGCCGGCCCGAACCGCATCAGCCCGCTGTTTGACCAGGTGCAGTACGGCACCCTGGACATCGACTGGCCCTTGCGCCGCGTGGCGTTGGCCTTGCGTGATGTGCAGGGCCGGGCGCAACACACACTGGCCATCGACCTGCGCAGCCTGCAGCCGACTTGATACCACCCACCTTCAGGACTGACCCGATGACATACAAACCCTTCCGCATCCTCGGCATCCAGCAAATCGCCATTGGCGGGCCAGACAAGCAAAAGCTCAAAAGCCTGTGGGTGGACATGCTGGGCCTCACCGTCAAAAGCACGTTTGTGTCCGAGCGTGAAAACGTGGACGAGGACATCTGCGCACTGGGCCGTGGCGCCACGGCGGTAGAGGTGGATTTGATGCAGCCCATCGACCCCGACAAAAAACCGGCGGTGCACACCACGCCGCTCAATCACGTGGGCCTGTGGGTGGACGACCTGGCCAAGGCGGTGGACTGGTTGAGCGCCAACGGTGTGCGCTTTGCGCCAGGTGGCATCCGCAAGGGCGCGGCCGGCCACGACATCACCTTCATCCACCCCAAGGGCAATGACGCTTTCCCGCTCAGCGGTGAGGGGGTGTTGATCGAACTGGTGCAGGCGCCGGCTGAGGTGATTGCGGCGTTGGGCTGACCTTGACCGCCTCGGCGGTGGATCGGCAGGCGCTGCGGCGGCGCCCCGGCGCGCTCAGGGCCTGAGCAGGGCCAGGCGGCTGACCAGCTGCAAGCCGCTGCTGCCGATACCGGCCATTGCCGGGCTGACCTGGGCGCGGGCCGCTTCGGCGCCCACCGTGCCTTCGATGCCCAGCCGGGCGTCAGCGAGCCGGGCAAAGGCCTGCCGTGTACCGCGCAGGTCGGGCCGAAACGCCGGGCTCAACCAGGCTGGGTTGGCCACCGCGCCGGCGTGCAACTGGTCGTCCACCCGCTGGCTGCCGTACAGGTGCTGGGCGCGCATTCCCGTGCCACGCAGCACCACGGGGATGCGCACTGGCGCCGTGCTGCAGGGCAAAAAGGCCGGGTCCAGCGCAAAACCGGGGCCGTTGCGGCCGGTGAAATCGAGCTTCGGCACACCACCCACCAGCGTCACCGGTGGCGGGTTGGCCGGTGGCGGGTTGGCCAGGGCCAGCCCGTCGTGCGGGCTGCCGGTGGCCGGCTGAACCGCCAAGGCCACGCTGGCAGGCGCGGCCAAGGCCCAGCTGTGTCAGGGCGGGCCGGCCCAGCGGGTGGCGCGCAGCACGCCCCGGCCGTCGGCGTCCCGCAGCTCCAGCAGGCCATCGGGCCGCACGCGGGCGCTGGCCACGGCGTCCAGCGCGCTCAGCACGCGGTCTTCCTGCTCCAGTTGCAGCGTGGCGCAGCGCGCGCGGCCGCTGCTGAGTTGCTGCAGCGTCAAGCGCTCACCGTCCAGCGTGTAATGGGCGCTCAGCGGGTTGCAACTGGTGTGGCCGGTCAGGCGGCCGTCGGGATTGAAATCCAGCCGTGCGCGGCGGCTGTCCAACATCGGTTCGCTGCGCGCCTGGGCAATGCGCCAGGCACCGGCCACTTGCAGCATGGCGGGGTCGGTGATGGCGGCGGGCTGGGCCACGGCAGCACCAGGTGTTTGCAGGGACCACAGGCTGAGCAGCGCGACCAGCACATGGATGCGCAGGCTCGGCGTCATTCGGCGCTGTCCCCGCGCAGCAGCGCCAGCATGTCGGCCGCGCCCATCACCGCGCCGCCAGCGTCCTGGCCCGCCAGCACACCCTCGGCCAGCGCGCGTTTGCTGTGGTGCAGCTTGACGATGCGGTCTTCGATCGAGCCTTGCGTCACCAGCCGGTAGACCGTGACCGGCCGCTGCTGGCCGATGCGGTGGGCACGGCCGCTGGCCTGGTCTTCGGTGGCCGGGTTCCACCACGGGTCGGCAATGATCACGTAGTCGGCCATGGTCAGGTTCAGACCAAAACCACCGGCTTTCAGGCTGATCAGAAAAAAGTCACCCTGGCCGGCCTGGAAGGCATTCACCCGCTGGGTGCGCTGGGCCATCGGCGTGCTGCCGTCCAGGTACTGGTAACGCAGGCCCGCAGCGTCCAGCCGATCGCGCAGCAGCGCCAGGAAGTCGG
>JANPOW010000287.1:0-2540 GCA_031428185.1 Betaproteobacteria bacterium | reverse complement strand
TGCCGGCGGCCGTTTCGGCACTCAGCATCACCGCGTCGGTGCCGTCGAGCACCGCGTTGGCCACGTCGCTCACCTCGGCCCGCGTGGGCACCGGGTTGACGATCATGCTTTCCATCATCTGGGTGGCGGTGATGGACAGCTTGTCCATCTCGCGCGCCATGCGGATCATCTTTTTCTGCAGTGCCGGCACGGTGGCGTTGCCCACCTCCACCGCCAGGTCACCACGCGCCACCATGATGCCGTCGCTGGCCTTGAGGATGGCCTCTAGCTGGGGGATGGCCTCGCTGCGCTCGATCTTGGCAATCATGGCCGGTTTGTGTTTGTAGGGCTCACCGGCCACGTTGGCCAGTTGGCGCGCCATCTCCATGTCGGTGGCGTTTTTGGGGAAGCTCACCGCCAGGTAATCACACTGGAAGGACATGGCCGTCTTGATGTCCTCCATGTCCTTGCCGGTCAGGGCTGGCGCGGTCAAGCCACCGCCCTGCTTGTTGATGCCTTTGTTGTTGCTCAGCTCACCACCCACCTTGACGATGGTGTGCACCTGCTCACCCCGCACTGAATCGACCGTCAACACGATCAGGCCATCGTTGAGCAGCAGGGTGTCACCGGGCCTCACATCACGCGGCAGCGCTTTGTAGTCCAGCCCCACACCGCCCAGGTCACCGGGCTCGGTGCGGGCGGCGTCCAACACAAAAGGCGTGCCGTTGACCAGGTCCACCTTGCCGTCGGCAAATTTGCCGACACGGATCTTGGGGCCTTGCAGGTCGGCCATGATGGCCACCGGCTTGCCGATCTTCTGGGCAATTTGGCGCACCAGCGCGGCCCTGTCGATGTGGTCTTGCGCCTTGCCGTGGCTGAAGTTGAGCCGCACCACGTCCACCCCCGCCCGCAGCAGCCGCTCCAGCACCTCCGGGCTACTGCTGGCGGGGCCGAGGGTGGCAACAATCTTGGTGGCGCGGGGCATGGCGGGCTCTCAGGGTGGGCCGAAGGGGTGGCCGAAGTGGGCGCGATTATGGGCGCCCAAAACGCGGCAAAAGTTACCGTTCGGTTTCATGCGCTGGCGCTGTTGCCGGGGCGCTGGTCGGCGTGGCCGCACCCCGCAACTCCGCCGCATCGGCCACCGTCAGCGCGGTCATGTTGACCAGCCGGCGCATGGTGGCCGACGGCGTGAGGATGTGCACCGGCGCCGCTGCGCCCAGCAGCATGGGGCCGATGGTGACACCGTGGCTGGCTGTCACCTTGAGCACGTTGAACAGGATGTTGGCCGCGTCCAGGTTGGGCAGCACCAGCAGGTTGGCCGCACCGCTCAGGCTGGCGCCTTGCAAAAAGCTGTTGCGGATGGTCTCGGACAACGCTGCGTCGCCCTGCAGCTCACCGTCGCACTCAATGCCGGGGGCACGCTGCACAAACAGGACACGCGCGGCGCGCATCCGGCGCGCCGATGCCCGCTGCGAGCTGCCATACATCGAGTGCGACAAAAACGCCACCTTGGCCGGCATGCCAAAGCGCTGCACTTCAGCTGCGGCCATCAGCGCAATCTCGGCCAGCTCTTCAGCGCTGGGCTCTTCATTCACAAAGGTGTCGGTGATGAACAGGGTGTGGGCGTCCAGCATCAGCGCGTTCATCGCGGCCAGCGTGCGCACGCCGGGCTTGAGGCCGATGATGTTGCGCACATGGTCCAGGTGGGCGTCGTAGCGGCCCACCAGGCCACACAACATGCCGTCCACCTCACCACGCTGCAGCATCAGGCTGGCAATCAGCGTATTGCTGCGCCGCACGGTGGCTTTGGCGGCTTCGGGCGTCACCCCCTCGCGCCCCATCAACTGGTGGTATTGCTCCCAGTAGCTGCGAAAGCGCGGGTCGTGCTCGGGGTCGCAGACTTCAAAATCCACCCCGGCCTTGATGCGCAGGCCGGCGCGCTCGATGCGCATGTCAATCACCGCCGGCCGGCCGATGAGTACCGGCCGCGCCAGGCCTTCCTCCAGCACCACCGGCACCGCGCGCAGCACCCGTTCGTCCTCGCCCTCGGCGTACACCACCCGGGCGGCGTTGTTGGCGCAGGCGGCGCGGGCGGCGGCAAATACCGGGCGCATCACCATGCCGGTCTGGTAGACAAAACGGGTGAGTTGCTGGCGGTAGGCCTCCAGGTCGGCAATCGGGCGCAGCGCCACGCCGCTGTCGGCCGCAGCCTTGGCCACGGCGGGTGCAATGCGCAAGATCAGCCGCACATCAAACGGCGTGGGGATGATGTAGTCGGGGCCGAACTTCAGCTCTTTGCCGGCATAGGCAGCGGCCACTTCGTCGCTGGCCGCGGCCGTGGCCAGCGCGGCCATCTCATGCACGCAGGCCAGTTTCATGGCCTCGTTGATGGTGGTGGCGCCGCAGTCCAGCGCGCCGCGGAAGATGTACGGGAAACACAGCACGTTGTTGACCTGGTTGGGGTAGTCCGAGCGCCCGGTGGCCACGATGCAATCGGGCCGCGCGGCCTTGGCCAGCTCGGGGCGGATCTCGGGTTCAGGGTTGGCCAGCGCCAGGATGAT
>JANPOW010000286.1:0-18792 GCA_031428185.1 Betaproteobacteria bacterium | reverse complement strand
TGCTGGCGTGGTCGGCGTGGTCGGCGTGGTCGGTGTTGCCAGCGTTGTTGGCGCCCCCGCTGGCGCTGCCCGGCCGTTGCCACTCGCGGCGCAGGCCGTCGGGCTGGGCCAGCGCGGCAGCCAGGTCGGCCTGCAGCAGCTGGGCATCCAGCGCGCCAAACCATTCTTCGGTGGGCCGGCCCAGCACCGCCTCCATCGGCCGGCCAAAAAACATCGCGGCCATCTGGTTGAGCCGCAGCACGCGGCCACTGTCGGCATCAAACAGCGCGATGGCCAGCGGCGCGGTGTCGATGATGCCCTGCAGCGACGCCTGGGCCTGGGCGATGCGCACCTCGGCCTGGCGCCGGCTGTCGATGTCGAGCAGCGCAAAGGTGATCTGGCTGCCACGGCCGGTGTGCTGCGCGGCTGGTGCCACATCACCCCGGCCAGTGACCACGGCGTTGCCGACAACCCAGAACTCACGCCCGTCGCGCGCGCGCAGCCGGCACTCAAAGGTCTCGGCCTGGCCGTCACCCAGGGCTTGCCGGTAATGGGTGGCACGCAGTGGGTGGTCCGGGTCACTGGTGGCCACGATGGAGATGGGCTCACCGACAAAATCGGCCAGCTCACCGCCACACATGCGGCGGGCCGAGCGGTTCATCCATTCGATGCCACCATCACCCACGGTGACGATGCCCACCAGCACCGAATCGAGGATGGCACGGGTGCGCTCGGCCTGCAGTTGCACCGCCTCACGGGCGCGCCGCCGCTCGTCCACGTCCACATACGAGCAGATCAGGTCGGCGTCGGCGTCAGCGTCGTCGACCCGGCGTTTGCTGACCTGCACCCAGATCAGCCGGCCGTCACGCCGGCGCAGCCGGCGCTCACCACGCCAGCGGCCGCTTTGCTGCAGCGCCAGCTGTTGCTGCGGCAAGGCCTGTTGGTAGGCCGCTTCGTCGCTGAACAAGGCGGACAGATGCATGCCCAGCAGCTCGCCCACGGCATAACCGGTGAGTGCGGCCAGGGCCTCGTTGGCACGCTGGATCTGGCCGGCACGCAGGTAGGACAAGCCCACATCCGACAGGTTGAACATCAACGCCCGCTCACGTGCCAGCGCCTCCAACTCGGCCTGTTGCACCTTGAGGCGCGACACATCGGTGAGCACCACCACCAGCTCGGGCGCACCACCGGCCGGGGCGTGGCTGGCGGACAGCGCCAACCACAGCGGCTGGCCGTCGGCGCCCGAGCGGCGCAGCTCGGTCTCAAATCGGCCTTCTTCGGCCAGGGCCTGGCGCAGCACGGCCAGGGCGGCCGGGTGGTCGGCCAGCACAGCGGCCAGCAAGGCACCTGCCGCACCACCCGTGGCCAAGCCCAGCATGGCCTCGAAGCGGCGGTTGCAACGCACCAGCCGCTCACCACGCAGGTAAGCAATGCCGGCGCTGGTGCCCTCCAGAATGGTGGACAGCTCACGCAGCAACTGCTCACCACGGCGGTGCGCTTCTTCTTGCTCGGTCACGTCCAGCGTGACCACCGACAAGGTGGCGCGGCCACCCGCCAGCTCACCCGGCTCAACCCGGGTGAGCAGCCAGCGCAGGCCCAGGTCGGGCATGTTGACGGCGTAGCGCACCTGGGCACGCCGGCCATCGCGCAGCGCGCGCTGCAGGCGCTCAAATTCATCGCGCGAGCCGGGCTCGACCTGGTCACGGCCGACTGCCTGCAGGCCACCGGCCGGCACGCTGCCGGCGTCAACCGGTGGTGGCATCAGCGCGGCGGCGCTGGCACCGTGCTGCCAGCGGGCAGCGCGCCCGGGGTGCTGGCCGCGGCACTGCCCGCCGCACTGCCAGCCGCGCGCACCGGCCGGCTGTTGAGCCAGCCGCGTGAGGCCTCGTAGGTGGCCACACCCACGCTGGCGGTGTCCATCAGGGCGCCAATCTCCAGCCTGGCCAGATCGTGTTCTTCTTCCAGGCGGCAGTCTTCCAGCACGGCCATCACGCGCAGGCCGCTGGCGTCACCGGCAAAACCACGCAGCCTGGCGCGCAGGCGCTGCGGCAGGCCGCCCGCCAGGCTGACATTGCCGCGCAACTCCAGTGGTGTGGCGTCATCACGCAAGCGGGCCAGCGGGGCGTTGCTGTCCCAGGCCAACAGGTGCTGCAGGTCGGGTGGGCAGTCGGCCACGTGGCCGGGCAACGGCCCCAGCAAGGCCTGGGCGGCGGGGTTGTGGCGCAACACCGTGCCGTCCTGGGCATACACCAACAAGCCGATGGGGCTGAGGTCAAACCAGTTGGCCAGCTCACGCCCGGCCTGCTCGGCGGCGTCCCGCGCCAGGTGCTCGGGTGTCACGTCGTGCAGCAGGGCCAGCAGCAGCGGTGCACCGTCATCAGCACTGACCCAGCGTGGTGTGCTGCGGAACCAACGCGCAGCGCCCGGCCCGGCCGGCAGGCGCTGCTCCACCGCTTGCGCCGGTTGGTGGCCGGCGGCCAGCGCTGCAGCCCATGTGGCGCGGGCCGCCAGCACCGCCTGTTGATCGGCGGCGGGCAGGCCGTCCAGCAGGTCACGGCCCAACACTTGGTCGGGGCGCAGCGCCACCGCCTCAAAAAACGCGCGGTTGGCGGCCACGGTGATGAACTGGATGTCTTGCACCGTCAGCGGTTGTGGGGTGTCCCACAGCAGGCGGATCAGCGCACTGGTGGCGCCCGCCGCCAGGGGTGGCACTTGCACCGGTGCCGGGGCCGGCGCCGCGCTGCTGCGCAACATCCAGCCGCCACCCGGGCCACGCTGCAGCGTGGCGGGCAGGTCAAGCGGCTGGGCCACGCCCTGGCTGCTGATTGGCCCGCTGGCTTGCCGGCCCGTGCCCGGCGGCAAGGTGATGCGCAGCGGCACCAGCGTTTGTGGTGCTTGGGGTGTTTGCGCTGCACTGCCGCCTGCCATGGCCGCCAGCAGCACGCTGCGCTGCGCTGGATCCAGCCTGGCCAGCGCCACGGCCACCGGCTGGCCAGGCTCACAGCCCAGCAGCCGCTGCGCTGCCGGGTTACGGTAGCTGACCCGCCCGCGCCCATCAAACAACAGCAGCAGGCTGTCGACTCCATCCAGCAAGGCCGACAACTGGGCGTTGGACGGCAAGGTGGCATGGCGCGGCAGCAGGGACATCGGGATGAGTTTAGCGGCCGCTGTTGGCCCCGATTCAGCACCCACTGCAGCGCTGGCCGGCAGCAGCCGGCGCAGCCCGGCTCAATCCAACTGCCGCGCCGCCAGCAGCGCACGCAGCAGCGCCCGGTTGACCGCCGGCACGACCATCATCAGGGCCGCCGCAGCATCGCGGATGTCGTGCAGCACGGCAGCTTCCACCGCCTGCACCAGCGCCAGGTAGGGCTGCAGCGGGCCGCTGCCGTCCACCAGTGCAGCACGCACGGCGTCGCTGGTGGGGATGCCGGCCAGCAGCGTGTCAAAGGGCTGGCGCATCAGCCGGTCGAGCAGCGAGAAGACGCCGCAGATGAACAGCTCGCCACGTTTGTCGGCGTCGCAGCCGGCGTCACGGCCCAACTCCTCCATCCGCAGGCCACGCCGCACGGCTGCGTACATCACGGGTTTGAGGTTGATGTCGCGGCTGCCCGAAATCAGCAGCAGCGCCAGCCAGCGCTTGAGGCGCTGGTAGCCGATCAGCAGGATGGCATGGCGAAACGAGCTGACGTCCATGCCCAGCCCGAAGGCCGGTGTGTTGATGTAGCGCAGCAGGCGGAAGGCCATGGTCGGGTCTTGCTTCATCACCGCTTCCAGCCGGTCCACCGGCTCTTGGCGGTCGACCCGGTTCATCAACTCGACGATGGCACCGAGCTCGGGCTGGGCCTGGCGTGCCGGGCTGGCGCCGGCCGGGCGCCCGGCTGCGGGGCTGCTGTCGATCGGCCAGCCCAGCACGGCCAGCGCATTGCGGTCAAAAGCCTCGGTCATTTGCGCGATGGTGCGCACCCCAGACTGCACATGCGGAATGCTGCGCACGATGCCGCCCAGGGGCGGCAGGCCGTCGCGGCGCTCGTCGGCCAGGTCAATGATGGCGTAGGCAAATGTGGCCAGCACGTCAGCTGGCAAAGGCGCCAGCGGCCGGCCCTTGATGAGCAGGCTGGTGCCACGCCGGTGCTGCGCCAGCAAGGCGGGGTGGCAGGCCGGGTCAGCGGCCAGAAAGGCCGGCACCTCCAGCATCAGGTTGGCCGGCAGCTCGGCTTGCAGCAGCGCGCCCAGCAGCGGCTCGCTGACGATGTTGAGCGACAGCCGGCCGGCCTCGGGCGGCCACAAGGCCACCAGCGTGGCCAGCAGTGCGTCAGCCTGGGGTTGGTGGTCGGGCCGCAGCGGGAAGACGGTCAGGCGCAGTGCGCTGATCTGGCGCTGGCGGTCGATCATGGGCGCGTAGCCCAGCGCCACCTGGCCCAGCGCCGGCTGCTCGGGCGCGGCCGCAGCCAGTGCGGCGGTGTCAGCAGGCTTGGGCTGGTTCATTTGATGTAGTCGAACAATGACATGCGTTGCACCGATGCGTAACTTTGCAAGGCGGCCTGGTAGCCGGTTTCCTGGTTCTTGAAGTTGCTGATGGCCTGCACCATGTCCAGGTCCTCGGCATTGGACTGCACGGACTTGGCCCACAGGCTGCGGTCCTGGTTGCGGGCGTCCATCGCGTCCAGGCCGTTCAGGGCGCTACCGGCGGCGGCGCGGGCGGCCTGGATGTGACCCATCACCGCGTCCAGGTCACGCAGCCCGCTGTTGATCGCCTGCGCCACCTGGCCGGCGTTGGCCGCTGGCGCCTTGAGCACCGCGATGGCTTTGTCCAGCGCCTCGAACGGGTTCAGCGTGGCGGTGGCCGGCTCAATGCTGAAGCTGTCGCCGTCGGCCGGTGTGCCTTTGATGTGCAGCGACATGCCGTCGATGCTGATGGCGCTGCCGGCCGTGTAGGGCTGGCCCGCCAGCGCGGTGGCCGCACCGTCACGCAGCACGCTGTAGGTGGTGGCTGCGCCGCTGCCGGCAAACGCGATGCTGTAGCTGGCGCCGGTCAGCGCGCCGGGCGCGGCCACGTTGCCAGCGTCGATCCAGCCATTGCCGCTGTTGCCGGGTGCTGCGGCGCTGACAAACACGCCGTTGCCGCTGCGTGCGGTCAGCCAGATGGCCTGGCCGTCTACGCTGGACGGCAGTTGGTCGGTGTTGGACAACTGGCTTTGGCCGCCAGTGGCCGCGGGCAGCACACCGCCGGCGGTGTCGAGAAACGGTTGCGCGGTGGCGCTTTGGCCACCAAACAGGTAACTGCCGGCGCCGTTGCCCTGGTTGGCCAGGGCCAGCAACTGGTCACGGTACTGTTGCAACTGAGCGGCCTGGGCGGCCCGATCACCAGGGCTGTAACTGCCGTTGCCGGCGGCCACGATGGCCTCGCGCGCGCGCTGCAAGACATCACCGGCCTGGCCCAGCGCGGATTCGGTCAGCGTCATCGCGTCGCGGCTGGCCGCCACCGAGCGCTGGCTGCTGACGATGCGCTGCTGCGCCACGTAGGCACGCTCGGCGCGGGCTGCGGCGGTGGGGTCGTCGCTGGGCTTGTTGACACGCTTGCCGTTGGTCAGCTGCAACTGGGCGTCGGACAGATCACGCTGGCGGCGCTGCAGGTTGTCCACGGCGCTGTCGTAGCGGTTGGCGGAGGAGACTCTCATGGCAGCTTGGGTCCGGTCAAAGGGTGCGTGTTCGGGCGGCAGTATCAGCCGACAACTTGCGCTGGCAAGCCATCAGCGCAGCGTGCTCAGAATGGCATCAAACATGGTCTGGGCAGTCTGCAACAGCTTGGCTGCGGCCTGGTAGCTTTGTTGGTATTGCAGCAGGCGGGCGGCTTCTTCGTCCAGGTTGACACCCACCTGGCCAGTGAGCGCGGCCTTGGCCTGGGTCGACACCACCGCGCTGGTCTCGGCTGCCGCCACCGCGCCCTGCATGCGCACGCCCACGTCGGCCATTGCATTGGCGTAAGCCTCGGCTGCCGTCTGGCCGTCCACCAGCAGGCTGGCGGCCAGGCTGTCAAACCGCAGCGCATTGCCGTTGCTGGCCGCCGGATGGCTGGTGGGGGCGATGTTGATGCGGTCACCGGCACGCGCCAGGCCACCCAGTTGCAACGCCATGCCGTCATAGCGGATGGGCTGGCCGGCGGTGAAGGTGTCGGACACCAACACGTTGCCGCCGCTGTCGAGGATGTCGTAGGCGCCGGCATCGCTGGTGAAGCTGATGCTGATGGCCTGGTAGGCATTGGCTGGCGCGGCCACGATGTCTACCGCGCGCACGCTGGCATTGCCGCTGTTGGCCGCGCCCAGCACGGCAGTCACCGGGTTGGCGGCGGCCAGGCCGCGGCCGTCCGTCAACAGCACGCTGAGGTTACCCGCCGCACGGCCGACCGGCTTGAGGGTGAAGCTGTCACCGGCGGCCGGGGCCTGGCCGCCCAGGCTGATGGCAAAACCGTCCAGCACATCACCGTCATGCACCGGCATGAACAGCTTGCCATCGGCCAGCCGGGTGACGCTGAGCTGGCTGGGGTCGGCCGTATCCACCAGCAGCAGATAGTCACTGGCCTTGAGCGCGCTGGCGTCAGCGATGCGCAGGCTGACACTGGCGCTGAAGTTGCCATCGGCCGCGCGTGCATTGCCGGCGCCCGGCAGGGCCTGCGGCCCGTCCAGCCGCAGCAGGGGTGGGCCGGCCTGGCCCGCCAGGTCCAGCCCCAGGCTTTGCTGCAGGTTGAGTGCGCTGGCCACGCCGGTGACCAATTGGCCTAATCTGTTGCGGGCGTCGGCCAGGTCTTGATCCTGAAAACGCATCAGCCCACCCAGCGCACCGTCGCCGATAGCCTGGGTGCTGAGGTCCGTCACCTGGCCGGCGATGTCAACACCCAGGCTGACATGGTTGGGGTCACCCGGGTTGGGCTGCAGCACCAGGCTGTGCGCGGCCACGCCCAGCACCAGCGACTGGCCACTGCCGACAAACACGTTGGCGGTTTCGTCCGCACCGATATAGCTTTGCACCTGCACCTGTTGGCCGATGCGCAAGACCAGTTGGTCACGCTGGTCCAGCAGGTCATTGGGTTTTTGGCCTCCAAGTACCGCCGCGGCAATGCTGGCGTTGAGCCGGCCAAGTTGCGCGGCCAGGGTATTGACCTCGGCCACGCCACCGGCCACGTCATGCGCCACGTTGGTCTGCAGGGCTTCGATCTGGTCGGATGACGCGCGCGACAGGGCGGCAAAGTCTTGCAGCCGGCCCAGCACCGCCTGGCGCGCCGACAGATCGGCCGGTGCCACCGCCACATCGGCAAAGGCGTTGAAGATCTGGGTGGCCGCAGCCCCCAGGCCGGCAGCACCGCCGACAAAGACTTTTTCCAGCTGGCCCAGCATGTCGCGCTGCACGCCGTCGGCTGCGGCAGCCGAGGTGGCGGCCACGGTTTGGTTGGTCAGAAACATATTGGCCGCCCGCGCCACGGTGGACACGGTGACACCACGGCCGATGTAACCACCACTGCTGTAGGCACTGCTGGCGGTTTGCAACTGCACCGCCTGGCGTGAATAGCCCGGTGTGTTGGCATTGGCAATGTTGTTGCCGGTGGTCTGCAACTGGGCGTAGGCGGCAAACACCGCCTGTTTGCCCAGGGTCATCAGCGAGGTGCCGGTCATGCTGCTGCCTCAGTGCTGCTGCGCCATCACGCCGCGCCCTTTTGCAGGCGCAGTGTGGTGGTGATGACTTTGGCCAGCTTGTCGGCATAGGCCGGGTCGGTGGCGTAGCCGGCTTTCTGCAGGCCGGCGGCAAAGGCCTTGGGGTCCTGGCCGGCGGCCAGCACGCTGGCGTAGCGTGGGCTGTCTTTCATCAGCTTGGCGTAATCGGCAAACGATTCGGCCTCATTGGTATAGGCGCGGAACTTCTGCACCATTTTTTGCGGCCGGCCGGCCAGGTATTCGGTGGTGGTCACGTCCACCGTGGGGCCTTGCCAGTGGGCGCCGGCCTTGATGCCAAACAGGTTGTGGCTGGCGCTGCCGTCATTGCCGATGATTTCGCGCTTGCCCCAGCCGGTCTCGAGTGCCGCCTGCGCCAGCATGAAGGGCGCCGGGATGCCAGTGGCCGCCGCAGCCGCGTCAGCCGCCTGGCGGTGCTGCGCAACAAACCCGGCGGCGCTTTTGTCGGGGATGCGCGGTGTGGCATCGGGTGCGGCCACGCTGGGCAGGCTGGTATTGGCGCTGCCGGTTTTGGGGATGGGCCCGGGCGCCATGCCCATCTGGCGCAGCATCTGGCGCTCGATCACATCGGCCAGGCCGCCCGGCAGGTTGCCCATCTTGCTGGCCAGTTGGGTGTCCAGCAGCTCGGTGCCCAGCTTGGTGCCGGGGTTGTCCAGCATGCCGGTGGCCTGGGTGGTGGCGCGCATGCTTTTCAGCAGCTCATTCATGAACAGCGATTCAAACTGCTTGGCCACGTCATGCACCGCAGCCTTGGGGTCTTTGGCCGCGCTGCTGCGCAGGGCTTGCAGGGCGTTGGTATCCCCCACCAGTCGGCTGTCGGCCGCACCCGGGCTGGCCGCACGGCGGGCCGGCGGGCTGCTGCTGCTCAACACACCGGGGATGGCCGCCATGTCAGATCACCTCCAGCTCGGCCTTGAGGGCACCGGCGCTTTTCATCGCCTGCAGGATGGCCTGCAGGTCTTGCGGCGTGGCGCCCAGCGCGTTGAGGGCGCGCACCACATCGGCCAGCTTGGCGCCGGCCGGCAACTGCATCAGCGCCCCACCCTGCTGGGTGATCGCGATGTCCACCTTGTCGGTCTGCACCGTCTTGCCACCAGACAGCGGCCCCGGCTGGCTGACTTGCGGGGTGGCATTGACGGTGACCGTGAGCGCCCCGTGCGCCACCGCGCAGGATGACAGCGTGACCGATTCATTCATCACCACCGACCCGGTGCGCGCGTTCAACACCACCCGGGCGGCGGGTTTTTCCAGCAGCACGTCCAGGTTTTCCAGGTCGGCCATGAAGGCCACGTGGTCGATTGCCTGGGCCGGCATCTTCACCCGCACCACCCGGCCGTCCACCGCCTCGGCAATGCCCTGGCCCTTGGCGTTGTTGATGGCCTTGACCACCGCGCGGGCGGTGGCGTAGTCGTTGGACTGCAGATCAAGTTGCAGCACGCCGTTCTGGCTCATCGCGGTGGGCACAGCACGCTCCACCGTGGCGCCCTCGGGCACCCGGCCGGCGGCCAGGTGGTTGATCTGCACCTTGCTGCCACCGGCCGATGCACCGGCGCCGCCGACGATCAAGTTGCCCTGGGCGATGGCGTAGACCGCGCCATCGGCACCGCGCAGCGCGGTTTGCAGCAGCAGGCCACCACGCAGGCTCTTGGCATTGCCGGCTGAGGACACGTTGACATCGATGCGCTGGCCCGGCTGGGCAAACGCCGGCAGCTCGGCGGTGACCACCACTGCGGCCAGGTTGCGTGGCTGCATGGTCACCCCCGGTGGCAGGGTGATGCCGTTCTGCTGCAAAAACGCCGCCAGCGCCTGCGGTGTGAACGGCGCCTGGGCCGCTTGGTCACCCGTGCCGTCCAGCCCGAAGACCAGGCCAAAGCCGGTCAACTGGTTGGGCCGCACGCCTTGCACGGTGGCCACCTCTTTGATGCGGGCCGCCTGCACCGGCCACCAGACCGCCGCGCTGGCCAGCAACAGGCCCAGCAGCAGCACGGCGCGCAGCAGGCCCTCAGGCGCAAATCGCAAGCGCTTCATACCGGCAGCAAGCTCATGAAAAAACGCGACAACCAGCCCATCGACTGGGCCTCGGCCTGCTGGCCCCGGCCACGCTGCTCGATGCGCACGTTGGCGATCTGGGTGCTCTGCACCGTGTTGCCGGGGGCAATGGCGCGCGGGTCCACCTGGCCCGAAAAGCGCAGCACATCCACATTGGCATTGACGCCGATCTGCTTTTCAGCCGCCACGATCAAGTGCCCGTTGGCCAGCACCTGCACCACGGTGGCGGTGATGGTGCCGGAGAAATCATTGCTGCTCTCGGTGGTGCCCTTGCCCGAGAAGGTGTTGGCCGAGCTGCCCGCAGCGCCCAACCGGCCCAGCGTGCTGGCCTTGAACAAGGGCAAGGCGGTGAGGCTGGCATTGACCGTGTCGCTGCGGTCCAGCGAGCTGGTGCTTTTTTGTACCGCGCTGACCTTCTCGCTGATGGTCACCATCAAGGTGTCGCCCACGATGCGGGCGCGGTGGTCCTCAAACAGCGGCCGGTAGCGGTCGGCCTGAAAGATGGCGCCGGTGGGCGCAGCCGGCGCGGTGGCCACTGGCGGCAGGGGCAGCACTGCGGTGGGCAGCACCAGGTCCACCTGCGGCACGCGGGCCATGGTTTCGCAGCCGGCCAGCGGCACCAGCAGGGCGCAGCACAGGGCAAGCCACACGGACAGCGGCAGCAGCAGCCGCTGCGCCGTGGTGTCAGGGTATGGGTGTGTTGGTTTCACAGCTGGGCCAGCTTTTGCAGCATCTGGTCGGAGGTCTGCACGGCTTTGGAATTCATCTCGTACGCGCGCTGGGTCTGGATCATGCGGACCAGCTCCTCCACCACGTTGACGTTGCTGGCCTCCACGCTGCCCTGCATTACCGTGCCCAGGCCGTTGCTGCCGGGTGAGCCCACCTGCGGCGAGCCGGACGCTGCGCTCTCGGTATAAAAGTTCTCACCCTTGGGCTCCAGGCCGGCCGGGTTGATGAAGCTGGCGGTCTGCAACTGGCCCAGTTGCTGCGGTGTTGCCTGGCCCGGGATGGTGGCCGTCACCAAGCCGTCCTTGGCCACACTCACCACCAGCGCGTTGGCCGGCACCGTGATGCCGGGCTGCAGCAGATAACCACCATTGCTCACCATCTGGCCCTGGGCGTTGAGCTGGAACGCGCCGTCCCGGGTGTAACCGGTGGTGCCGTCGGGCAGCTGCACCTGAAAAAACCCGTTGCCGCGGATGGCCAGATCGAAGCTGCTGTCGGTCGTCTGCAGGCTGCCCTGCGAGAAATTGCGCGCCGTGGCCACCGGCCGCACCCCCAGGCCGATCTGCAAACCGGTGGGCAGGGTGGACTGCTCACCCGTGTTGGCGCCCACCTGGCGCATGTTCTGGTAAATCAGGTCCTCAAACACCACATGGGTGCGCTTGAAGCCGTTGGTGGCCGTGTTGGCCAGGTTGTGCGCAATGGCGTCCAGCGCCATCTGCTGGGCCTCCATGCCGGTCTTGGATGTCCACAGTGATCGGATCATGGGTGTCTGGCCTCGTTTGCCCGCAGCAACAACATCGTGCAAACAATGATGGCCGCGACTTGAGCCGGCCCATCCAGCAAAAAGCGCCACATCGGTGGCGCTTCTTCTTGGCGGTGCGGCGGTGCGGCGGTGCGGCGGTGCGGCGCCAGCCTTGCAACAGCAACAACTCAGCTGCTGGACAAGAGCTTGGTGGCCGACTGCTCACGCTCCTGGGCCGACTGCAGCATCTTCATCTGCTGCTCAAACTGGCGCGCCGCCGAGATCATGCCCACCATCGATTCCACCGCGCTCACATTGCTGCCCTCCAGCGCACCGTCTACCAGGCGGGCAGTGGCGTCGGCGGGCAGGTCGGCGCCGTCGGCGGCGCGGAACAAACCATCCTCACCGCGCAGCAGCGGCGCTTCAGCCGTCACCATCTTGAGCCGGCCCACAGCTTGCGGCCGGCCATTGCCCACCGCCGCGGTGATGGTGCCGTCACTGCCGATCAACACCTTGGCATTGGCCGGCAGGGTGATGGGACCGCCCTCACCTTGCACGGCCTGGCCGCTGTGGTTGACCAGCAAGCCCTCGCTGTTGAGCTCCAGTGCGCCGTTGCGGGTGTAGGCCTCGGTGCCATCACGCGCCTGCACGGCCAGCCAGGCATTGCCTTTCATCGCCACGTCCAGGCTGCGGTCGGTGGACGTGATGGGCCCGGCCTCGGCGCTGTAGCCCGGGGTGGATTCAATCGTGTAGACGCGGGTGCTGGCGCCGTCGCCCAGCACCGGCACGGCGCGGAAGGCGGTCAGCTCGGCACGAAAGCCGGTGGTGCTGGCATTGGCCAGGTTGTGCGCCAGCACGTCCTGACGCTGCAGCGTGGCCTTGGCACCGGCCATGGCGAGATAGATGACACGGTCCATCGTGGGCGCTCAGTGCAGGCTCAGCCGGGTCAACCCAACAGCGTCATCAACGCAGGTTGACCAAGGTCTGCAGGATCGAATCCTGCGTCTTGATGGTCTGCGCGTTGGCCTGGTAGATGCGCTGCGCGACCATCATGTTGACCAGCTCGGAGGTCAGGTCGACATTGCTTTCTTCCACCGCACCCGACTTGATGATGCCCAGGTTGCCACTGCCAGGCGTGCCGGTCACCGGATCACCCGAGTTGTAGGTGGACTGCCACACATTGCCACCCAGCGGGCGCAGGCCCTGCACGTTGCGGAAGCTGGCCAGCTCCACCTGGCCGATGGGGGTGCTCTGGCCGCTGGAGTAGGTGGCCAGCACCACGCCGTCATTGGCGATGGCGATGGAGGTGAGCTTGCCGGGTGGGAAACCGTCCTGCGTGACGTTGGTGACGCCAAACACCGCACCATACTGCGTCAGGGTGGCCAGGTTGAGCGAGACGCCGGTGATGGGCTCGGTCACCGCGCCCTGGGCGTTGGACGTGGCCGGCACATCAAACGGCAGCAGATCGAGCGGCTTGGTGGGGTCGATCGGATTGATCGGCGCACTGCCGTTGGCCGGGAAGTTGAGCGTCGCAATCGCCTTGGGTGCACCCGCGCCGTCGGGGTTGACCACCACGCCGTTGGCCGAGGCGTAAACACTCCACGCGTCCACCGCCGACTTCTGGAAGTAGTAGGTCAGCGCCACCTCCTGGCCTTTGGTGTCGAAGATGTTGACCGAGGTGGCGTTGGCGTAGGTCTTGGCGTCGCTGAAGTTGACCGGCGTCAGCGCGCCACTGCTGTCGGTCTTGACCAGGGAGCGGGCGTCCAGGTTCAGCTCCAGCACGACCTTGGCCGTCACGCTGGGCTTGATGCCGCCGGTAGGCAGGGTCAGCGGCTGGGCCTGGCCCGGCACCAGCGTGCCTTGCTCGTTGGCCGGATAACCCAGCAGGTGTGAGCCCTGGTTGTTGGCAATAAAGCCGTTGCGGTCGACCTGAAACTGGCCGTTGCGGCTGTATTGCAACGAGCCGTTCAAATCCTTCAGCTGGAAAAACCCACTCCCGTTGATGGCCATGTCCAGCGGGTTGTCGGTGGTGCTGAGGCTGCCCTGCGAGAACTGCTGCGTCACCGCCGCCAGGCTGACGCCCAGGCCGATGTTGCTGGCCCCACCAACGACGGCCCGGGCGTAGATGTCGGCAAACTCGGCCCGTGACACCTTGGCCCCCACAGTGCTGGCATTGGCCACGTTGTTGCCGATCACCTCGAGATTGCGACCGGCGGCATTGAGGCCGGAAACACCTTGCTGAAAACTCATTGCGCTACTCCTGCGGGAAATTTGGGCTGCACGGGCGGCAGGTCAGGCCGCGTTGTATTGCCGACGGTGTATCGGGGGCGGTGTATCGGTGGCGGTGTATCGGTGGCGGTGTATCTGGGGCGGTGTATTGGCGACGGGATTGGTCCGGTCAAAAATCACTCAATGGCAGTGATGGACGCATACGGCACCGCGCCGCTGCGCGCCAGCTCCAGGGTCAAAGAGGCGCCGCTGGTATTGATGGCCCGCACCGTGTCGCGCATCAACGCGGTGCTGGCCACAGTGGTGCTGCCACTGGTGGCGGTAATGCGGAAACGGTAGCCGGCCGAGTCACTGGCCGTGCTGCCGTTGGGCCAGGTGAAGTCATGCCGGCCGGCGGTTTGGGCGCCCAGGTTCAGCGTGTCCACCACCAGGCCGGCGGGGCTCAACACCTCGGCCTTGACATGGTCGGCAGCGGCCGGGAGCTCAAAAGTGCCGCTGGCCACGTTGTTGCTCACTGCAATCTTGTCGCCTTTCAAGATCACCTCCTTGCCCACCAGCGAGGCGCCTTGCATCGCCTGCATCTGCACAAACTGGCCATTCAGGCCCTGCACCGTGGTGTTGAGTTTCTCGATGCCGCTGACGGTGCTGATCTGCGCCATCTGCGAGGTCATCTGCGCGTTGTCCACCGGGTTCAGCGGGTCCTGGTTCTGCAGTTGCGTGACCAGCAGCTTGAGAAAGCGCTCACTGGCCTCCTTGGCCGTTGCGGCATTGGCGCTCGCCGTGCTGGTGGCGCTGCTGCCCTTGTTAAGCAGCGCGGCGGCGGTGGCCGCGTCCGTGGTTTGGCTGATGGTGCTCATGGTGAGGTCCGGGTTGGCAGGCAGATCACGACTGGCCCATCTGCAAAGTCTTGAGCAGCAGGGATTTGGCGGTGTTCATCACCTCAATGTTGTTCTGGTACGAGCGTGAGGCCGAGATCATGTTGACCATCTCGTCGACCGGGCTGACGTTGCTGTAGGTGACATAACCCTCAGCATCCGCGGCCGGGTGGTTGGGCGCGTGCACCTTGCGCCCGCTGCTGTTGTCCTCGACCACGTCGGTGACCCGCACGCCGGCGGACGTGGCCTCGCCCATCATCAGGGTCTGGAACACCACCTGCCTGGCCTTGTAGCTCTTGCCATCGGGGCCGGCCACGGTGTCGGCGTTGGCCAGGTTGCTGGCCACCACGTTCAGGCGTTGGGTTTGTGCACTGGCGGCGCTGCCCGACACGTCGAAGATCTTGAACATGCTCATGTCTTTCCCTCGTCCGGTGCGTACACCGGCCGGTCCCCCAAGGGCACGCGGGCCGGCTTGGTTGCCTGCAGCCGGCGCGCAGCCCGCTTGGTGTTGGATGCCAGGTGTTCAGCCATCACCGTCAACCCTGGTTCGGGCTCTTCATCGCGTCCAGCATGCTGCGCATGCTGCCGTTGATGAAACGCAGCGTGGCCTCGTACTTCACGCTGTTGTCCACAAAGCTGGCGCGTTCGCGATCCATCTCTACCGTGTTGCGGTCAATCGCATCCTGGCTGTGGCGGGCGTACAGCAGGCCATCCTGGCTGTGCAGGTCCGGCGTGCCGTCGTCATGCGCCCGGTGGCTGGTGCGCAGCGGGCTGCTGGCCAGTTGCGTGGCGCTGGCGTTGCTGTTGCTTGCCGTGTTGGTGGCCTGGCGCAGCGCGTTGGCAAAGTCCATTTCGCGGGCCTGGTAGCCCGGCGTGTCGGCATTGGCAATGTTGCTGGCGATCAGCCGTTGCCGCTCAGCCCGCATCACCAGGGCCTGCGACTGGAAGTCCATCGAATCGGTCAGACGTTGCATGCTCGGCCCCCTGTCAGCCATCGCTAGCCGTTGCGTACGGCTGCCGTCGACACTGCCATCGGCGGGTCGATGTGCGGTGATTGTGGGCAAGCGGCAGGCGGCCATGCGGCCGAACAGCGGGGCGAAGCCAGGCCATCTCCGGCCGCTTCGGCTGCGCCACTGGCGGCAACATCAGGCCGCTGATCACACTGCCCTTGTTCCGCCTGCCCAGTGCTGTGGGCGCATCCAATCCAAAGCCCATGCCCATGCCCATGTTCCAGCCCAAAGCCCTGCCCGCCGCCAGACCTGTGGCGCCGTTGTGGCTGGGCCTGCTGGCCTGGGCCCTGGCCGGCAGCGCCGGCGCCGAACTGCGCAGCGCCGCCACCACGCTGCCACAAACCAGCGACAGCGCCGATCCGGCCCAGGCCCTGCCCGCCAACCTGGCCGCCGAGGTGCGCCGCCTGGCGGCCGATGCGGCGGCCGTGCTGTGGGGCGGCGACACCGCATCGCCGCGCATCGAGGTGGTGGTGGGCCGGCTGGACCCGCGCCTCAAGCTGGCGCCCTGCCAACACATCGTGCCCTACCTGCCGGCGGGTTCCCGGCCGCTGGGCCACACCCGCCTGGGCCTGCGCTGCTTGCAGGGCAGCGCGTTGTGGAACGTCAGCCTGCCGGTGGATGTGCGGGTCTGGGGCAAATCCTTGACGGCGGCCACCAGCCTGCCCAGTGGCACGCTGCTGGAGGCCCGCCACCTGCTGACCACCGAGGTGGACCTGGCCGAGCGCGCCGACCCGGCCATCGGCCAGGCCGGCCTGGCGCTGGGCCGCACGCTGGCGCGTGGCCTGGCGGCCGGCGAGGCCTTGCGCCGCAGTGATTTGAAGGTGCGCCAGTGGTTTAACACCGGCGACGTGGTGCGCATCGTGGCCAACGGCCCGGGCTACACCATCAGCAGCGAAGGCCAGGCCATGGGGCCGGGGCTGGAAGGCCAGAGCGTGCGGGTGCGCACCGACGCCGGCCGCATCGTCAGCGGTTTGCCGGCGGGTGAGCGGCGGGTTGAGGTGGCGCTGTGAGGTTTGACGTGAATGCCTGCGCCGGCGCAAAACGCCTGTGCCGGCCGGCGGCAGCGCCACCGGAATGCGGGGTTAGGCCAAAATCTGGCAGCAAAGGCCTAAAGTCCCAGTACAGGGGGCCGATACACCGAGCATGTCTCAGGGTTGGGCAATCTGCCCCCCTCTGCTGGAGTCCACCATGAAGATCGGTCATCTCGAAAACAAGTTGGTCACGCCGGCCGTCGGCGAGCGCAAAGCGGGTGCCGCCGTCGCAGCGTCCACCACGCCTGCCACACCCCCAGCCGGGTCAGCCGGCGGCGCAGTGCAGGCCAGTGCCACCGTGGCACTGTCCTCCGCTGCGACGCAGCTGGCTGCGGGCGGGTCTGACGGCGTGTTTGACGCCCAGAAAGTGCAGCGCATCTCCGACGCCATCCGTGACGGCAAGTTCCAGGTCAACCCGGAGGCGATTGCCGACAAGTTGATCGCCAATGCCCAGGAATTGCTGGGCAACCTGCCCAAGCGCTGAGGTAGCCCTTGTCATACACCGCCACACCGGGCCGCCGCATGCCAGCAGCCACAGCACCAAGCGCTGCAGCGCCGCAAGCCCTTGCCGGCAGCCACCTGGAGCCGCTGCTGGCTGGCGTGGAGCAGCGCCTGGCCGCTTTGGCCAAGGCCATGCGTCAGCGTGATATCCCAACCATTGAGGCGCAGGCCGATGCCCTGCACCGGGCACTGGCCCAGGCCGTTGAATCGTTTGTGCAGGCCGCCCGCAACGGTGGTGTGCCTGAGCCGATGCGGCTGCGCCTGGCCCACGCCAGTGGCCAACTGGCGCGCCACCGCGAGGCGCTGTCGCGCGCCACAGCCGCACTGGACCGCGCCATCGACGTGTTGATGCCCGGCGCCCTGCCCGCAGGCAGGGTCTACCTGGCCAGCGGTTTGACCCAGCCGCCGCAAGCGGGCAACGCGCTCAGCGCTTGAGCCTGGTCACCCCGGCGGTTGGCCGCCTGGCCACCTGCGCAACTGGCGCCGGCCGCAGCCGCAGTGCCGCCGCTCAGTGCCGCCGCTCAGTGCATCTGGCCCGATGCCGGCGGCACCTGCAGGCCGGGGCTGAACAACTCGCCCACATCCACCGGGTCAAAGCGGAAGTAAGCACCGCAGAAGTCGCAACCGACCTCGGCCTCACCCCGCTCCGCGACCAGCGCGTTGACATCGTCTGCGCCCAGGCCTCGCAGCATGTTGGCCACCCGCTCGCGTGAGCAGCGGCAGGCAAAACGCGGTGTTTGTGGCTCAAACACCCGCACGGTTTCCTCCCAGAACAAGCGGTGCAGGATTTGCGCCGGCTGCAGCGTCAGCAACTCGGGTGATGTGAGCGTGGCAGCCAGCATGGCGATGCGCTTGTAGTCCTCATTGCGGCCGATCTGGTCTTCGTCGGCGCTGATCAACACTTCACCGGCCAGGTTGGCTGCGCCCGACATCGGCAGGCGCTGGATCAGCAGGCCAGCCGCTACCTCGTCATTGGCAGCCAGCACCAGGCAGGTGTCCAACTGCTCGGACTGCAGCATGTAGTGCTCCAGCACCTGGCTGAGCTTTTGCAGCGGCTCGTGCTGGTCGCCAAACAGCGGCACCACGCCCTGGTAGGGCTGCTGGCCGGGCAGACGTTGCAACGGGTCAAGCGTGATCGCGCAGCGGCCTTTGCCGTGCATATTGAGCATGGCCTCCAGCCCGGCGGCGGCCGGCACCTCACCCTGCACTGTGGCGGTGACACGGAAGCTGAGATCAGGCTGGGTCTCGGCCACCGCCAGCTTGACCGGCCCATCACCGTGCATCTGCAGCACCAGCGCGCCGTTGAACTTGACGCTGCCCTGCCTCAACACACCTGCCGCTGCCATCTCGCCCAGCAGCGCACGCAGCGGCGGCGCAAAGGCGTGGCCACCATCACTGGCGCTGCGGCGGCGTGACAGCAGGTCACGCCAGCTCTCGTCCAGCCGCACCAACACGCCACGCACCGGCAGGCCTTCAAACAGGAACTTGTGGATCTCGCTCATCGTGCCGATGATGCCAGCCCCACCGTCAGGAAGCGGGTACCACCCGCCACGCAGGCACCTTGCGATGGAAGCCCTTGAGCACGAACTCGCCCGCTTCCTGGAGCGTCCATACGGTGCCGTGCGCGGCGTTCTGCAGCGCACCCTGAACCCGCTGCGACAGCAGAATCTCGCCGCCCGCCGCCTCGCCGCACAGCCGCGACGCCAGGTTGGTGACGGTGCCGATCGCGCCGTAGTCGATGCGGCCCTCGAAGCCGATGCCGCCGAGGGTGGCGAAACCCTGTGCGATGCCGATGCCCATGTGCAGGTCGTAGCCTCGGCGCCGCCACTGGGCGCTGAGCCCGACGACCTCGTGCTGCATCTGCAAGGCCATGCGCACCGCGCGCGCCGGGGCATCGGGCACCGGCTGCGGGTCGTTGAAGAAAAT
>JANPOW010000285.1:0-2978 GCA_031428185.1 Betaproteobacteria bacterium | reverse complement strand
CCTTGGCATCGAAGACCATGCGCACCGCACGCTCAATCACCTCGGGGGAAAACTTCGGGGACTTCCTCATGTTGGCTCCCTTCTCAATCGAAGAAGCCTCCTCAAAATCCGGGGCGATTCAGCCAGTGGCGGCAAGCCGGTGGCCGGCGCCACCGTGGCCGGTAGCTGGAGCGGCCTGACCAGCGGCAGCAGCAGCGCCACCACTGACAGCACCGGCGTCGTGCGCTTTGTCTCGGCCAGTACGCGGGCTACCAGCGGCAGCTTCACCTTCCCCGTCACCAACGTGGTAGGCAGCGGTTACACCTACCAGCCGCTCAGCAACACCGAGACGCGCGACAGCATCGCCCGCTGACGACATGCCTGCGGCTGCGGTGCTTGCGGCGGTGGTCGCGGCGGGGCCGGCGTGTCAGCCCAGCCCCGCAGCCACAAAGTGCGGGTTCTCATAGCCCGGCTTGCCGTAGGCCAGCGGCGTGCTGTCGTCGATGCGGCAGACGCTGCCGCCGGCTGCGGCCAGCACCGCGTGGCCGGCGGCGATGTCCCATTCCATCGTGCGGCCCAGGCGTGGATACAGGTCGGCCTGGCCAGCGGCCAGCCGGCACAGTTTGAGCGACGAGCCTGCCGTGCCAAGCTGCGCCACCTGGCGGCCGGCCAGAAAAGCGTCCAGCGCGGCCGCATCGCCGTGGGAGCGGCTGGCCAGCACGGTCAAACCCGCCGCCGGCACCAGCCGGCAGTGGATGGGCCGGCGCCCGGCGCCGTCTTCCACCCAGGCGCCGTGGCCCACCAGGCCAGCGTACAACACGCCGGCCTGGCCTTCACCACCGTCCCGGTCACCAGCGCAGCGACCGTTGTGGATGGCCGGTGCCAGCACCACGCCCAGCAGCGGCCGGCCGTGCTCGATCAGCGCGATGTTGACGGTGAACTCGCCGTTGCGGGCCACAAACTCGCGGGTGCCGTCCAGTGGGTCCACCAACCAGAAGCGGCCGTTGGCGCCCACCTGCGGCGCCAGGCCGGCGGCGGCGGCGTCTTCGGCCACCACCGGGATGTCGGGCGTCAGGGCCTGCAGGCCGGCCAGGATCACCGCCTCCGCTTGGGCGTCAGCCAGGGTCACGGGGGATGCATCGGCCTTGCCCTGCACGGCAAAGTCGGTGGCGTAAACCGCCATCACCACGCTGCCGGCGTGGCGGGCCAGGGCGCTGATGGCGTGCAGCCAGTCCAGCAAGGGTGCTTCGCTTGTGCTCATGGACACATTGTCGGGCGGGCCAAACTGCCGGGCCATCAGCCCGCAGGCGTGGCATGGCAGGCGGCAAGCAGCAAGCAGCAAGCAGACGTAACACCTGCACCGCCCCTGCCCACGCAGCACCCAGGCCAGCCACGCACGCTGCCAGCACCGGGCGGTTGGCGTGCAATGCGCGGCCAGCAGGCCACCGGCCGGCGTGTCATCGTGCCGTGCACATGGACACCGGGCTGGCCATCAAGTTCAAACTGGGGATTGACAGCGTAGAGGCAGGCACCTCTGTTTGGCCAAATCACCTTGCGGGTTGGGCCGCAACGCTGGCCTTGCCAAGACACCAGAGCACGGCTTGAGGGCTCTGTCAGCGCGTGCGCAAATGCGGGCCCGCTGCGGCGCTGGCCGCGCTTTGAGTGGCACCGACACTTACAAGCCCCGGCCCGCGCTATGGCCAAATCCACCCCTACCGATCCGCGCCATGCGGGTCGGCGCATCACCGCCAGCCCCCACACCAAGCCGCCGCACCACCGGCCACGCCTTGGCACCCTGCCTGGCCGCTTGTCAACCACTGCCCCATCCATGTCATCCTTCAAAGTCTTGATGGCCACAGCGGCCTGCACGCTGCTGCTGGCCAGCGGCCCGGCAAAAGCCGCCACCAGCACGCTCACCGTGCGTGCCAGCGGCACCCTGGCCGGTGGCGTGGGGCCCACCATGCAGGTGCGCATCAACGGGGTGCTGATCGGCCAGGTGGAGGTGCGCGCCACCACCATGAGCAACTACAGCTTCAGCACCACCACCCTGGCGCCCGGAGCCAAGGTGGATGTGGTGTTCACCAACGACACCATCATCAACGGCGAGGACCGCAACCTGTTTGTGGCCTACCTGACTGACGGCAGCACCGCCGTGCTGCCCAACACAGCCGGCGCCACAGTGGACCGGGGCGCCGGCAGCCAAGCCTTTGACGGGCTGGACGTGCTGCCCGGCCAGGGCAACCTGTACTGGAACGCCGCCCTGCGCCTGAGCTGGCCGGCCAGCGCCGCCGCCAGCACCCCCACTGCAGCGCAACAGGAGGCCGCCCGCCTGCTGCAGCAGGCCAGCTTTGGCCCCACCAGCAATGACATCGCCCGCGTCGTCAGCCTGGGCCACAGCGGCTGGCTGGCCGAGCAGCTGGCCATGCCCTACGCCGCCAGCTACGTGCCCTACGTGCAAAAAAAGTTTGACGCCGGAGACACCTACCGGCCCGGCGGCAGCAACTACACCGCGCACTGGGTCAGCCAGCGCTTCTGGGCCAATGCCGCCACCGCGCCGGATCAGCTGCGCCAGCGCACCGCCTTTGCGCTGCACCAGATCCTGATGGTGTCGCAGGCCGACTCCAACCTCTGGCACCACGCCCGCGCTTATGCGCTCTACATGGACCAACTCAACCAGCACGCCTTTGGCAACTACCGCCAAGTGCTGGAAAACGTGGCGCTCAACCCGGTCACCGGCATCTACCTGTCGCACCTGCGCAACCGCAAGGAGAACCCCACCACCGGCCTGCTGCCCGACGAGAACTTTGCGCGTGAGGTGATGCAGCTCTTCAGCATCGGCCTGCAAGAGCTCAACCCCGACGGCAGCCCGCTGCTGGATGCGCGCGGCCAGCCCATCGAGACCTACACCAACGCCGATGTGATGGCGATGGCCCGCGTCTTCACCGGCTGGAGCTGGGCCTTTCCGGACACCTAGTGTAGTGCGCCACAAATAACGGAAC
>JANPOW010000284.1:0-13513 GCA_031428185.1 Betaproteobacteria bacterium | reverse complement strand
CCGGTGCTGCTGGGGCTGTTTGACAGCGTCATCACCTACCGCGCCTTGTTCCAGGGCCGGCATGAGGTGCTGCCGCTGCTGCACCTGCTGGTGCAGGACACCGACAACCCACGCTCCCTGGCCTGGGTGGCGCGCACCCTGCGCGACCGCCTGCGCAAGCTGGCCCGGCAGGACGACAGTTGGGCCGACAACCTGGTCACCGGCTTGTCACTGCCTGACAGTTGGCCGCTGGCGCAACTGGCCCAGGTGGACACCGCCGGCCGCCACAGCCTGCTGATCGCCACGCTGCAGCAGTGCAGTGCGGCGGCCCGCACCGTGTCGGACGAAATCGGCCGCCACCTGTTTGCGCATGTGGATTCACCCGACCGCACGGTGTGGCAATGAACAGCGGCATGTCACACCCGTTTGGCCAGGATCAGCAGCAAGACCAGGGGCCGGGCCGCTCGACATCACCGTCGCAGGCGGATGGCGCGGGCCAGACCCAAAGCCAGACCGGGGCCCAATCTCAGACCCAGACCCAAGGCCTGCCGCTGGACCCGATGCCGGACCTGGCGCCCCTGCTGCCCACACCGATGGTGGCCTTGCTGGCCAGACCGCAGGTGGCCGCAGCGCCCGCGCCACAGGCCGGCAGCGGCCCGCGCCAACTGGCGGTCACCCACGAAACCCGCTACGACTACGACACCCCCGTCGAGGTGGCCCACCACAGCGCCTGGTTGCGCCCACGCGATACCGAAGTGCAGCAGGTGCAGCGCTGGGCCTTGCAGATCGACCCGCAGCCCGATGACCCGGTGCAAGAAAGCCGCGACGCGTTTGGCAACTGGCGCCACGGCTTCAGCCACGCCCGGGTGCATGACACGCTCACCGTCATCAGCCGCTTCCAGGTGCGGCTGGCCGCCGTGCCCTCGCCGGATGTGGCGCTCAGCCCACCCTGGGAGGACGTGGTGCGGGCGCTGCACTACCGCGCCGGCGTCACCCAGCCCGACGCGGTGGAGTTTGTGCTGCCCAGCCACTTCAGCCCGCAGCACGCCCACTTGGCGCGTTATGCGGCTGACCTGTTCCGGCCGGGCCGGCCGTTGCTGTCGGGTGCGCTGGCGCTGATGAGCCGCATCCACAGCCGCATGGAATTCAACCCACGCGCCACCAACGTGGCCACCAACGCGCTGCAGGCGCTGGAAAAAGGCCAAGGTGTGTGCCAGGACTTTGCCCACGTCATGATCGGCGCCATGCGCTCACTGGGCCTGGCGGCGCGTTATGTCAGCGGTTATCTGCTCACCCAGCCGCCAGCCGGCCAGCCGCGCCTGATCGGCGCCGATGCCAGCCATGCCTGGGTTGAAGTCTGGTGCCCGCTGCATGGCTGGGTGGCGCTGGACCCGACCAACGATGTGCCGGTGGGGCAAGACCATGTCACGCTGGCCTGGGGCCGCGACTATGCCGACGTGGCGCCGCTGCGTGGTGTGATCCGCGGCGGTGGCACCGCACCGCCGGTGGTGGGCGTCACGGTGGAGCCGGTGGGCAGCGCCGAGGCCGCAGCGTGAGTGCAGCGCAGCCCGCAGCGCCTGCCACAGTGCCCGGCGCCACGCCGTACAGCGTGCGCCCGGCGGCCCCGGCGGATGACGCCGCCGTGCAAACCATTTTTGAGCGCGCCTTGCTGGACGCCGACTGGCTGCCGCCCGGTGCCGCGCCCGACACCGATTTCAAGCGCAACTCCCAGGGCGAAGCGGTGCACGTGGCGGAGGCACCCGGCGGCCGCATCAGCGGCGTGCTGGCGGTGTATGTGGCGGGTGGCTTCATCCACCATTTCTACGTGGCGGCACACGCCCAGCGTCAAGGCGTGGGCCGGGCGCTGCTGCAATCACTGGACACCTGGCTGCCCCGGCCCTGGCGGTTGAAGTGTGTGACGGTCAATAGCCGTGCGCTGGCGTTTTACGCCAGCCAGGGCTGGGTCGAGACTGACCGCGCCATGGGCAGTCAGGGTGAATACGCGGTACTGCGGCGCTTCTGACGCCCGGGGCCGGATGCCGCGCTGGGCGCCAGCGCCCTGCCACCTCAGGGCCAGCCCGCCCCGGGCTTTCCCTCGGCAGCACCCAGCTTGTGGGCTGTCAGCATGTAGACACAAGACGCCCGCCGGCCCGGCCCCTAGTCTGCCGCACCACGCGCAGCAAGCCGTTTGCCTGCCCACACCCCGACAGGAGACCCGCTTGGCCTTTGTGCAACTGCTGATCTCGGGCATCTCGCTCGGCTGCATTTACGCGTTGATCGCGCTGGGCTTTGTGCTCATCTACAAAGCCACCGAGACCGTCAACTTTGCCCAGGGTGAATTGATGATGCTGGGCGCTTTTGGTGGCCTGGTGTTGATGAAAGCGGCCGGCTTGTCGTTCTGGTTTGCCGCGCCGCTGGCGGTGCTGGGCATGTTTGCCTTTGGCATGGCACTGGAGCGGCTGGTGATCCGGCCCATCATGGGCCAGCCGCAATTCACCATCGTCATGCTCACCATCGGCGTGGGCTACACGGCCCGGGGTTTGATCTCGATGCTGCCCGAGATCGGCACCGAGACCAGCGCGCTGGAGGTGCCCTACAAAGGCCAGGTCATCCATCTGGGGGGCGCGGTGATCAGCGTGGAGCAGGTGGCCATCATTGCTGTCACGGCGGTGTTGTGCAGCGCGCTGTACGCCATGTTCCGCTACAGCAAGGTGGGGCTGGCCATGCAGGCGACGTCGCAAAACCAGCTGGCGGCGTATTACATGGGCATCCCGGTGCGGCGCATCAACGGCCTGGTGTGGGGTTTGTCAGCGGCGGTGGCGGCACTGGCCGGGCTGCTGCTGGCGCCCATCACCTTTGTACACGCCAACATGGGCTTCATCGGCTTGAAGGCGTTCCCCGCAGCGGTGGTGGGCGGCTTTGGCAGCCTGCCCGGGGCCATCGTCGGCGGGCTGGTGATCGGCCTGGTGGAGGCCTTTGCCGGCTTCTACCTGCCCGAGGGCTTCAAGGACATTGCGGCCTACGTGGTGGTGCTGGTGATGCTGGTGGTCAAGCCCAACGGCTTGTTTGGTGGCGCGATGCGTAAAAAAGTCTGAAGGGTTCCCACACGCCATGCGCTTCATTTTCAAAACCGACTACGCGCAAGACATCCAGCTCATCAAGCACGGCGGCCAGGCCTTCTGGTACGGCGCCTTGATGCTGGCCATGTTGGCCGCGCCGCTGTGGGCGGGTGACTACTGGCTGTCGCAACTGAGCTTTGTGCTGATCTACGCGGTGGCCGGCCTTGGCCTGATGGTGCTGTCGGGCTTCACCGGCCTGGCGTCCATCGGCCATGCGGCGTTTCTGGGCGTGGGCGCCTACACCGAGACGGTGCTGGCCGCACGCGGCTGGCCGTTCCCGCTCAGCATGCTGTTTGCGGCCGGCTTGTCGGCGGCGGTGGGCGTGTTGGTGGGCCTGCCGGCGCTGCGCGTCAAGGGCATCTACCTGGCCATTGCCACGCTCAGCTTTGGTTTCATCGTCGAAGAAGTACTGGCCCGGTGGGAGAGCGTGACCAAAGGAAACGCCGGCATCAGCGTGGGCTCACCGCAGTTTTTTGGCGCAGAGCTGGGCTCGTCCGAGGCCTTTTATTTCATCGCGCTGGGCACTTGTGTGGTCGTCACGCTGGGGGTGCTCAACCTGCTGCGCAGTGCCACCGGCCGGGCCTTCATCGCCATCCGCGACAGTGAGGTGTCGGCCCAGAGCATGGGCATCCACCTGGCGGGTTACAAGACGCTGTCGTTTGCCTTGTCGGCGGCCATCGTGGGCCTGGCCGGTGCGCTGTACGCGCACAAGCTGCGCTTCATCTCGCCGGATCAATTTGGCATTGCCCAGTCGGTCGATTTGCTGCTGCTGGTGGTGGTGGGCGGGCTGGGCTCGGTGCACGGTGCGTTTCTCGGCGCCATCTTTTTGATCACCATGCCGCAGTTGATTGCGTTGGGCAAGGATTGGCTGCCACGATCAATAGGCCAGGCCACCGGGTTACAGGCCGTTGTTTACGGTGTGGTGTTGATGGCCTTTGTGCTGTTTGAGCCGATGGGCCTGTACGGCCGCTGGCTGAAGGTGCGCACCTGGTTGCAGCTGTTCCCGTTCTACCGGCGTGGTTTGTTCAAACGCCAAAAGTCATTCGCCAAATCGGAGCGCTTGAAATGAGCGGCCTTGCAGAGTCACCGTTGCTTGTTGCACAAGACCTCAGCGTGCGCTTTGGCGGTGTGCTGGCCGTCAACAAAGTCAGCTTCGAGGTGATGCGTGGTGAGGTGTTCACGCTGATCGGCCCCAACGGCGCCGGCAAGACAACCGTCTTCAACCTCATCAGCCGCATCTACACACCCACCACCGGCACGCTGCACTTTGAGGGCCAACTGCTGAGTGACAAACCACCGCATGACATCGCCGCGCTGGGCATTGCGCGCACCTTCCAGAACATCGAGCTGTTCGAGAACGCCACGGTGCTGCAGAACCTGCTGATCGGCAACCACATCCACCGCGGTGCCGGCTTCTGGAGCAACCTGTTCTTCACGCCGGCCAGCCGCACGGCCGAACTGGCGGCCCGGCTGCGTGCCGAGCAGGTGATCGAGTTGCTGGACTTGCAACACCTGCGTGATTCGTTTGTGGCAGGCCTGCCGTACGGCAAGCGCAAAGTGGTTGAACTCGCAAGAGCGCTGTGCACCCAGCCCAAACTGCTGCTGCTGGACGAACCCTCATCAGGCCTGAATGTGGAAGAAACCGAGGACATGGCCTGGTGGATTCACGACATCAAAAACGAGCTGGGCATCACCGTGCTGATGGTCGAGCACGACATGAGCCTGGTCTCGCGCGTGTCTGACCGGGTGCTGGCCATGAACCAGGGCGAAAAGCTGGCCCTGGGCACACCGGCCGAAGTGCAAAGCCACCCGGGGGTGATCGAGGCCTATCTCGGGTCGGTTGACGACGTGTCGGCACTGCGGCGCAAGGCGGCTTGATTGGACACGCGCATGGACATGCACACCAACCTGAGCAGCAAGCCGGGCAGCCTGCCTGGCACAAGCGACCAAGCCATGCTGTGGCTGGCCAATGTCGAATCGGCTTACGGCCCGATCAAGGCCATCCGGGGCGTCAGCCTGAAGGTGCGGCAAGGCGAGATTGCCACTGTGCTGGGCAGCAACGGCGCCGGCAAATCCACCATCCTCAAAACCATCTCCGGTGTGCTGGACCCGACCCGTGGCACGGTCATGTTCAAGGGCCAGGACATCACGGCGCTCGACCCGGCGGCCATCGTGCGGCGCGGCCTGGTGCATGTGCCTGAGGGGCGCGAGGTGTTCCCGCTGCTGTCCGTCAAAGACAACCTGCTGATGGGTGCCTACACGCGGGCCGACCGCGACGCTGTGGCGCGTGACATCGAGCAGGTCTACGGCTATTTCCCCATCCTGCGTGAGCGGGCGGCCCAAGCCGCCGGCCTGCTGTCAGGCGGCCAGCAGCAGATGCTGGCCATCAGCCGGGCGCTGATGGCCAAGCCCGATTTGATCCTGCTGGACGAACCCAGCCTGGGTTTGAGCCCAAAGCTCACCAAAGAGATTTTCGAGATCGTGGTGCGCATCAACCGCGAGCGTGGCACCACGTTGCTGCTGGTGGAGCAAAACGCCAACATGGCGCTCAACGCCGCCGACTACGGTTATGTGCTGGAGAACGGCCGCATCGTGATGGAAGACCGTTGCGAGGTGCTGCGCGAGAAAGACGACATCCGCGAGTTTTACCTCGGCATGAAAGACACCGGTGTGCGCGGCGAGCGGCGCTGGAAAAAGAAAAAGACCTGGAGATGAAGCACTGGCCCACCCCCGATGCTGTGCTTGAAGTCTTGACGTTCCGGACCTGCCATGACATCCATTGACGCCTCCATTTTCACCACCAGCCGCCCAGGCTGGGTGTTAGAAAAATTGCCCTTCGAGACCGTGCCGCAGATGTTCTGGCAGCGTGTGGACGCGCTGGGCAGCGCGGTGATGATGCGCCAGAAGGATTTGGGCCTGTGGAAGGCCTACAGCTGGGCCGAGGTGGGCAGCATCGTGGCCGAGATCGGTGCCGGGCTGGTCAGCCTGGGGTTTGCGCCGGGCCAAGTGGTCTCGGTGCTGGCCAATACCAGCCGCGAGTGGGTGTGGGCCGACCTGGCGGCGCAAACCATGGGCGGCGTCTGCAACGGCATCTACCCCACGGACGCAGCCAGCCAAGTGCAATATCTGTGCGCTGATTCCAGCAGCGTGGTGCTGTTTGTCGAGGACGACGAGCAGCTGGACAAATACCTGGAGACCCGCGAGCAACTGCCGCTGCTGCGCAAGGTGGTGGTGTTTGACATGGAGGGCCTGCACGGCCTGGATGACCCGCAGGTCATCAGCCTGGATGCCTTGCGTGCGCTGGGCCGAGAGCAGCTCAAAGCCCAGCCCAAACTGGTGGAACAGCGGCTGGCCAGCCGCACCGCCAAAGATGTGGCGGTACTGGTCTATACATCCGGCACCACCGGCCGGCCCAAGGGCGCGATGATCACGCACGGCAACATCTGTGCGTCCTTGGCCGGCGCCAACAACAGCCTGTTTGAGGGCCTGCCGATGGGCGGTGAGCGGGTGGCCTTCTTGCCGCTGTGCCACATTGCCGAACGCATGATTGGTGAATACATCTCCATCCTGCGCTGCTCCACCATCAACTTTGTCGAGAACCCCGAGACGGTGTTCGAGAACCTGCGTGAGGTGCAGCCGGCGGTGTTTTTTGCCGTGCCCCGGGTCTGGGAGAAAGTATTTTCTACTGTGGCCATCAGCATCAAGGAGGCCGGCAAACTGCAGCAGTGGGCTTACGCCTGGGCGCTGGGGCAGGGCATGCAGATGGTCAGGCACCAAGAGGCCGGCAGCACACCCGGCGTGCTGCAAAAACTGGCCTACCAACTGGCACGCACCCTGGTGCTCAACAACGTGCGCCGCATGGTGGGCCTGAACCGCGTGGGCCTGGCGCTCACGGGGGCTGCGCCTATCTCGCCCGAGTTGATCCGCTGGTATCTGGCGCTGGGCATCCCGCTGCGCGAGGGCTGGGGCATGACCGAGACCACCGGCGGCGGCACCGTCACGCCGCGTGGCGCCGGCAAGCCCGGCAGCATCGGCGTGCCTGGCCCGGGGGTGCAGATGCGCATCTCCGAGCAGGGTGAAATTTTGGTGCGTGGTGGGGTCGTGTTTGGTGGTTACCTCAACCTGCCCGAGAAGACAGCAGAAGCCATTGATGCCGACGGCTGGCTGCACACCGGCGATGTGGGCCGGGTGGACAGTGATGGTTACTTCTACATCACCGACCGCATGAAGGACATCATCATCACCGCCGGCGGCAAAAACGTGACGCCCAGCGAGTGGGAGAACCAACTCAAGTTCAGCCCCTACGTCACTGATGCGGTGGTGATTGGCGACAAACGTGCCTACCTCAGTTGCCTGGTGATGATCGACGAGGACAACGTGGCCCAGTGGGCGCAAGACCGCGATGTGCAGTTCAGCGATTTCAAGAGCCTGTGCCGCGCGCCCGCGCTGGTCACCTTGATCGGCGAGGAGATCGAGAAGGTCAACAAGCAGTTTGCGCGGGTCGAGCAGATCAAGCAGTTCCGCCTGATCGAGCAGCGGCTCACCGCTGAGGACGAAGAGCTGACACCCACCATGAAGCTCAAGCGCTCGTTGATCAACCGCAAGTACGCCGAGCTGATCGAGGGCATGTACAGCGGCAAGGCGGCGGCCTGAGCCAGCACCGCTGAACCGGCGCTGCTGCACCGCCCGCAACGAGATCAGGCGGATGGACAGCGTGCTGGTGGGCACACCCGGCGCTGCAGGGCCTGATCTCTGGATGCCCTGATGCCCTGATGCCCTGATGCCAGTTGGCGCGGCCCGGCGCTGCCGGCCGCCGCAGCCCTGGCGCCATCCCGGATGGTCAGACCTGGGCTTCTAGGCTAGCGTCACCGGGCACTGATGGGGGCCCGCCGGGCCGCCATCCGCCGGAGACACAGCCCTTGTCCAACGCCATCCGCCTGCTGCCCGCCGCACCACCCGAGCGCCTGCTTGCCGGCCCACCCGGCCCGCTGCCGCTGTCTGACCGCCGCAACCGGGTGATGTGGCTCAACAACGACCGGGTGTTTTACGCCGGTCTGCTGGGCGACGTGACCGTGCGCACCATGGGCGGCTGGCTGGTGTACGTGGCGCTGGGCCTGCCCATCCGCATCGCGGTGGATGGTGGGGCGTGGCAGAGCACCGATCTGGCGGTGGTGCCGCCCTACATGCCGCACCGCGTGGCCTGTGATGAGCGGCTGATCTGCAGCATCACGGTCGAGCCTGAAACCGTGGACGCAGCGGCCTTGCCTGACTTCATGCGGGCTGCTGCGGGCGCCGTGCCGGCCGATCTGCCGCAGGCCTGGCAGATGGTGCAGCGGGTGCGCGCGGCGCACGCCTGGCTGTGCACCCAGGGCCCTGCCATCGACCTGCAGACCAGCACCTTTGACCACTGCTTTTTTGGCCAGGCGCTGCCACCGCGCCGCATCGATCACCGCATCCAACTGGTGCTGGAGGCGATGCGCAATGACCCATCCCGCAGCACCACTGCACAAGACAGTGCGGCGGCCGTGAGCCTGTCGTTCTCGCGTTTTTTGCATTTGTTCAAGGCCGAGGTGGGCACACCGTTCCGCAGCCTGCGCACCTGGAAACGGGCGCGCAGCCTGCTGCACCACGTCAAGCGGGATGCCAACCTGATCCACGTGGCGCTGGACGCGGGCTACCCCGACTCCACCCACTTCAGCCACTCGATCCGCCAGGTCTACGGCCTCAAGCCGCGTGACCTGTTTGCCGGCTCACGTGCGCTCACAGTGCTGGGTGACAGCCCGGCCGCCCGGGCAGCGGCGCGGGCCGAGGCCTGGCGCTGAGCGGCGCCTGGCGTGGCAACAAGCCCACCCCCACCTGCACCGGCAGCCGGCACACCGGCCGACACGGCGACGGACACACCGCCTGCCGCCGCCGCCAGCAACCCCGGCGGTGCACTGTCTGACCTGCGGGGAGGCCTGCGCCTGGTGGTGGACAGCACCCAGCACATCACCGGCCTGGTGGAGGCCTTGCACGGCCAGATCCAACGCCTGGCGCCGCCGCTGCGGCGCAGGCCGGCAGCAGCGTTGGGCGGCGACGGCCTGCCGCCCAGCCGTGGCCTCAGCCGCCTGGTCTACCGCAGCATCCAGGCCGGCACCGGGCTGGTGGGGGTGGGGCTGGACCGCTTGCTGGCGTCGGCTGACCTGGCAGGCGTGGCCGGCCCCACCACGCCGCGGCGCGACGCACTGGTCTCGGCCCTCAACGGGGTGCTGGGTGACCACCTGCAGCGCAGCGGCAACCCGTTGGCCATCCCGTTTCAGCTGCGCCAGGCTGGCCAGCCGCTGCAACCGGACGCGCTGGGTGCGGCGCTGGGTGTGGCATCACCCGGCCGCGTGCTGCTGCTGATCCACGGCCTGTGCATGGGTGACGGCGGCTGGCTGCGCAAAGGCCACGACCACGGCGCCCAGCTGGGCAAGGCGCTGGCGGCGGCCCCGCTGTACGCCCACTACAACAGCGGCCGCCACATCTCGGACAACGGCCTGGCCCTGGCCCAGGCGCTGCAGGCCTTGCTGCACACCTGGCCCGTGCCCATCACCGAGCTGATGCTGGTGGGCCACAGCATGGGCGGCCTGGTGGCGCGCAGTGCGCTGCAGCAAGCGGGCACGCTGGGCCACCAGTGGCCGCAGCGGGTCAGCAAGCTGGTGTTTCTGGGCACACCGCACCACGGTGCGCCGCTGGAGCGTGCCGGCAACTGGCTGCACCGGCTGCTGGGTGTCAGCCCGTATGTCGCGCCGTTTGCCCGCTTGGCCCGCATCCGCAGTGACGGCATCACCGACCTGCGCCACGGCAACCTGCTGGCCACCGATTGGCAAGGCGCCAACCATCTGGATCACCACGACCGCCGCACACCCGTGCCGCTGCCGGCCGGTGTGGTCTGTTACGCCATCGCCAGCACGGCTGGTGCGCCCGGCACGGCCAAGTCCTTGCTGGGGGATGGCCTGGTGCCGCTGGACAGCGCGCTGGGCCGCCACCCGCGTGCGGCCCAGCGGCTGCGTTTTGCTGCCGGCCACACCTGGGTGGGCCACGGCATCCACCACCTTGATTTGCTCAGTGCGCCGGCGGTGTACCGCAAATTGCTGGGCTGGCTGGCGGCCACGACTCCAGCGTGACCGGTGTGGCCGCACACACGGCCAGCAACTCCAGCACCTGCTCGGCACGCAGCGGCCGCGACAACAGGTAACCCTGGCCCACATGTACACCCAACTGGCGCAGCGTGGCCAGTTGCTCGGCCGTCTCGATGCCCTCGGCCACCACCTTGCGGCCCAGCGCGTTGCCCAATGTCAGCACCGCCCGCACGATCTCCACGTTTTGCGGCTTGTCGTGCATGCCCATCACAAATGAGCGGTCGATCTTCAAGCTGTCGATGGGCAGTGTGCTGAGGTAGGCCAGCGATGAATAGCCGGTGCCAAAGTCGTCGATGGAAAAACGCACACCACTGGCGCGCAATTGCGCCGTGGTCCTGGTGGTCATATCCAGCTGGCCCATCAGGGTGGATTCGGTGATCTCCAGCGTCAGCCAGGCCGGTGGCAGCTGGTGGCGCTGCAGCACCGCCTGCACCGTGTCCACCAGATCGTCGCGTACCAGGTCGCGCCCCGAGATGTTGACGTTGATGGTCAGCAACTTGGTGCCCGGCACGCTGCGATGCCACTGTGCAAACTGGCCGATGGCGTGGTCGATGACCCAATCGGTCACCGCCTCGATCTGGCCCGACTCCTCCGCCAGCGCGATGAACACGGCCGGGCTGATGGGGCCACGCTCAGGGTGGGTCCAGCGCGCCAGGGCCTCAAAACCACACAGGCGGTGCGGTGCCAGCTCACATACAGCGGCTGGAATTGCACCGACAACTGCCCGGCGCCGATGGCCTTGCGCAAATCGGCCTCCAGGGCCAGCTTCCGGGCCACACGCTCGTGCATCGAGCTGTCAAACATCACCACCCGGCCACGGCCACCGGCCTTGGCGGCGTACATCGCCAGGTCGGCATCGCGCAACACCTCATCAGCGCTGCGGTAGCCCGGTGCACTGACGGTGACGCCGATGCTGGCGCCGGGCACCACCTCGGTGCCGTTGATGCACAGCGGCTGGGCCGGGGCTTGCAGCATGCGCTGCGCCAGGCCCAGGCCGTCCTGCGGCGTGGCCATGGCCTCCAGCAGCAGCGCAAATTCGTCGCCGCCCAGGCGCGCCACCAGATCACCCGGGCGCACGCAGGCCAGCAGGCGTTGCGCCACCTCGCGCAGCAAGGCATTGCCGGCCAGGTGGCCCAGGCTGTCGTTGACCACCTTGAAGCGGTCCAGATCGACGAACAGCACCGCAAAGCGTTGCGCCGGGTCGGCCTGGCAGCGGGTGATCGCCTCGTCCAGCCGGGCATGGCAGCAGTAGCGATTGGCCAGGTCAGTCAGGCCGTCGTGGAAGGCGATGTGCTGCAGCCGGTGCTCGGCGGCGTGGCGCTGGGTGATGTCATGCAGCTGGTAGATCAGGCAATGGCCATCACCGCCCGGGTCTTGGTAGCGGCTGCCGTGTACCACCACCCACAAGTCGTGGCCGTGGCCGGACTGGCAGCGCAACTCCATCGAAAACGAGGCTTCGGCATTGGCGGCCACTTGCGCCGCCTGGTGCTGGAACAGCGGCACGTCGCCGCTGTCCAGCACGCTGCAAAACAGGCTGCCCACCAGGTCGCCTTCGGTCTGGCCCAGCAGATCACACAACGCGCGGTTGGCCTGCAACACCGTGCCGCTGGGTTGGACCACCGCCATGCCGATGGCCGCGTGGGTGAAGGTGGCCACAAAGCGCTGCTGGCTGCGCTGCGCCTCGCGCTGTGCCAGCGCCGTCAGCGCCTCTTGCGCCTGGCGGCGCAAGGTCACGCGCAGCAGCAGCAACAAGGCAAACACCAGCGCGGCGGCAACCACATTGACTACCGGCCCAAAACGCTGGCCGTTGCGGTGCACCAGCCCGGCCACAAACGCCGCCACCAGCGTGACGCCCATGAACCAGGTGGACGAGGCAAACCAGTCCACCAAGCGCAGCGGCTGGCCGTGTTTGATGGCCGCCAGGCCCATCAGCGCGGCTGTGGTCAGCGCGGCGGGCAGCGGTGCCACGGCGCACAGGGCCAAAAAGCCGGCGCCCTCGTCCTGCAGGCCCAGTGCCACACCGGCTGCCCGCAAAGTGGCATAGGCCGCACCGCAGGCGGCCATGGCGGCCATGTGGCGCAGCAGGGTGAGCTGAGCCGGCTGGTCAGCCGCCGAGCGCTGCGCAAGGTGCCGATCAAGGCTTCGATGCCGGCGGCCAGCACGGCTGCTGGCGCACCCACGGCCGCCAGCATGGTGAAGATGAACACATCGGCCACCACCACGCTGTGCGCGGTGCGGGGCCGCTTGACCGAAAAGCAGGCCGCCACGGCCACCAAGGCCAGGCCGGCAGCAAAAGCCCACAGGTCTTGCGGTGGCCTTGGCGGCATCTGCGCAGCCGCCAAGGCGGGCTGGCAGAACAGCGCAGCAGCGCCAGCCTGGGCGGGGCTTTTTAGTCCTCGCCGAGGAAGCTGCGGTCAGCCGCGCTGCCGGGGTCAGCCAGTGCTTCGCTCAGGATGAAGCCCTCACTCAGGATGAAACCCTCGCTGATGATGAAGCCCTCGCTGATGATGAAGCCGCTGCTCAAGGTCAGGCCCTCGCTCAGGATGAAGCCTTCACTCAGGATGAAGCCCTCACTGATGATGAAGCCGGTGCCGGTGAGGCGCTGCTCTGCAATCGTCATGCCCTCCGAGATGATGAAGCCTTCGCTCAGGATGAAGCCACCGCTCAGCACCCGGCCGCCACCTGCAGCAGCAGCGTCGGACACCGCCAGCGTGCGGGCAAACAAGCCCGTGCCCAGCGCGCTGGAGTTGCTGCCGGCCAGGCCGTCCAGCAGCTTGACCTGCGGTGTCAGCAAGGCTTGTGATTTGGCGTTGGTCTCGACGATGGCAGTGGCGATGGAATTGGCCGCCACCCCTTTGCCGGCCGGCATGTATTGCACGCTATTGCGCAAGGCCACCTGACGCAGCCAGGTCAGGCCCGGGTCATAAATCGGCTGGAAGCTGGTGAACAACGCATCGCCGCTCAGCAAGTGGCTGCCACCGGCAAACACGATGCGGCCCCAGTCGAAGGGCTGGCCGTTCAGCACTGAGCTGGCCATGGGCAACACCTTGCCAGGCGCCAGCAGGTTGTCACCGGCTTTGAGCGTGCCGGCGGCCAGCGCGCTGCCGATGTCGCTGCGCAGCACCTGCGCCAGCCGCACCGCGCCTTCGATATTGAGCTGGCCGGCACCCTGCTCCAGCAGGTTGGCGCCTGCCAGTGGTTGGGCGGTGTATTGCAGGATGGCCTTGACCAACGGCGGTGTCAGGCCCGGGT
>JANPOW010000283.1:0-1999 GCA_031428185.1 Betaproteobacteria bacterium | reverse complement strand
GCTGCTCTTGCTGACGTGGTCGTCGCCGGCGATCGCGATCACGCCGCCGTGCTTCGAGGTGCCCGCCATGTTGGCGTGCTTGAAGACATCGGAGCAGCGGTCGACGCCCGGGCCCTTGCCGTACCAGATGCCAAAGACGCCGTCGACCTTGGCGCTCTGCGGGTACAGATCGAGCTGCTGCGTGCCCCACACCGCGGTGGCGCCAAGTTCTTCATTGACACCGGGCTGGAACACGATCTGGTTGTCTGCCAGGTGTTTCTTGGCCGCCCACAGCGCCTGGTCGTAACCGCCGAGCGGGCTGCCGCGATAACCGCTGATGAAGCCGCCGGTGTTGAGCCCCGCAGCCGCGTCGCGCTGGCGCTGCAGCATGGGCAGGCGCACAAGGGCTTGCACCCCGCTCATGAAGGCGCGGCCGTGGTCCAGCGTGTATTTGTCGTCCAGCGTGGCGTGTTCAAGCGCCAGGCGGACAGATTCGGGCAGGGGTGCGTTCATGGTGGTCTAGCTCCGTGCGGGGGTATGCCAGTTTAGGAAATCGGCCCGCACAAGTCCTTTCCATCTTTGCCCTTTTGGCGATACTCCTGGCAAGGACTTGGGGGTCTTCATGCCGATTCGAGAAAGAAACGCGCTCAAAACCGCAAAACTCGGGAAAACGCTGACTGCATCCGCCGAGCCCGGCACGGCGCCGGACGACCGCCACGGCGCTGTGCTGGACCGCTGGGACGTGGCCATCCTGGACGCGCTGCAGCGCGACGCACGCTTGAGCAATGCCGAGCTGGCCAGCCGCATCGGCCTGTCGGCCGCGCCCACCTGGCGGCGCGTCAAGTGGCTGGAGGTGCAGGGCATCATCACCGGCTACCGGGCCGAGATCGACCGCCGCAAGATCGGCCTGGGCGCGCTGGCCTTTGTGCGGGTGGACGCCGAGCGCAACAACGCCGACGCGACACGCGCGCTGGAAGACGCCATCCGCGCGCTGCCCGAGGTGGTGTCCTGCCACTACATCAGCGGCGCCGGCACGTTTGAGCTGCAGGTGCTGACGACTGACCTGGACGCCTACTCCCGCTGGGCGATGGACACGCTGTTCAAGCTGCCGAATGTGAAGGACATCCACACCAGTTTTTCACTGGGTGAGGTGAAGGCGGGTGCGGCGCTGCCGCTGGGGCATTTGCAGGCGCGCAGCCGCAGCGCTTAACGCGGCGGGCCGTCCGCCCGCGGCCACAGCGCCCACAGCCGCAGCGGCTGCTTCATGCGCCCGGCCTGCTGCTCGGCGGCGTCACCGGTGCCCCAGAAGTAATCCACCCGCACCGCGCCGGTGATGGCGGTGCCGGTGTCTTGCGCCATCACCAGCCGGCGCAGCGGGGTGGCGGACAGCGGCTCGGTGGTGTCCAGCCACAGCGGGGTGCCGTAGGGCACCGCTTGTGGGTCTACCGCCACCGAGCGGCCGGCGCTCAAGGGCACACCTTGCGCGCCACGCGGGCCGGTCGGCACGATTGGGCTGAATGGGCTGATTGGGCTGGTTGGGCTGGTTGGGCTGATTGGGCCGATCTGGCCGATCTGGCCGATCTGGCCGGTCGGGCTGGTCTGGCCGGTGGCGAGCGTGTCATCCGCCAACGCCTCCTCGCGGAAAAACACCACCCGGGGGTTGGCCCACAGCATCTGCTGCAGGCGCTCGGGCGTGGCGCGCTGGCCCCAGTCGCGGATGGCGGGCCAACTGGCCGCGTCGGGCCGCAGCTCACCCTGCTCGATCAACCAGCGGCCCACCGATTTGTAGGGTTGCTCGTTGTGGCCGGCAAAGGCCAGGCGCACGGTGTGTTGGGTGCCGTCGGCCTCACTGATGCGCAGCCGGCCCGAGCCCTGGATCTGCAACACCAGCACATCCAGCGCGCTGGCCACAATCGCGATCTCCTGGCCGCGCAGCGCGGCGGCGGCTGCGGGCAATTGGTCGAGTTGCTGGCGGGTCCAGTAGGGCCGGCGCTGCGCCAGATCGGCTGGCGGGCGGTGC
>JANPOW010000282.1:0-6291 GCA_031428185.1 Betaproteobacteria bacterium | reverse complement strand
GTCCACGGTGGCCAGGTAGACCTTGTCACCGTACAGCGCCACACCGCGGTTGGTGGGGTGCAGTTGCATCATGTCGGCGGGCAGCTCTTTCTTGTAGCGCCACAGCTCGACGCCGCTGGCGGCATCGAGCGCGATCACCTGCGCGCCCGGCGTGGTCACGTACATGTAGCCGTTGTTCACGATGGGGGGCGACTGGTGGCCCTCGGTCTGCCCGGTGGCCATGGACCAGGCGAGCTTCAACTTGCCGACGTTTTTGTCGGTGATCTTGTCCAGCGGGCTGTAGCCCCAGCCGGCATAGTTGCCCCGGTATTGCAGCCAGTTGGCGGGCTCGGGATTGGCCAGCCGGGCGTCGGTGACGGGCGTGTAGGGGCCGAGTTCGGTGTCGGCGCTGGCGGCCAGCGTGCAGGCCATCAGGGTTGCGGCGGCAAGGGGTTTGAGCAGGGGGGTCATGCGGGGTATCTCCTTGTTGGGTGGGTGGGTGTGTGTGTCGGGGTCAGGCCGGGCTGCCGCCCGGCGCTGTGGTGAACGCGCCGGCGATGACCAGGTGGTCACCGTCGAGTACCAGCGCAATCGCGGGCAAGGCACGCGGGGCAGGGCCGCTGATGACGCTGCCGCCATCGAGCAGCGTGAACTTGGACGAGTGGCAATAGCACACCAGTGCCCGCTCCTTGGCGAGCCAGGTTTTCACGTCGCAGCCCTGGTGGGTGCAGATGGCCGAATAGGCCAGCACGCCGCCGGCAGCGCGTGCGCGCACCTCGGGCGTCATGCCGGCGGCGATGTCCACCTCGCGCAGGCGCAGCAGCACGATTTTGTTCAGGCGTGTTTCGTCGCGCGGCGCATTGCGCACCGCATCGAACGGGTAGGCGACCACCGGTTTGCCCGGCTGCAGGTCGGCCACGCGCAGCGGCGCGGGTGTGCCCTCGGCGTCTTCTTCGACAAGCCGGTCACCGGCAAAGGACGCGGTTGCAGGCCATGCCGATAGCGCCAGCGGCGCGGCGATGCCGGCGGCGGCGATGCGGATGAGGCGGCGGCGGGGCACGTCGACCGCCGCCTGGCCAGGGCAGCCACACGGGGCAGGGCGACTGTTGGAGCAAGACATTCAAAACCTCCGGCTGTTGAAATCAATGTACTCTGAATTCAGAGTTCTTTACCTCGGGATTTCCCTCAACCGTGGGTCCAGCAAGCAGCACCGCCGCCTTGTTGCCCGCCGCACGGGATGGCGGGTCAGCGGGCGGGCGGGCCGGCGCCAGGTGCCACCGGCGCCTTCGCGTCGATCCAGGCCACCGCCAGCGTGAAACTGCCAAACGCGCAGACCGTGCTGACGAGCACCACGCGCGCCAGACGCCCGGCGTCAGCACCAAAGCGCTCGGCCAGCATCGGCACGTTGCTGGCACTGGGCAAGGCGGCCACCAGCACCAGCACTGCGGCGGCAAACGGGTCTAGCGGCAAGCCCGCTGCGATCGCGATGTGGCCTGCCGCCAGCACCAACAGCGGGTGCAGCAGCAGCTTGAATGCCACGGTGGTGAGCACGCTGCGTGATGCGCTGCGTGCTGCGCTGCGTGATGCGTTGTGCGGTTCGCTGCGGGGCAATGGCGCTGCCATCTGGCCGCGCGCAAACATGGCGCCCAGCGCGAACAGCGCCACTGGCGAGGCGGCGCCGGCCAGCATGTCCACCGCCCGCATCAGCGGCGCCGGTGGCAGCAGGCCGGCGGCCGATGACAGCGTGCCCAGCCCGATGGCCCAGGGCAGCGGATTGGTCAATATGCCGCGCAGTGCCCGGGACACCGCCGCGCCGACGGGGTGGCCGGTTGCCGGCCGGCCGGCCGGGGCAGCTGCGCCCAGTTGCGACAGCGCGATGCACAGCGAACTGGTGACCACCATGTCCAGCGCCAGTGCCACGATGGCTGGCGCCGCTGCAGCTTGGCCAAACAGCGCAATCAGCAGCGGCACGCCCATGAAGCCGCTGTTCGGGAAGGCCGCCACCAGCGCGCCAAAAGCGGCGTCGCTCCAGCCCAGCGCCTGGCGGCGCGCAACGCCGGCCGCCAGCGCCACCACGGCCACCGTGCCGGCCAGATAGACCGTCACGACCGATGCGTCCAGCAACTGCGTGATCGGCGTGGACGCGCTGAAACGGAACAGCATGCAGGGCAGCGCAAAGAACAGCACAAAGCTGTTCAGGCCGGGGATTGCCTGCAGCGACAGCCTGCGGCCGCGCACCACCGCCCAGCCGAGCAGCACCAGGGCGAAGAACGGCGTGGTGACCGTCAGGATCTGCCGCACGGCGCAGGTCGGCAGGTCAGGCCTGGCGCCACTTGCGCTCGGCCTCGTCCCAGGCGCCCAGCGCTTGCAGATCAGGCACCCAGGCCAGGCCGGATTTGGCGTCGGACGACGCGGCCTCGGGCGTGACCAGCACATCCAGCAGTGACGGCCGCCCGGCACGCACAGCGGCCAGCGCGCGCTCGATGGCACCGGGCAGGTCCTCGGCGCGCGTCACACGTTCAGCGTGCAGGCCGAAGGCGTGCGCCATCGCAGCGTGGTCGGCAAACTGCAGCCGCGTGCCCACCACCTTGCCGTGGGTCTGCTGCTGGTCGCGCACCTCAATGGCCCAGCTGCCGTTGTTGGCCACGACGATCAGCACGGGCGCCTTGTGGCGCACGGCGGTGTCGATCTCCATCGCATTGAAGCCAAAAGCGCCGTCGCCGGTGGCCACCACGACGGTGCGGCCAGGGCAGGCCAGGCTGGCCGCCACGCCAAAGGGTGTGCCGATGCCAATGCAGCCCAGCGAGCCGGGGTCGAGGTAGCTGGTGGCCGGCAGGCCAACCCGCACAAAGCTGAGGAAGTCGCCGCCATCCGCGATCAGCACGGCGTCGCGCGGCAAGGCATCACGCAGGGCGGCCAGCAGCCGATTCGGGTGCATCAGGCCGTCACTGCCGGCTGGCGCCTGGGCCATCGAGCTGACCAGCTTGTCGGCCCGCGCCTGGTGTTTGGCGCGGGTGTTGCGCACCCAGTCGATGTCGGTGGCCGGGGCGCGGTTGCCGGCGCGCGCCAGGATGGCGTCCAGCGCTGCGGCCGGGCTGGCGTAGATCTCGGCCGCGCCGCGCCGGTTGTCGCGCAGCTCTGCGGCGCAGTCGGCGATGCGCACGAAGCGTGCGTCACCAAACACGGCGGGTGACCCGTAGGCCAGCTGGAAGTCGAGCCGGCGGCCGACGGTGACCACCACGTCGGCCTCGCTCATCACCGAGCCGCGCATCGCCGCCACCACCGACGGGTGCGTGTCGGGCACCAGGCCGCGGCTCTCGCCGGTGTCCAGATACAGCGCGTTCAAGCGCTCCAGCAGGCGCTGCAACGGCGCCCCCGCAGCGCGCGCACCACGGCCCGAGATAAACAGCGGGCGGCGCGCCGACCACAGCAGGTTGACGGCTTCGTCGATGGCCGCCGGGTCGGGCAATATCTGGCGCGCGGGGCGCGGCGCCATCAGCTCGGGCAGTTGCACCGCACGCGAAACCTCGGCCCGCAGCGTGTCCACCGGGAAGTCGAGATACACCGGCCCGGGCTCGCCCGCGTGGCCCAGCGCACGCGCCACGGCTTCGTCCAGCTCCTGCAGCGCCAGGTCGGGCTCGCGCACGGTGCGGGCGTAGCGGGTGAGCGGCCGCACAAAGTCGGTGTGCACCATGTCCTGCAGCGCGCCGCGGTTCTCCTGCGCCCGCGGCGGCGTGCCCGACAGCACCAGCACTGGCGCCCGGGCCACATGCGCATTGGCGATGCCGGTCATCGCGTTGGTGACGCCTGGCCCGGCGGTGACCAGCGCCACGCCCAGGCCGCCGGTGAGTTCGGCATGGGCATGCGCCATGTAGACCGCAGCGCGCTCGTCGCGCACGTCGATGATGCGGATGCCTTCGGCGTCCAGCCGCATCCAGATCGGCATGATGTGGCCGCCACACAGGCCGAACACGCGGTCAATACCGCGCGCCTTCAGGAAGCGCGCCACCAGCGCGGCGGTGCAGGTGGCAGAGACGGTGGGGTTGCTCATGGTGTCGGGCCTGGGCTTTTAGGGTCAGAGAAAGCCGGTGGAGATCCACGGCACGGCGGTGACGACGGCCAGGCCGACCAGCAGCGCCAGAACGTAGCCGACGATGGGCCGCATGCCGTCCTTCGGATCGACGCGGCCGATGGCGCAGGCGGCGTAGTAGCCCACGCCAAAAGGCGGTGCAAACAAGCCCACGCCCATCGCCAGCACCACGACCATGGCGTAGTGCACCTCATGCACACCCACTTGGCGGGCGATGGGGAACAGCAGCGGCCCGAACAGCACGATGGCCGGGATGCCCTCCAGCACACTGCCCAGCACGATGAAGGCCACGACCGAAACGAGCAGGAACATCGGCACGCCACCGGGCAGCGCGCCCATCGCCGCAGCCAGGCTGTTGGAAAAACCCGATTGCGTCAGCGACCAGGCCATGGCGGTGGCCGTGCCGATGATGAACAGGATGGCGCCCGACAGCGCGGCCGTTTCCACCAGCATCGGCAGCATGCGGTTCCACTGCGTCTGGCGGTAGATCAGCAGCCCGGCCACCAGCGCGTAGGCGATGCCCAGCGTGGACACCTCGGTGGCGGTGGCCACGCCGTGCACCACGGCCGCGCGGATGACAAAGGGCAGCGCCACGGCGGGCAGTGCGACCAGCAGGGCCTGGCCGATCTGGCGGCCGCTGGCGCGCTTGACCTGCGACAAGTCCTCGTGGCGGTAGCGCCAACCGATCACGCAGCACAGCGCCAGCCCCATCACCACGCCCGGCAGCATGCCGCCGGTGAACAGCGCGGCGATGGACACGCCGGTCACCGAGCCGATGGTGATGAGCACCAGGCTGGGCGGGATGGTCTCGGTCTGCGCGCCGCTGGTGGCCAGCAGCGCCACCAGGTCACCAGGCTTGGCGCCGCGCTGGCGCATCTCTGGGAACAGCACCGGCGCCACGGCGGCCATGTCGGCAACCTTGGAGCCCGAGATACCGGACACCAGGTACATCGCGCCGATCAGCACGTAGGACAGCCCACCCCGCACATGGCCGAGCAGGCTGGCCAGAAACGCGACCATCGCCCGTGCCATGCCGGTGGCCTCGATCAGCAGGCCGAGAAACACGAATAGCGGCACCGCCAGCAGGATGATGTGCGACATGCCCTCGTCCATCCGGCCGACGATCACGCCAACGGGCAAGGTGGTCGTCAGCGCCAGGAAGCCGAACGTGGCCAGGCCGAAGGACACCGCAATCGGCACGCCGATCAACACGGTGAAGGCGGTGATGCCGACGAAGAAGATCACCAGGTTGAGCTTGCCCAGCCCGGGCAGCAGCGGCTGCAACGCCCACAGCAGCCCGCCAACCGCCACAACCGCCACCGTGGCGGCTGCAGCCAGGCGCCAGTCGGCGGTCTTGCACAGGCGCAGCAGCGACATCAGCGCCATCAGGCCCAGCCCCACGGGCAGCGCGGCGGCGCGCCAGGCGGCCGAGATGTCCAGCGCCGGGGTGGTGACGGCGGCTTCTTCCAGCACGTGCTCGTAGGCCGGCCACAGGTTCAGCAGCAGGAAGGCCAGCGCGGCGGTGATGGCCACGGTGTCGAGCAAGGCGCGCAGCCGTGGTGATGCCTTGGCCACCAGCGCCGTCATGCGCATGTGCTCGCCGCGGCGAAAGGCCACCGCCGAACCCAGGCTGACCAGCCACAGGAAGAGCAGCGCGGCCACCTCGTCGGTCCACACCAGCGGCAACTGCAGAAAGTAGCGCGAGATGACGCCCATGAACAGGATCGCTATCTCGGCCACGATCAACGCGGCCACCAAGGCCTCGATGGCACCGCCGATGCGGCGGTCAAGTGCCAGCACCCAGACGTTCGGGCCGCTGCGGCCGGTGGCGGGCGGCAGCACGCCGCCGACAGTCTCTGTTGGGGCGTGCATGGCCGTCAGGCGATTTCGCCGGCGTATTGCTGCAGCAGGCCCCAGGCCTCTGGGCCGAATTTCTCTTTCGCCTGGCTGTAAAAGCCGCCGCTGCTCAGCACGCGCCGGAAGGCGGTGTTGTCGACGGTGTTGAAGACCAGGCCCTTGCCCTCCAGCAGCTTTTGCAGGTCAACGTTGGCGCGGGCGATGTCGTCACGCTGCTTGAGAGCCGCCGCGTTGAAGTGCTTGGTGATCACTTGCTGCATGTCGGCGGGCAGCGTCTTCCACACCCGCCCGCCAGCGAGGAACCAGAAGCCGTCCCAGGAGTGGTTGGTCAGCGAGCAGAACTTCTGCACCTCATAGAACTTGGC
>JANPOW010000281.1:0-7198 GCA_031428185.1 Betaproteobacteria bacterium | reverse complement strand
TCCGGGCCTGCGGCCCTCCCTTCCCTACTTGCGCAGAAACACGCCCGCCCGACCCGACGCTCAGGCAGCACCGCAGCGCACGGAACGGTGGTCTTCGAAGTTCACCGCCGTGTCCAGGGCGAGGACGGCGGGTGACTGGCCGTCGTAAGTAAAGAAGGGAGGGCCGCAGGCCCGGAATGACATGGAGCAGAACACGCCCGCCCGAGCCGGCGCGATCACGCAGACCGTTGAACGCCTGCTTTCAGCGCAAGCAACGACAGGCTGCAACGAGCCCTCATCCGCCCACTGCCCCCAACGCCTGGTCGATGTCCCATAGGATGTCATCAATGTGCTCCAGCCCCACCGAGATGCGCACCATGTCTGGCACCACGCCTGCGGCCAGTTGCTGCGCCGCGTCCAATTGGCGGTGGGTGGTGGACGCCGGGTGGCTGATCAGCGTGCGGGTGTCGCCGATGTTGACCAGGTGGCTCATGAAGGTGGCGGACTCAATGAAGGTTACGCCCGGGCCAGCGCCGCCTTTGACACCAAAGGCCAACAAGCCCGACGCACCACGCATCTGGCGCATCAGCAGCGCATGTTGAGGGTGGTCAGCCAGGCCGGGGTAATTGACCCAGGCCACCTTGGGGTGCTTGCGCAAAAACTGCGCCACGGCTAATGCATTGCTGCAGTGGCGCTCCATGCGCAGCGGCAGGGTTTCAACGCCCTGCAGGATCTGCCAGGCGCTCATCGGGCTGAGTGCGGCGCCAAACACCCGCAGGGTCTCCATGCGGGCGCGCATGCAAAAACCAAAGTCCCCGAAGGTCTCGTAAAACTTCACGCCGTGGTAGCCCACCGACGGCTCGGTCATGCCGGGGAATTTGCCGTTGTCCCACGGGAACTTGCCACCCTCCACAATCACTCCGCCCAGCGTGGTGCCGTGGCCTGCCAGGTATTTGGTGGCGCTGTGCACCACGATGTCCGCGCCATGTGCCAGCGGGTTGCACAGCCAGGGGCTAGGCACCGTGTTGTCGATGACCAGCGGCACACCGTGGGCATGGGCCACATCCGCCACTGCGGCAATATCCAACACCACCAGGCTGGGGTTGCCCAGGCTCTCGGCAAACACCGCGCGGGTGTTGGGGCGCATGGCAGAAGCAAAGGCGTCGGATTGAGTGGCATCGACAAACGTGGTTTCGATGCCGAACTTGGCCAGGCTGACCGCCAACAGGGTCACTGACCCACCGTACAACGCGCCGGCCGCCACCACATGGTCACCGGCCTGCAGGATGGTCATCAGCGCCATCGCTTCGGCGGCCATGCCGCTGGCCGATGCCACCGCCGCACGGCCACCTTCCAGCGCTGCGACACGCTCTTCCAGCGCCGCCACGGTGGGGTTGCTCAAGCGCGAGTAGACATTGCCAAAGGTCTGCAGATTGAACAGGCTGGCGGCGTGTTCGGCGCTGTCAAACACAAAACTGGTGGTCTGGTAGATCGGCAGCGCGCGCGCGCCGGTGGCGGCATCGGGGATCTGGCCGGCATGGATGGCCAGGGTTTCGGGTTTGAAGTGGTGGTCGCTCATGGTGTGGGTTTGGTTTTATTTTCGGGCAGGCCGTCAGCCCATCTTGCGCGCCGAGATCACCCCCGTATTGACCCCCGCCCAGTGCAGCCCGCCAAACAGCCGGGCGTGCTCGATCTTGACGCAACAGTCCGTCACGGTGGCCAGGCCGGCGGCGCGGGCACGGGCATCTGCCGCCAGGTTGATCACGCCGATCTGCTGCCACAGGCCTTTGGCACCCAGCGCGATGGCGCTGTCGGCGATCGGGCCCACGTCCTCGGTGCGGCGGAAGATGTCCACCAGGTCAATCGGCTCGGTGATGTCTTCAAGCCGCGCAACGCAGGGCATGCCCAGCACTGTGCCGCCGGCATAACGCGGATTGACCGGCAGGATGCGGTAGCCGTGCTGCTGCATGTACTTGGCGGCAAAGTAGCTGGGCCGGTGCCATTCAGCCGACAAGCCCACCACGGCGATGCTGTGGCAAGTCTTGAGCAGGTGGCGGCGGTGGTCGGTGGTGGGTGTTGGTTGGGTTGGCATGGTGGCGGTCTTTAGCGGTGGTTTTGGCGGTGGTCAAGGTGCAGCGCCCGGTGGCCTCATTGCCCGATGACCACGCCTTCGCGGCGTGGGTCAGCCGCGCCAAACCAGCCACTGGGGCTGCGCTGGATGGCTTGCAGGCCACTGGTCAGATCAGTCTCGACAACGGTGTGGCCACGTGCCCGCAAGGCCTGTAGCGTGGCGGGTGGAAACAAGCCTTGCTCCAGCACCGTGGGGCCGTTGAAGTTGCCGAAGTTGGGCAGGTCCAGCGCCTGCTGGACATCCAGGCCCCAGTCCAGTGTGGCGATCAGCGTCTTGGCCACAAAGTGGATGATGGCCGGCCCGCCGGGAGAGCCCAGTGTCATCAGCAGGCGGCCGTCGCGGCGGTCAAACACCAGGGTGGGGCTCATGCTGGAGCGGGGCCGCTTGCCAGGCTGAATGCGGTTGGCCACCGGCCTGCCCTGGGCGTCGGTCGGCGCCAGCGAGAAATCGGTCAGCTCGTTGTTGAGCAAAAAACCACCGCGCAGGCCGGTGCCACCGTCGGCCATCAGTTGGGCGCCCCACACCGACTCGATGGTGGTGGTCATGGCCAGCGCGTGGCCTTGGCTGTCAATGATGCTGATGTGGCTGGTGCCGTGCTCGGGCTGGTCGGCTTGGGGAGCGTAGGCGCTACGCTGGGTACCGGAGGGGCCAGGCACGCCGGGGGCGGCTTGCTGCAGGCTGCGTGGGCCGATCAGTGCGGCGCGGCTGCGCAGATAGGCCGGGTCCAGCAGGCTGGCCCAGTCACCGGCGGGCGCGGTGGTGAAGTCAGGGTCAGCCACGTACTGGGCGCGGTCGGCATACGCCAGGCGTGATGCTTGGGTGTACAGGTGCAGCCAGTCGGCGCTGGGCAGGCCGGCTTGCAGCGCGGGTGTTGCGCGCTGGGCCACCGGCGCAGCCGCGTCCAGCAGGCCCAGGATCTGCATCACCGCCAGGTGGCCGGATGAGGGTGGTGGCATGCCGCAAACGCGGTAGTTGGTGCGCCAGTCGGTGCACAGTGCGGTGCGCTGTTTGACGCTGTAGCCGGCCAGGTCAGCCAGCGTCAATCGCCCGGGGTTGCTGGCGTGCTGCTGCACCCGGGCGGCGATGTCAGCGGCCACGGGGCCGCTGTAAAACGCTGCGCTGCCTTCGGCGGCGATGCGCCGCAGCACGGCGGCCAGCGCCGGGTTGCGCAGCGTGTAGCCCACCGGGTGGGGCCGGCCATCGGCCTGGTAGAAGTAGGCACCGGCCTGCAGGTCCTGGCGCAAGGCCGCGTCCGCCAGCAGTTGGGTGTGCAGGCGCAGGCTGATGGGGAAGCCGTTGTCCGCCAACGCAATCGCCGGCTGCAGCACTTGCGCCCAGGGCAGGCGGCCGTGCTGCTGGTGCGCGGCCTCCAGCAAGCGCACGGTGCCCGGCACACCCACCGCACGGCCGCCCACCAGGGCTTGCCGCAAAGGCATGGGCTTGCCACCGGGCAGCACAAACAGGCGCTCATCAGCCGCTGCGGGTGCGGTCTCGCGGCCGTCCCAGGCTTGCAGCGCGCTGCCGTCCCAGTGCAGCAAAAATGCACCACCGCCAATGCCGCTGGATTGCGGCTCCACCAGGGTCAACACCATCTGCACGGCCACAGCGGCGTCCAGCGCGCTGCCACCGGCCCGCAGCATCTGGGCGCCGGCCTCGGCCGCCAGCGGGTTGGCAGCCGCCACAGCAAATGTGGTGGTGGCCCAGCCGGGCTTGTGGCTGCGGCCGGACGCGCCCTCCGGCAGCGCCGGAATGCCGCTGTCCTGCAGTGGTGCAAATCCGCTGTCCTGCAGCGGCTCACGGGCAGCACATCCCACCAGCCACAACATGGCCAGGCAGACGACGCGGCGGGTGCAGCGCCAAGGTTGCGGCTTGAATGGGGGCATGGGTGGGTGCGCTGGCGCCTGGGCTGACACGGGGGTTTGGCTGGGCTTTGCCTGACCCCGATGCTAGACTGGCCGCCATGTCAGGAGAGAGTGCGACGGGGCCACCCGCCGCGCCGCCGAAGGCGCAGGGCAAGCCCCCGAACGCGCAGGCAAAAGGACTGACAGGACGCCAGCAACATCGGCGTTCCTCACTGGAGAGAGGCAGGCGGCTGGTTGGCGTGGGCTTCAGGCACTCGGCAGCACAGCGGGCTTGTCCACCGAAGGGGCAAACGGGCGCCGGCCACCACCGGCACCCGCTAATCTCTCAGGTAAAGCGGACAGCGAGGGCATCTCCCCACCGGGCTCAAAACCCCGGTGGCGTTGCAGAGCCCGGCAACCAATTGAGGTTGATCACCATGTCCGCTGACGCATCCCTTGCCCCGCAAGCCCAAGCCCCGCTTCTGCACACCCCGCTGCACGCGCTGCATCTGGCGCTGGGTGCCCGCATGGTGCCGTTTGCCGGCTACGCCATGCCGGTGCAATATCCCGACGGCATCCTGGCCGAGCACCGCTGGTGCCGTGACAGTGCCGCGCTGTTTGATGTGTCCCACATGGGCCAGTTGCAACTGCGCGGGGCCGATGCGGCTGCCGCACTCGAATCCCTGTTGCCGCAAGACGTGGTGGACTTGGGCCTGGGCAAACAGCGCTACGGCTTTTTCACCAACGCGCAAGGTGGTTTGCTGGACGATTTGATGATCACCCGGCGCGCTGACCACCTGTTGCTGATCGTCAACGCCGGCTGCAAGGCCGACGACACCCGCCACCTGATCACCCACATCGGCCACCGCGCCACCGTGGTGCCACTGCCCGACCACGCGCTGCTGGCGCTGCAAGGCCCGCAGGCGGTGCATGTGCTGGCGCGGCTGAACCCCGCCGTGGCCACCATGGCCTTCATGACCGGCGCCGACGTGGTGCTGGCCGGCATTGATTGTTTTGTCACCCGGTCCGGTTACACCGGTGAAGACGGCTTTGAGATCTCGCTGCCCGGTGCGCATGCCGAGGCACTGGCCCGCGCCCTGCTGGTCCAGCCTGAGGTCAAACCGGTGGGCCTGGGTGCGCGCGACACCCTGCGCCTGGAGGCCGGCTTGTGCCTTTACGGCCATGACATCGACGCCCGCACCACACCCATCGAGGCCGGCCTGGCCTGGGCCATCCAGAAAGTGCGGCGCCCCGGCGGCGCCCGCGCTGGCCGCTACCCCGGCGCCAATGTGATCGAAGGCCAGTTGACCAGCGGCACTGCCGTCAAACGTGTCGGCCTGATCGGGCTGGAGAAGGTGCCGGTGCGTGAGGGCACGGCCATCGTCGATGCGCTGGGCCACCCGCTGGGCCGTGTCACCAGTGGCACGCTGGGCCCCACCGTGTTTGCCCCGGTGGCCATGGCCTACCTGGCGGTCAACCACGCCGGCTTGCAGCATGAGGTGTATGCCGACGTGCGTGGCAAACGCCAGCCGATGCGGGTCACGCCCCTGCCCTTTACGCCGCACCGTTACAGGCGCTGAGCGGCACAAGTCGGCGTACTGCCCAGAGCCCGCCGGGCCGCGCCCAGCGGCACCAGTTTTGCTATTGACGCCGCAACCAACCACCACTGCAACCACCACCACAAGGCCAGACCATGACCACCAAATACACCACCGACCACGAATGGATCACCACCTCCGACCACGACGCCGCCGTTGTCGGCATCACCCTGCATGCGCAAGACGCGCTGGGCGACGTGGTGTTTGTGGAGCTGCCCGAGGTGGGCCGCAGCTACAGCCAAGGCGATGTGGCCGGTGTGGTCGAGTCCGTCAAGGCGGCGGCTGACATCTTCATGCCGGTGACGGGTGAGGTGGTGGAGGTCAACGAGGCCTTGCGGGCCGACCCGGCACTGGCCAACAGCGACCCGATGGGCAATGGCTGGTTTTTCAAGGTCAAGGTGGCTGACGGCCTGCAGTTTGATGCGCTGATGGATTTTGAGGGCTACGGCACGCTGCTCAAGACGCTTTGATCCGCCCGCCACCCCGCCCTGCCTGACTGCAACCACCACCACCATGCTCAAGCCCACCAACCCCCTGCTGGCCGACCTGGAAAACCCGGGTGAATTTGCCGCCCGTCACATCGGCCCCACGGCGGCTGAGCAGGCCCACATGCTGGGGGTGATCAGCACCGCCGGCCCCGGCCTGACACGGCGTGCGCTGATAGAGGCCATCGTGCCACGCAGCATTGCCCGCGCCAGGCCAATGGACCTGCCGCCGGCCGTGAGCGAGGCGCAAGCCCTGGCTGAGCTGCGCAGCATCGCGGCGCAAAACACGGTGCTCAAAAGTTTTATCGGCCAGGGCTACCACGGCACCCACACACCCGGTGTCATCCAGCGCAACATCCTGGAGAACCCGGCCTGGTACACCGCCTACACGCCCTACCAGGCCGAGATTTCACAAGGCCGGATGGAGGCGCTGGTCAACTTCCAGACCATGGTGTGTGACCTGACCGGCATGGCCATTGCCAACGCCAGCATGCTGGATGAGGCCACTGCAGCGGCTGAGGCCGTGATGCTGGCCAGGCGCAGTGTCAAGTCCAAATCCGACACCGTGCTGGTGGCGGGCGACTGCCACCCGCAGACCATCGAGGTGATCCAAACCCGCGCCGCGCCGCTGGGTTTGACCGTTGTGCTGGCCAATTCCGCCGCGGAGTGGGAGGCCCTGATTGCCGCCGGCAACTACTTTGCGGTGCTGATCCAGGTGCCCACCACCAGCGGCAGCCTGCATGACGTGCAGGCCGACGCGGCGCGCATCCACGCCCACCACGCCGCCTTCATCGTGGCGGCCGATTTGCTGGCGCTCACCCTGATCACCCCACCCGGTGAATACGGCGCCGACATCGCCGTGGGCAACACCCAGCGTTTTGGCGTGCCGATGGGCAACGGCGGCCCGCATGCCGCCTACCTGGCCTGTTGTGATGCCTTCAAGCGCGCCATGCCGGGCCGGCTGGTGGGCGTCAGTGTGGACGCGCACGGCCAGCCCGCCTACCGGCTGGCGCTGCAGACGCGTGAGCAGCACATCCGCCGCGAGAAAGCCACCAGCAACATCTGCACCGCGCAAGTGCTGCTTGCGGTTATCGCCAGCATGTATGTGGTTTATCACGGCCCGCGGGGTTTAACGCGTATGGCACAGCGCACCCATCGCCTTAC
>JANPOW010000280.1:0-2639 GCA_031428185.1 Betaproteobacteria bacterium | reverse complement strand
CACTGCTGCCGGGCAGGCGGGCGTCCAACAGCTCGATCACCACGTCGATGCCGGTCTTGATGCGTTCCACCATGGCCAGGCGGGTGGTGTGCATGTGGCCAGGAAACCATTGGATGGCCATCGGTGGGGGCGGTTGGGCGCAAGAGTGGGGACAGGACGATTGTCCGGCTTGTCTCCGGCTCGTCTCCGGCTTGTCTCCGGCTTGTCTGCGGCGTGGCGCAACGCGCCTGGCGTGTGCCGCGACGATGCCCCCCTTTGGCAAACACGGCTGGCGCCGGGGCCTTGCCCATGCCTAGCATTGCAGCCCGTACAACCCACCACCCCAGGCCCGCCATGATCAGTTTCGACGTCACCAGTTTCGGCCAGCCGCTGCAGCGCCATGAGCGCAGCACCCCACAACCGCAAGGCAGCCAGCTGCTGCTGCGCACCCTGGCCGCCGGTGTCTGCCACTCTGACCTGCACATCTGGCATGGCTGGTATGACCTGGGCGCCGGCAAACGCCTGCAGATGGACAGCCGGGGCGTGGCCCTGCCGCTCACACTGGGCCATGAGATCGTCGGCGAGGTGGTGGCGGTGGGGCCCGACGTGCAAGGCCTGCAGATCGGCGCCCGCCTGCTGGTCTACCCGTGGATCGGCTGCGGCGCCTGCCGGGTGTGCTTGCGCGGCCAAGAGCACCTGTGCGGCCAGCCCGAGTTTTTGGGGGTGTTCCGCAACGGCGGTTACAGCAGCCATGTGCTGCTGCCGCATGCGCGTTACGGGCTGGACATCGGCGCCACGCCAGCGGCCCAGGCCGCGCCGTTTGCCTGCTCCGGCCTCACCGCCTTCAGCGCCATCGGCAAGCTCAACCCCACCGTGCTGGCCGACGAAGCGGTGGTGGTCATCGGCGCCGGTGGGGTGGGCTTGATGGCGGTGTCGCTGCTGGGCCAACTGGGCGGCCGGGCACCGGTGGTGGTAGAGCCCGACGCCGGCCGCCGCGCCGCCGCGCTGGAGGCCGGCGCCAGCGCCGCGATTGACCCGAACGCCACAACTTCGGCCGCCGACGCGCTGGCCGCCGTGCGCCAGGCCTGCGGCGGCGCGGTGTGGGCGGTGATTGACTGTGTGGGTGCCGAGCGCACCGTGCAGATGGGCCTGGACCTGCTGACCAAAGGCGGCCAACTGGTGCAGGTGGGCTTGTTTGGCGGTGCGGTCACCGTCTCGACACCGCTGGTGCCGATGCGCGCCATCAGCTGGATCGGCAGCTACATCGGCAGCCTGGCCGAATTGCAGGCGCTGTGGGCGCTGGTGCAAGAACAACGCCTGCGCCCGGTGCCGGTGCAGTGCCGCTGCCTGGACCAGGCCGATGCCGCGCTGCAAGACCTGGAGCACGGCCGCGTGGTGGGCCGGGTGGTGCTGACGCCCGAAGGCCTGGCCGCACGCGGCTGAAGCAGCCTGGCCGCACGCGGCTGAAGCGGCCTGGCCGCACGCGGCGGCCAGCGCGCCGCCGGCCACACCAGGATGCAAGCTCAAGCCGCCGGCAGCGCCGCTGCCCGGCTGAGCCGGTCGCTGCCCTGCGGGATCAGCGTCACCACCTGCGGGCAGCGCAGGCAGGCCGGCGCGCCCTGCTCGGCAAACCAGCGGCAGGTGGCGCGGATGGTGCACGGCGGCAGGCTGCCCACCACCGCGTCCAGCCCGTCCACCAGGCGCTGGCCCAGGCTGCAGCGGCCGCCCGCAAACTGGGCGCAGCGCTGCTCCTCGCAGCGGGCGGCAAAGCGGAACACCTCCACCGCAGCCACCGCACCGGTCATGGCCACCTGCGCCGCCGGCATCACCGCCTCGGCCTTCAGGTAGGCAATGCGCGGTGCCGCAGCGCTGCCCGAGACCACGCCGATGACCCGCGCGTCCTGCATGTCGGGCTGGGCGCTGGGGCAGGAATAGGGGCTGGGCTGCAGCGGCGTGTCCCCCGCCGCTTCCAGCGGTTTGTCTGCAGTCACTTCCAGCGGCATGCGCGTGGCCGCATCGGGTGGGGTTGCCACGGCCGTGTCAGAAAGTGCGCTCGATGGGCAGCCTGGCCTTCTCGTAAAAGCCGCAATAAATCAGCTTGCCCACCTGCAGCGTGGCGGGCTGCAGCGTCAGGCCGGTGGTCTTGGCCACGTCCTTGGCCACGTCGGTGGCAAATTGCTGACCTTTGAGCGCATCACGCACCTGACGGCCCACCAAATCCCAGTTGACGATCAGGTTGGTGTCGCCGATGGCGAGTTGGTGCCGGTCAGCGGCGATCTTGACGGCCTGGCTGACCGCATCCGCCAGCTTGGCGGTGGAGATGGCTGCTGCTTTGACAGTGGTGGCCATAAAAACCTTTCGCGGGTTGACGTCGCCCTGCTCAAGTTGGCGCTGCGGGCGGAAAGCACCTGCGTTGATGCTAGGCAGCCACCGTGGCGCCGGCCACCCCTAGGAGCCTGTCGGGCTTGGGGAACGTCGGCTGCGAAACGGCCACAGCGGTCCATTTTTTACCGGCTTTTTGTCCCATAGTTGAACTATGGGCCTGCAAATCCGGCAAAAACTGTCCTCGCTGGGGCCGTTTCTCGCTGTCGACGCCCCAAGTCCGACAGGCTCCTAGCGCGCAAATGTACGCAGGCGCACGCACTCATCCGCTGAAAGAT
>JANPOW010000279.1:0-3582 GCA_031428185.1 Betaproteobacteria bacterium | reverse complement strand
CTGACCGGCCAGGTGGTCAACAAGGCGCTGTTGATCATCCGCCAGGCGGAGCAGCAACTGCGGCAACTGCTGGCCCAAGCCGGCGGCACGGTGGTGTTGCCGGCTGCAACTGCCGCGCCCAACCCGCCGGACGGCCCGCAGGTGCCAGCCAAGGCGGTGGCCCAACAGGACGTGGACGACTTGCTGGCCTCGATGGGGTTTTGATCGGCCCCGGGCCTGCTGCAGGGCAGGCTTAGCGCGTGAACAGCTCCAGCGCCCGGTCCATGCCACCGGCCTCGATCGAGATCATGGCCTGGGCGCGCACCGCCGGTTTGCCGTGGTAGCAGATCGACAGGCCGGCCACGCGCATCATGGGCAGGTCATTGGCGCCGTCGCCCACCGCAATGGCCTGGGCCACATCGATACCCATCAGCTCACACACCTCCAGCAGCACACGGCGTTTTTCTGCGCCGTCGCAGATGTCGCCCCAGGGCCGCTGCAACAGCTGGCCGGTGAGCACACCGTGTTTGATTTCCAGCAGATTGGCGCGTGCAAAGTCCAGCCCCAGGCGGTGCCGTACCTGCTCTGAGAAGTAGGTGAAACCACCCGAGACCAGCAGCGTCTTGAGGCCGGCCGCCTGGCAGGCGCTGACAAATTGCTGCACACCGGGGTTGAGCTGCAGTTTGTGCGCGGCCACCTCGGCCAGCGCACGCTCGGGCACACCGGCCAGCAAGGCGACACGGCGCCGCAGGCTGTCCTTGAAGTCGGTGATCTCACCGCGCATGGCAGCGTCGGTGATGGCGGCCACCTCGTCGCGGCGGCCGGCGGCGGCGGCGATTTCGTCCACACACTCGATGTTGATGAGGGTGGAGTCCATGTCAAACGCCACCAGCTTGAAATCACCCAGACGCAGCGGCGCTTGCACGCCCCGGGTGAACAGGCCGGCGGCAAATTCGTGGATGGCCGGAGCGGCATCAACGGGCTGAGAAGCGTGGTCTGGCATGGCTGCGGGATGTTACCCGTGGGGCCTGCCGGCCTTGTGCGGCGTGCAGCGCCCGGCCGGGTCAACCCCTGGTGGGGCGGGCCGGCCGGTCTGCAAAATGTGCCATCCCCATCACTTGAAAGCCCCCCAATGTCCGACGCTCTGGTGCTGGTCACCACCAACGGTGCCATTCGCACCCTCACCCTCAACCGGCCGGCCGCACTCAACAGCTTTACGGCGGCCATGCACTTGCAGCTGCGCCAGGCGCTGGACGCTGCCGCGCTGGATGAGGCGGTGCGCTGTGTGGTGCTCACCGGCGCCGGCCGGGGCTTTTGTGCCGGCCAGGATTTGAATGACGAAGGCATGGGCACCGACGGCCAGCCCGCCGATGTGGAGGGTGTGGTCGAGCGCTTGTACAAACCTCTCGCGCTGCGCATCCGCAGCATGCCGGTGCCGGTGCTGGCCATGGTCAACGGTGTGGCGGCGGGTGCAGGTGCCAACATCGCGCTGGGCTGCGACATCGTGGTGGCAGCGCGCTCAGCCAGCTTCATCCAGGCCTTCTCCAAGATCGGCCTGGTGCCCGATGGTGGTGGCACCTGGCTGCTGCCGCGCCTGGTGGGCCGCGCGCGTGCCATCGGCCTGGCCATGCTGGGCGACAAGCTGCCGGCCGAAGAGGCCGCCGCCATGGGCCTGATCTGGCGCTGTGTGGACGACGCCGCGCTGCAGGAGACCACGCTGGCCCTGGCACTCCGGCTGGCTGCACTGCCCAGCCGGGCGCTGGCCGCCACCCGCAACATCATCGACGCCGCACTGCCGCTGGACTACGCCCAGGCCTTGAGCCAGGAGGCCAGGGTGCAAGGTGAGATGAGCCGGGCCGGCGACTTTGCCGAGGGTGTGGCGGCGTTCTTGCAAAAGCGCACCCCGGTGTTCAAGGACCGCTGAGCTGCCTCACATCAGGCTGGGCCGTTGCGCTGGCGGCCTGCGCATCGGCCACCAGCAAATCCACCAGGTCACGCGCAAACAAGGGCAGGGCGGCCAGGCTGCGCACACACACCTGCATGCGGCGCAGTGCCCAGTCATCGGCCAGTGGCACGGTGTCAATCGCCATCACCAGCGCATGGCGGCGTGCCGCCGATCCGGGCAGGATGGACACGCCCACACCCGCCTCCACCATGCGGCAGGCGGCCTCAAAATTGCCCACCTCGATGCGGGTGGGCAGCACCCGGTGCAACTGGTCACAGGCCTGGCGCAAAAAGGCGTGGATGGCACTGGCCGGGTGCAGGCCCACATGGTCCAGGTCCAGTGTGCTGGCAAAGTCCACCGGTGCACTGCCCACCAGCGGGTGGCCACGCGGCACCACCAGCACCAGCGCGTCTTGCCGGTAGGCAATGGTCTCCAGGTTGTCGGTGCGCACCGCGCCGGCCACGATGCCGATGTCGGTCTGGCCCTCGGTCACGGCGCGCACGATGTCGTGGCTGAGGCGCTCACGCAGGTCGATGTTCACGTCCGGGTGGGTTTGCAGGTAGCTGCGCAGCACGGGTGGCAAAAACTCGCCCAGCGCGGTGGTATTGGCAAACACCCGCAAGTGGCCTTTGATGCCTTTGGCAAAGCTTTGCAGGTCACCGCGCAAATGCTCGATCTGGCCCAGCACCAGCCTGGCGTGGTGCACAAAGGCCTGGCCGGGTGGCGTCAGCGTCACGCCCTGGCTGGTGCGGTACAGCAGCTTGGCGCCAATGCTTTCTTCCAGGTTCTTGACCCGGGTGCTGGCTGCCGGCAGGCTCATGTGTGAGGCCTCGGCGCCACGGGTCAGGCCATTGGCCTCGGCAATGCGCACCATCAGGCGCAGGTCAACCAGATCAAAGTGCATGGACATGGGGCGATTGTCGTTGCCTGCGCCTGCCCAGCCCCGGCTGGGCGCGCAGCCCCTTGGCTCAGCCGCCTTCGCGCATGGCGGGCGGGAAATCCTTGCCGATCTTGAAGATGCCGCTGATGCGCACCGCAGGCTCACCGTCCGCGCTGACCAGGCCATGCGCAAACACCATGCGGCGGGTCACACGCAGCACCTCGGCCTCACCCGACAGCCAGGCGCCCAGCGGGGCAGGCGCCAGGTAGTCGATTTGCAGGCTGATGGTGGGCAGGAATTTGTTGCCGATCTGCGGCGCCTTGCGGTGGATGCTGAGTGGCAACACCATGTCGGCAAAGCTGGCCAGCATGCCGCCGTGGCAATTGCCCATCGGGTTGCAGTGGCGCTGCTCCACCCGCAGGCCCAGTTGCACCAGCGGGCCTTGGTGGCGGATGTAGATCGGGCCGTTGATGCCGATGAAGTCGCCACCCATGGTCATGGGTTTGAAGCCGTCGGGCACCACGATGGCCTCGCGTTGCACGTTGAAGCTGTGGCCTGTGACGCTGCTCATGCGGCCCGCCCGGCAGCCGGTGTTGATGGCGTATGTGCGACTTCTCGCTCAACATCGGCCTGGAAATCCGCCTGGAAATCTGCCTGCAGATCCGCCTGCAGACCCGCCTGCAGACCCGCCGCCTGTGGCTGCGCCAGGCTGGCCATCCAGCGTGGGTAGTGGCACTCAAAGTCCCGCATGATTTGCGCCAGCGGCAGGTCATCAAAC
>JANPOW010000278.1:0-2892 GCA_031428185.1 Betaproteobacteria bacterium | reverse complement strand
GGCCGGTGGCGCGGCGGGCACCGGCCGCGCCAGGGTGGTGTCGGCCCAGTCTGGCGCCGCTGCGCCCGCCCGTGTGCGTGTCGCGCTGCTGCCGCCCGGGCGGCCGGCCGGGCCGGACGGCACACGCCCGCTGGCCTGGGTTGTGCTGCCAAATCCGCCGCCCGCCAGGGCGCTGGCTGCGCGGCTGTCACTGCCCTGGCCGGTGGGGCCAAAACCACCCGGTGCCGTGGCTGGCACGTGGCGCTTGATGTTGGCACGCAAGTCCACGTCGGGCATCACCTTCTGGCTGATCAGCCAGTGGTTGGTCTCGTGGTAGGCCTCCTCGGCCAGCACGGCAAAGGCCTCGTGCAGCAAGGGCTGGGCTTCGCGCCAGTCGGTGGCGCTCAGGCCCACCGAGCGCCAGCCGTCCAGCACCACACGCGCCAGGATGTGGGCGCGCAGCATGTCGTGGGTGTCCAACTCACCGCGCCGCTCCAGCATGGCCACGCGGGAGCGCAGATCGGTGAACTCCCAACCGGCGCGGTCCATGATGGCCAGCGCCAGGCGCGAGGTGAGGATCTCACGCTCGATGGTGTCGTTGTCCACCAGGCTGAGCGGGTCACCGCGCGCCGGTGGCATCTCGGACGGCAGCACCTGGGTGCTGCCGTGCAGCAGCACATGGCGCAGGCCGATGACCATCGCGTTGCGCCAGCCACCGGCCTGCTTGAGCAGGCCTTGCAGCAAGTCGCGCCGGCGCTGGGCGGTGAGGTGCTCGGCCGGTTTGTCCAGCAGGGTGCGGGCGCCGTTGCCGACATGCACCACCACGCCGGGCAAGCCTTTGAGCAGCGCATCAACGTAGCGTTGCCTGGCCTGGTTGGCGATCTGGGTGGATTCGGCGGTGGTCGCCATGTTGGCTGGTGGAGGGGGTGGGCGCCGGGCGGCGTTGAGTCTCAGCCCGATCTATACCACGGCGCCTGCATTGGGATCATTCGGGTCTTGCTCTTTGCCTGCGCCAGATTTTGCAAGGTCTTCACGTTTGACGCCCAGCCACATCGCAATGGCCGCGGCCACAAACACCGATGAGTAGATGCCGAACAGGATGCCGATGGTGAGTGCCACCGCAAAGTAGTGCAGCGTGGGGCCGCCAAACAGCAGCATGGACAACACCATCATCTGGGTGGACCCGTGGGTGATGATGGTGCGGCTCATGGTGCTGGTGATTGCGTGGTCAATCACCTGCGGGGTGCTGAGCTTGCGGTATTTGCGGAAGGCCTCGCGGATGCGGTCGAAGATGACCACCGATTCATTGACTGAGTAACCCAACACCGCCAGCACCGCCGCCAGCACCGCGAGTGAAAACTCCCACTGGAAGAAGGCGAAAAAACCCAGGATGATGATCACGTCATGCAGGTTGGCGATGATGGCCGCGACCGAGAACTTCCACTCGAAGCGCACCGCCAAGTAAGCCATGATGCCCAGCACCACAAAGCCCAGGGCCTTCAAGCCGTCGCTGGCCAGCTCATCGCCCACCGCCGGGCCGACAAACTCGGTGCGCGACAGCGTCACCGGCTCTTTGCCGTCGGCCGTGGAACAGGACGGCCGGCTGACCTGCTCACCCTGCGGTGTGGTGTAGGCCTTGGTGGCCAGCGTGCCGGCCTCGGCCTTGCACAGCGCGCCAAACACCAGCGGCGCCACATCGGCCTGCTTGACCTGCTGGCGCACCGGCAGGCGCACCATCACCGCCCGTGAGGTGCCAAAGTTCTGCACCTGCACCTCACCAAAGCCCAGCGCGTCCACCGTGGCGCGGGTCTTGTCCAGGTTGGCGGACTGGGCGTATTCCACCTCCAGCACCGTGCCGCCGGTGAATTCAGTCGACAGGTGCAGGCCACGCGTGAGCAGGAAAAACACCGCCAGCGCGAAGGTGAGAAACGAGACGATGTTGAAGATCAGCGCATGCCGCATGAACGGGATGTCGCGGCGGATTCGGAAGAATTCCATGGTTGAAGCGCTCCGGCGGGTTCAGGTCTTGGCGGTCGTGTTGACAGTCGGCACATCGACCGTCAGGTCAACACCGCTGGCATCCGCCGCCAACGGCGCAGCACCATCCGGCCGCCACACCTGGCCGATGGACACCGACTTCAGCCGCTTCTGGCCGCCGTACCACAGGTTGACCAGGCCACGCGAGAACATCACCGACGAGAACATCGAGGTCAGGATGCCCAGGCAATGCACCACCGCAAAACCCTTGACGAAGCCCGAGCCAAACGCCAGCAAGGCCAGGCCGGCGATCAGCGTGGTGATGTTGGAATCCAGGATGGTGGCAAACGCCCGCTCGTAACCGGCGCTGATGGCCTGCTGCGGTGAGGCACCACCACGCAATTCCTCGCGCACCCGCTCATTGATGAGCACGTTGGAGTCAATCGCCATGCCGAGTGCCAGCGCGATGGCGGCGATGCCGGGCAGCGTGAGCGTGGCCTGGATCATCGACAGCACAGACACCAGCAGCAGCAAGTTAAACGCCAGCGCCAGCGTGGAGAACACACCAAACAGCCGGTAGTACAGGCACATGAACACGCCAATCGCCGCAAATCCGTACGCCACGCTGGCAAAACCTTTGGCGATGTTGTCGGCGCCCAGGCTGGGGCCGATGGTGCGCTCTTCAATCGTTTCCATCGGCGCGGCCAGGCTGCCGGCGCGCAGCAGCAGCGCGGTGTCGGCGGCTTCAGCGGTGGTCATGCTGCCGCTGATCTGCACCCGGCCGCCGCCGATCTCGGACCGGATCACCGGCGCGGTCACCACCTCGCCCTTGCCCTTTTCGAACAGCAGGATGGCCAGGCGCTTGTTGATGTTCTCGCGTGTCACGTCGCGGAAGATGCGTGCGCCCTTGGCGTCCAGCGTCAGGTGCACCGCCGC
>JANPOW010000277.1:0-8596 GCA_031428185.1 Betaproteobacteria bacterium | reverse complement strand
CCGCCTTCGACTGGACAAGAGTTTGATCATCCCCCCCGAAGCGGCTGCGCCGTCCTGGCAGGCCGCGCAGGGCCAGAGGCCCTGCTCCTCGGCAGGCACAAATGGCGCGCCATTTGTGTCCTGCCTCGGCCCCCCAGGGGGCGCCGCCAGTGGCCCGGCAGAGCCGGCTCCACGGCGTCCGCTTGGCCCGACATCCACGTTTTAATCGGAGACCGACATGAGCAGCATCAACTACAGCGACAAGATCCCCAACAACGTCAACTTGAGTGAAGACCGCACCCTGCAGCGCGCACTGGAGCAGTGGCAGCCCAACTTCATCAACTGGTGGGACGACGTGGGCCCCGAGGGCTCGACCAACAACGAGGTGTATCTGCGCACCGCAGTCAGCGTGGACCCGCAGGGCTGGGCGCAGTTTGGCCACGTCAAGATGCGCGACTACCGCTGGGGCATCTTCTTGAACCCGGGTGACGCCAACCGCGACATCCACTTTGGTGACCACAAGGGCGAAAAAGCCTGGGACAGCGTGCCCGGTGAATACCGCGCCAACCTGCGCCGCATCATCGTGACGCAAGGCGACACCGAGCCGGCCAGCGTTGAGCAGCAGCGCCATCTGGGCCTCACCGCGCCCAGCATGTACGACCTGCGCAACCTGTTTCAGATCAATGTCGAAGAAGGCCGCCACCTGTGGGCCATGGTCTATTTGCTGCACAAGCACTTTGGCCGCGACGGCCGTGAAGAAGCCGAGGCGCTGCTCGACCGGCGCAGCGGCGACGAGAACAACCCACGCATCCTGGCCGCCTTCAACGAGGCCACGCCCGATTGGCTGAGCTTCTTCATGTTCACCTACTTCACCGACCGCGACGGCAAGTTCCAGCTGTGCGCGCTGGCCGAGTCGGCGTTTGACCCGCTGGCCCGCACCACCAAGTTCATGCTGACCGAAGAGGCCCACCACATGTTTGTGGGCGAGAGTGGCGTCGGCCGTGTCATCAGCCGCACCTGCGCCGCGATGAACGCGCTGAAGACCGACGACGTGGCCAAGCTGCGCGCGGCGGGGGTGATTGACCTGCCCACCATCCAGCGCTACCTGAACTTCCACTTCAGCGTGACGATTGACTTGTTTGGTGCAGATGAGAGCAGCAACGCCGCCACCTTCTACAGCACCGGCCTGAAGGGCCGCTACGAAGAAGGCAAGCGCACCGACGACCACCAGTTGCGTGGCCAGACCTACCGGGTATTGCAGGTGGTGGGCGGCCAACGGGTAGAAAAAGAAGTGCCCATGCTCAACGCCCTGAACGAGGTGCTGCGCGACGACTACATCAAGGACAGCGTGGCTGGCGAGGGGCGCTGGAACAAGGTCATCGAGAAGGCCGGCATCGGTCCGCAATACGCGCTGAAGGCGCCGCACAAGGCCTTCCACCGCAACATCGGCGCACTGGCAGGTGTCAAGGTGTCGCCCGACGGGCGGGTGGTGAGTGAGGCCGAGTGGGCCGCCCATGTCAACACCTGGCTGCCCAGCGAGACCGACCGCGCGTTTGTCGCCAGCCTGATGGGCCGGGTGGTGGAGCCGGGCAAATTTGCCAACTGGATTGCCCCGCCGGTGATGGGCATCAACCGCCAGCCGGTAGATTTTGAGTACGTGCGGTTTAACTAGGCCCCCCCCGCAGCGGGCAAGCCCGCTCCACCCATGGGGCAACGCCAGCGGCCCGGCGGAGCCGGTTCCGCGGCGTTTGCCTGGATCGTCGGTGCGCAGCGCCTTTGACATGAACGCCATGACTGAAACCACCGCCATCCAGCAACACCTGATCGACCCGGAAATCTGCATCCGCTGCAACACCTGCGAGGCGATTTGCCCGGTGCAGGCCATCAGCCACGACGCCAACAACTACGTGGTGGATGCCGGCATCTGCAACCTGTGCATGGCCTGCATCTCACCGTGCCCCACGGGCTCGATCGACAACTGGCGCACCATGCCCAAGGCACTGGCCTACAGCATCAACGCACAGCTGGGTTGGGACGCACTGCCGGCCGCCTTGAGCGCCGAGCAACTGGCCGATGCCGGTGTGGCGGCTGGCGAGCCGGCGCTTGAGGCGGCAGCGGCGGCATCACCCGCATTGATGGCCGCTGGCGACACAGCGTTCAACAGCGCGGCGTTTGGCGCCCAGTTGCCGCCGTGGTCGGCCGCGCATCCCTACACCAATCTCTATGGCCCCAAGGCGGTGGAGCACTCCATCACGGCCAGCGTCAGCGGCAATGTGCGGGTCACGGCGGTGGGCAAGGACTACGACACCCACCACATCGTGCTGGATTTCGGCAGCACGCCGTTCCCGCTGCTGGAGGGGCAGTCCATTGCCGTGCTGCCACCGGGGCTGGACGCCAACGGCCGCGCCCACCATGCGCGCCAGTATTCAGTTGCCAGCCCACGCAACGGTGAGCGGCCGGGCTACAACAACCTGTCACTCACGATCAAGCGGGTGCTGGAAGACCACCAGGGCAAGCCCGTGCGCGGTGTGGCCAGCAACCACATGTGTGACCTGAAGGTGGGCGACACGGTGCAGGTTATCGGCCCGTTTGGCAGCAGCTTTTTGATGCCCAACCACCCCAGGAGCCACATCGTGATGATCTGCACCGGCACCGGCAGCGCGCCGATGCGGGCGATGACCGAGTGGCGGCGGCGCCTGCGCGCCAGCGGCAAATTCGAAGGTGGCAAGCTGCTGCTGTTTTTTGGCGCCCGCAGCCAAGAAGAGCTGCCGTACTTTGGCCCGCTGCAAAGCCTGCCCAAGGATTTCATCGACAGCAACTTCGCCTTCAGTCGCACGCCTGGCCAGCCCAAGAAATACGTGCAGGACGCGATGCGTGAGCGCGCTGCAGACCTGGCCAAACTGCTGGCCGACCCCGACAGTTTTTTTTATGTCTGCGGGCTCAAAAGCATGGAAGAAGGTGTGGTGCTGGCCTTGCAGGACATCGCGCAGCAGGCCGGGCTGGACTGGGCGCAGATCGGCACCACGCTCAAGCGTGATGGCCGCCTGCACCTGGAGACCTACTGACGGTCCAAGCCGCTGCAGCGCCCGCGTCAAGCCCGGCGCAGCCCGGCAGTTGATTTCAGTCCGTCTCGGCGTTTCGCCTGCCGGCACGCCACTCAATCCGGGCCCCCACACGCTGGTCAATCGCGGTGCAGCGGGTACTGCGCGTGCCCTGACGTGGCCACGCCCGCACACCGGGCGGTGTGCCGCTTGCGGCCGGGACGCCGGGGCAGCGCATCGCCTCAGGCCGTCACGCCACGGTCATGCCGCGTCTCGATGGTCTCGGCGGTTGTCCGGGTGGCGGTGCAGTGATGTGCGGTGCGCGCCGTCCCGGCCGCCCTGCACAACCCCGCGGAGACGCTTTGATGACATTCGCTTTCAGCCGGCACCAGATCGCTCTGGCGGCCATCGCGGCGCTGGCCACCACCACCCTGGCCACCGTGCCCAGCGCTGCCAGCGCCGCTGGCAAGGTGGCCGGCAACTATGTGGCCGGCGACTTTCACAACCACAGCACCTGCTCTGACGGTTCGATCTCGATGCAGAAGCTGGTCAACAAGGCCACTGCCGTGTGGGGTCTGGACTGGTTTGTGCAAGCAGGCCACGGTGGCACCGGCAACCGCAATTGCACGCTGGTGGAGGACGCGTCGCTCAGCACGCCGGCCTAGGAGCCTGTCGGGCTTGGGGAACGTCGGCTGCGAAACGGCCTCAGCGGTCCATTTTTTACCGGCTTTTTGTCCCATAGTTGAACTATGGGCCTGCAAATCCGGCAAAAACTGTCTTCGCTGGGGCCGTTTCTCGCTATCGACGCCCCAAGTCCGACAGGCTCCTAGCCCTACATCGCCGGCGCCGGCCCCACCACCACCTGGTCGGACGCGGCCAACGGTATTGGCGCGGCCAACTTGAAGGGCTTGAACGGCGGGGTGGGTGGCAACGGCAGCATGTGGCGCTGGCAGTCGATTCAGGAGTTCCAGTACCCGGTGCTGGACTGCCTGGCTGCCAACAAGAATGTGCCGCTGTTCATCGGCCTGGAATCGGTGGTGGCCGGGCATGAGCATGCGTCGATGTCGGTGATCAGCGGCCAGATGCCGCTGGCACTGGACACGGCCACGCTGCCCACCGGCCCCGGCCCGGCCCGGCCACCGGCCGCTACGCCGCACTGGGCAATGCCAACGCATTGGCGCAGTGGAGCGACTGTTTTGACCGGGGCGACACCGATACCAGCCGTGGCAACAGCACCGGCAGCGCCATCGGCAACAACTGGACTTGCAGCGTGGCCGGCAGCAACAGCAGCGCCGACGTGAGCTGGAGCACCACCGCCCAGAAGCTGATGCCGGCCAGCGGCAGCGGCATTGGCAACCGGGGCCACCTGAAGACCGTGCAAGCCGTGACATGAATGGCCGCCAACCACGGCGCCGGCAGCGACTACGTGCCGGCCCTCCTGGAGCGTGCCGGCCCGTTCAACCCGGACGGCAACAACGGCTTCAACATCGAGCACCTGCGCAACGTCAACAATGCCGCGCCGGCTGTGGCCTTTGGCTTCGAGACCCAACCTGGCCACGCTGCATCCGCCAACCGGGGTGAATACCAGCCGCTGCGCAACAGCGGCTTCACTGGCTCGGCCACCAATGTGGACTCGGTGGGCGGCATCACTTACGGCGGCACCGGTGTGTACGGCGCGCAAGTGGGCGGCGTGTGGGACGCGCTGCTGGGCGAGGGCCGCAACTTCTGGTTTTTTGCCAGCTCGGACTGGCACAACCGTGGCATCTTTGGCCCGGACGACAGGCGCTCCACACAAGACTTTCAGCCCGGTGAATACCAGCGCAACAACACCCTGGTGCGCAACGGCGCGGACACGCTGCGCCCACACACCATCGTGGACGGCCTGCGCACCGGCAACAACTTTTCCACCAGCGGCCAGTTGATCGACCGCCTGGCATTTGTGGCCTGCGTGTCCTACCCCGGCATCGGCGCGCGCAGCAATGCAGCGGTGGAGGCATTGGCCGTGGCTGCAGCCACCAGCAGCCTGGTGACCAGCTACAAAACCCCGGGCAGCGCCGCTTATGCCGGTGAATGGCCACGCAACCTGGCCTGGCTGCGGGCCGACGGCAGCACTGCTGACCTGTCGGTGGTGCCGGCGGCGGCCAAGAACACCAGCGCAGCGGTGCACAAGACCTTCAGTGGCAGCGGCAGTGCTGCGTGGGCCACGGTGACGTCCGGGCTGGACAACAGCCCATTCTTGAAGATGACCTACCGCCTCAGCGCGCTGCAGGCGTCGCAATACCTGCGCCTGCGCGGTAGCAACCTGCCAGCGGCCGTGCCGTTTGAGACCGACGCCAACGGCAACCCGCTGGCCGACATCTTCACCAACGCCGGCAACACCAGCATGTTGAAGATCCCCTGCACCACGGTGGGCAGCAACGTGCCGCCGGCTGGCGCCACCTACACCGGCAATGCCATTGACGGCTGCCCCTTGCACCTGCCGGTGGTGGCCGGCCAGAAGATGGTGGCCTATGACGTGGCCGCCTGGGCCGACCTGTGGTTCTACAGCAACCCGGTCTACATCGAGGTGGCCGGCAAAACGCTGGTGGCTGGCATCAGGTGAGCGCGCTGCCACACAACGGGCCGCTGCTGCAGCCCGGGCACGGCGCGCAAGCGCAAGGTGCACCAACCGAACGTGCGTCAACCGAACGTGCGCAAGCCCAACTTGCGCAAGCCCAACCCGCGCAAGCCCAAGCTGCACCAGCCCGCCGCAGCGCCGGGCTGGCAGCCGCCTGGCTGCGTGAGCCGCTGCTGCATTTCAGCGTGCTGGGCGCGCTGCTGTTTGCGGCGGACCACCTGCTGCTGGGCCGCAAGGACGATGCCCACACCATCGTTGTGGCTGCTGCGGTGGATGCGGAGACGCGGCAGACCTTTCAGGCCAGCCGGGCCGCGCGCCAAGGGCTGACGAACTGGCCGCGCTGCGCCGCATCTGGCTGGACAACGAGTTGCTGTACCGCCATGGCCTGGCCTTGCAGGTGGACAAGGGTGACACGGCCATCCGCGAGCGGGTCATCTTCAAGGCCTTGAGCGTGGTGGACGCCAACACCCAATTGCCGCCTGTGGACGATGCACTGCTGCGTGCCTGGTTCAACCAGCAGCACGCCAAATACGATGAGCCGACGCGGTTTGATTTCCAGGAGACGGTGCTGGGTGGCGATGCCAGCGAGCCCGCACTGCGCGCCTTTGTCGACGCGCTCAATGCCGGCCTGCCCGGTGACGCCAAGGCCGGGCTGCGGGTCTTCAAAGGCCGACCGCAGGCCAACCTGGCGGACAGCTACGGCCCGGCGTTTGCCCAGGCGCTGCAAGACGCCCCGCTGGGCGAGTGGCGTGCCCAGCCCAGCACCGGCGGCCTGCGTGCCGTGCGGCTGGATGTGCTGGTGCCGCCCAGGCCTGCCAGCTTTGAAGCCTTGCGCGGCGTGCTGCTGCAAGACTGGACGGACAGCGCCATGGCGCAGCAGCGCACCGCCGCCGTGCGGGCGCTGCAGGCCAACTACCGCATCAGCAACCAGGCGGCGGCCCGATGAGTGGCTTGCGCCGCTTGATCGCTGTGGGCCAGGCGTGGCTGCTGGTGCTGCTGACCATCCCACTGGGGCTGGCCGGTGCCCCGGGCAGCCCCAGTGCGCATGAGATGAGCATGGCCGAGATGCAGGTGCGCGAGACCACGCGCGGCACGTTTTTGTGGCAGTGGTCGGCCGGAGAAAAGCGTGCACCCGGTGATGCATTGCGGCCCGTCTGGCCCAGCGGCTGCCAGGCCGATACCAGCACACTGCGCTGCGGCCCGCAAGGCCTGCAAGGCACCTTGGCAATCGACGGTGTGGGCCAGGGTTTTTCGGCCGCCATGGTCAAGGTGTTCTGGCTGGACGGCCAGTCGCGTGTCTACACCCTCACCAAAGGCCAGCCCACGGTGCAGTTGTACGGCGCGGCCGACGATGGCCGTGGCCCGGGGCAGATTGCCCGCGCCTACACCGGGCTGGGGGTGGAGCACATCCTCAGCGGGTTTGATCACCTGCTGTTTGTCATCGGCCTGCTGTTTTTGGTGGGTTTCAACAAGCGCTTGTTGCTCACCATCACGGCCTTCACCATCGCCCACAGCCTGACCCTGGCCTGCAGCGCACTGGGCTGGCTTGCGCTGCGCAGCCCGCCAGTGGAGGCCACCATCGTGTTGTCCATCCTGCTGGTGGCGGCGGACGCGCTGCACCAACGGCACACGCTGGCGCGGCGCTGGCCAGCGCTGCTGGCGTTTTTGTTTGGCCTGGTGCATGGGTTGGGCTTTGCCGGCGCGCTCAAAGAAATCGGCCTGCCCCGGCAGCACCTGTTTGTCGCGCTGCTCAGCTTCAATCTCGGTGGGGAGGCCGGCCAGTTGCTGACCGTGGGCGCCGCCTGGCTGCTGTGCGCAGGCCTGCAACGCTGGCAGCGCTTGCTGCCACTGCAGGCGCTGGCGCAAGCCCGCACCAGCGCGCTGTATGCCATCGGCAGCCTGGCCGCGTACTGGTCGCTGGCCCGCACCGTGGCCATTGCCGGATGACAACAGCGCACGCCGCCGTGGACGAAGTGATCAGCCTGTTCCCCACGCCATTTTTGCGGGCGCCCGCCACCCTGGGCAACGGGTTGGTGGCCGGCCTGGTGCAGCACTTCAGCAGCCTGGCCACGCGGGACAACAGCGCGTCCTCCAAGCTGTCGCACACCGCACTGCTGCAGCCGGGTGACAGCCCGCTGTTGCTGGAGGTGGCCAGGCTGGTGAGCCCGAAGCTGGTGGACTTTGGCGCACTGCTGTTTGGTGAGCGGCTGGGCTGGTCCATCAAGGAGATGTGGGTCAACCTGCTGGAGCCCGGTGGCCACCAGGCCATGCACAACCACGCCAACAGTTTTGTCTCGGGTGTGCTGTACCTCAGCGCCACCCACCCGGGGGCGCAGACCGTGTTCATGAAGTCCCCCGGTGGCACTGACTTCATCTTCAAGAACGACCACGCCGGCATGGCGCCCAGTGCCTTCAACGCCGACAAATGGGTCAGCCCGGCGCCGCAGCCGGGTGACTTGGTGCTGTTCCCCAGCTACCTGCCACATGCCGTGCCACCCAACACTGACCCGCAGCGCATCAGCATGGCCTTCAATGCCATCCCGACACGGCTGAACTCGTGGGGCTACACGGTGGCGTTTGCGGGTTGAGCCGCAGTTTTTTCAAGAAAGCACCACCATGCCAAGCACCCCATGCCGGCGCACCCTGCTGCGCACCGGCCCTGCCAGCGTTGCCGCATTGGGCCTGCCCAGCGCCAGGGCTTGCGAGTTTGACGCCCCCAACTTCAAGCGCATCCACCCCTGGACCCGGGCCAGTCTTGACGGCGCCGATGCGGCCGTGGTCAGCATGGTGTTTGACCAGGTCACCGCCGCCGACGTGCTGGTGGGCGTGCACACAGCGCTGGCCAGCAGCGCGCAGATGGGTGGCGCCGGCGCCAGTGCGGCGGGGCACTTTGCCATCCCCCAAGGCCAGCGATCAGCCCTGAGCGAGGCCGGCACCCACCTGCGCCTGCTGGGCCTGC
>JANPOW010000276.1:0-5759 GCA_031428185.1 Betaproteobacteria bacterium | reverse complement strand
GCCATGATCTGGCGCGGCCCGATGGCCACCCAGGCGCTCGACCAGTTGCTGCGCCAGACCAACTGGAAGGACGTGGACTACCTGATCGTCGACATGCCGCCCGGCACTGGTGATATCCAGCTCACACTGAGCCAGCGGGTGCCCATCACCGGCGCCATCATCGTCACCACGCCACAAGACATTGCGCTGCTGGACGCCAAGAAGGGCTTGAGCATGTTCGAGAAGGTGGGTGTGCCCATCCTCGGTCTGGTCGAGAACATGGCGGTGTACTGCTGCCCCAATTGCGGCCACGTAGAGCACATCTTCGGCGCCGATGGTGGCAAAAAGATGGCCGCCCAGTACAAGCTGGACTACCTGGGCGCGCTGCCGCTCAACATGAGCATCCGTGAGCAGGCCGACAGCGGCCGGCCCACCGTGGTGGCTGACCCCGACGGCGAGATCGCCGCCATCTACAAGGCGGTGGCACGGCAAGTGGCGGTCAAGATTGCCGACAAGGCCAAGGATTTCTCCAGCAAATTCCCCACCATCAAGGTCAGCAAGGACACCTGAGCCCGGGGGGCGGTGCGCTGCGCCGGCAGCGCTTCAAGGGGATGGATCACGCGCAGCCCAGTGGTTGGGCTGCCGGCCGATCCACCCCCACTGGCGCCGACGAAACGTTTGGAGCCGGCACCGGCATGCTGGCGCAACTGGCGGGCGACCAGCTTGCGCTGGGCGGCAACCGCCGAGCTGGATGTTGCAGGCGCTGCAGTTGCCCTCAGGCTGCTGCCGCCTGCCAGGGCGGCAGGTCGGCCGGGGCTGCTGCTGAGGCTGCTGTTGCTGGCACGGCGACCGTTGCAGCCGGCGCCTCGCCAAACACCTGCTCACCGCCCAGCGCGTCCAGCAGGTCGCCGATCATCGGCGCCAGTTCACCGGTGGCGATCGCGGCGTCAGCATCAAAGCTGTCGTCTTTTTTGCCGCCGCTCTCGAACACACCGTCCAAAAAGGCCACCTTCTTGACCAGCATCCCGTCGGTCAGCATGAACGACACCCGGCCTGCCCAAGTCATTGCCAGCCGGGTGGGCTGTTTGCCGGCCAGGATGTGCTCGCGGATTTCGGCGATGTCCAGCGCGTGGCGGGCGTAGCGCACCACCGGTTTTTCACCGTCGGCGGCTTTGAGTTCGCAGTCGCGGTCGATGCTGAAACCGGCCGGTGCTTCACCACTCACCAGCCATTCGGCCATTGCGGCGGCCGGTGACGTGGCGGTGTTGATGAGCACGGCGGACAGCCCCGGCAAGGCTGCGGTCAGCGCGGTCAGCACCTCGTCGGCGCGGCTGGCGCTGCCGGCGTCGATCACCAGCAGGCGCTCGGCCGGCGCGATCCAGACCTTGACACTGGCGCGTTTGGTGAAGGCCATCGGCAGCAAGTCCAGCAGGGCCTGGTCTTTGAGCTCGTTGCGCTGCTTTTTGCCGGGTTTGCGGCCAGTTTGTTTCTCTACCTGCGCAGCCAGTGCATCCACCTGGCGCTTGACCACCGAGCCGGGCACCACCTTCTGCTCCACCATCAGTTGCAGCAGCCACTGGCCGGCAATGGCCTCGATCAGCGGGCCGTGCTCGTCACCACGCGGCGCCACCCAGCCGCTGGCGCGGGCCTGGGTGAGGCCACATTCGGCAAAGCGGTTGGCCGCCAGGGCCTCGTCGATTTGCGCCACGGTGGCCGACCAGTCGGCGCCCAGGCGGTACAGCATCAGGTTCTTGAACATTCGAGCGCGGTGAGGGAGGTGGCAGCAAGCCGGCGGTGGGCCACCGGCAAACGGGTCAGGCCAGCGGGTGCCGCTGGCGGGGAGGCGCGATTGTGCCCCGGTGCCAGATGTTGCCCTGGCCTTGACCCGGCACCACCCGTGTGCTCAGGCCACCACCGCCACCGGCAGCGCCGGCGTGCGCATCAAGTGGTCAAACGCACCCAGCGCGGCCTTGGCGCCGTCACCCACCGCGATGACGATCTGCTTGAAGGGCACAGTGGTCACGTCACCCGCCGCGTAGACACCGGGCAGGTTGGTGGCGCCCTTGGCGTCGACGATGATTTCACCGTGGCGGCTTAAGCCCAACGTGCCTTTCAGCCACTCGGTATTGGGCACCAGGCCGATCTGCACAAACACGCCTTCCAGTGCGATGGTCCGCGTGCCGCCACTGGCCCGATCCGTGTAGACCAGGCCGTTGACCTTTTCACCATCACCGGTGATCTCCGTCGTCTGCGCGCTGCTGTGCACCGTCACATTGGGCAAGCTCTTGAGCTTGTTGACCAACACCGCATCGGCCCGCAGCGCATCCGCAAATTCCAGCAGGGTGACGTGGGCCACCAAGCCGGCCAGGTCAATCGCCGCCTCCACGCCCGAGTTGCCACCGCCGATCACCGCCACACGTTTGCCCTTGAACAGCGGCCCGTCACAGTGCGGGCAGTAGGCCACACCGTGGTTGCGGTACTGCTGTTCACCCGGCACGTTGACTTCGCGCCAGCGCGCCCCGGTGGCCAGCACCACGCTGCGGCTGTGCAGCAGCGCGCCGTTGGCCAGTTGGATGCCCACCAGCCCGCCCGGCTCAGTGGCCGGGATCAACGCTGCAGCGCGCTGCAGGTTCATCACGTCCACGTCGTACTGGCGCACATGCTGCTCCAGCGCCAGCGCAAACTTGGGGCCGTCAGTGGCCTGCACCGAGACGAAGTTTTCGATCGCCAGGGTGTCCAGCGTCTGGCCGCCAAACCGCTCGGCCAGCACCCCTGTGCGGATGCCTTTGCGGGCGGCATACAGCGCAGCGGCCGCGCCGGCCGGGCCACCGCCGATCACCAGCATGTCGTAGGGTGCTTTGGCGCTGAGCTTGGCGGCGTCTTTGGCGGCGCTGTGGGTGTCGAGCTTGGCGACAATTTCTTCCACGCTCATGCGGCCCTGGCCAAAGACCTTGCCATTCAGGAACACCGTGGGCACCGCCATGATCTTGCGCTGTGCCACCTCGTCCTGGAACAGCGCGCCATCCAGCGTCACGGCGGTGATGTTGGGGTTCAGCACCGCCAGCAGGTTGAGCGCCTGCACCACGTCCGGGCAGCTGTGGCAGCTCAGCGACATGTAAACCTCAAAGTGCGACTGGCCGTCCAGCGCCTTGATCTGCTCGATCAGCGCTTGCTCCACCTTGGGCGGGTGGCCGCCGGTCTGCAGCAGCGCCAGCACCAGCGACGTGAACTCATGCCCCAGCGGGATGCCGGCAAAGCGGATGCGCGCCGGCTGCCCGGGCACGCCGATGCTGAAGGACGGTGTGCGCTGCCCGTCATCGCGCTGCAGCAGGCTGACCTTGCGGTTGAGGCCTTCGATCTCGCGCAGCAGCGCCAGCAGTTCTTGCGATGTGGCGCTGTCGTCCACCGAGGCCACCAGTTCGATCGGCCATTGCAGCCGCTCCAAGTAGCTTTTCAACTGGATCTTGAGATTGGTGTCCAACATGGTGTGCATCCTTTTTTTGACGACAGGGCAGGGCTGCCCGGCCACGGTGGCGGCCCAGGCGTGGCCAAGGCCCGGGGTACGGGCCTTGGGTGGGGTGTCACAACCCACCGCCACTGTGCGGGCGGTGGGTGGCTGGGGCGCTTAAATCTTGCCGACCAGGTGCAGCGACGGTGCCAGCGTGGCAGCGCCCGGCGTCCACTTGGCGGGGCAGACTTCACCCGGGTGCGCGGCCACGTACTGGGCGGCTTGCACCTTGCGCAGCAACTCGGTGGCGTCACGGCCGATGCCGTTGTCATGGATCTCGCACAGCTTGATCTGGCCGTCCGGATTGATCACAAAGGTGCCACGCAGCGCCATGCCTTCGTCCTCGATCATCACGTCGAAGTTGCGGGCCAGCGTGCCGGTCGGGTCACCCACCAGCGGGTAGGTGATCTTGGCGATGGTCTCCGAGCTGTCGTGCCAGGCTTTGTGCGCAAAGTGGCTGTCGGTGGACACGCCGTAGACCTCAACACCCAGGTCTTTGAAGGTGGGGTAGTGGTCGGCCAGGTCACCCAGCTCGGTGGGGCAGACAAAGGTGAAGTCAGCCGGGTAAAACACCACGACGGACCACTTGCCTTTGAGCTTGGCCTCGGTCAGTTCAATGAACTTGCCGTTTTGGTAGGCAGTGGCTTTGAAGGGCTTGACTTGGGTGTTGATGAGGGACATTTGAAAACCTTCAAGTGGGTTGAAAACTGCGATGGGACAAATCTTAGCTGCACTGCAGCATTGTGTGAGTTAATTGATCGAATGACTATCATTGCCGCTGACTATTGATGACTTGCAGCCCGGCCCGGCGCCCGGCCAGCCACATTCGTCAATAACGACGATGGGCGGGCGCGGCGCAGCGCGCCAACATGGGCCAGCCAACCGTGCCCCCGGCCCCCGCGCAAAGGATTGCTCATGGATTTCGACTTCTCCCCCGACCAGCAGCAGCTCAAAGATCAGGCCAGGCGGTTTTTGGCCGACCAGTGCAGCCGCACGGCGGTGCGCACGGTGCTGGACGGCCCGCAGGCGTTTGACGCCAAGCTGTGGGCCGGCCTGGCAGCGCAGGGCTATCTGGGTGCGGCCATCCCCGAGGCCTACGGCGGCCTGGGTGCCGGCACGCTGGAGCTGTGCGTGGTGGCCGAAGAACTGGGCCGCGCACTGGCGCCGGTGCCGTTTTCATCGTCCATCGGCTTGGCAGCTGAGCTGCTGCTGCAGGCGGGAACCGAGGCGCAAAAACAGCGCTGGTTGCCTGTGCTGGCCAGCGGTGTGGTGATTGGCGCGCTGGCCCTGGCCGAACGGCCCGGCCAGGCCACACCAGCGTCCATCAGCAGCCGCGTGGCCAAGGGGCTGTTGACGGGCACCAAGCTGCCGGTGGCCGATGGTGACATCGCCCACCTGGTGGTGGTGGTGGCGCGGTCTGAGGCGGATACAGCGGACGCCGTGTCGCTGTTCCTGGTGGACCTGGCTGCCACCGGCGTGCAGCGCCAGACCCTGCCCAGCATCGACCCCAGCCGCAGCCAGGCCCGTATCACGTTTGACGCGGTCGCGGCGCAGCCGCTGGGCGCGCCCGGCACCGGTTGGTCAACCCTCGGCGCGGTGATGGACCGTGCCGCCGTGCTGATGGCGTTTGAGCAGATTGGCGGCGCTGACCAGGCGCTGCAAGCCGCTTGCGCCTACGCGCAGGAGCGTTTTGCGTTTGGCCGGCCCATCGGCTCACTGCAGGCCATCAAACACATGCTGGCCGACATGTATGTCTCGGCCACGCTGGCCCGGTCCAACGCCTACTGGGCGGCCTGGGCGCTGAGCACCGGCGCGGCTGAACTGCCGCAGGCCGCGGCCGCGGCCCGGGTCAGCGCCACCCAGGCTTACCAGCACTGCGCCCGCAACAACATCCAGGTGCATGGCGGCATGGGCTTCACCTGGGCGTTTGACTGCCACCTGCACTACCGCCGCGCCATGGGCCTGGCGCTGGCGCTGGGCAGCCAGCGCCACTGGGAGGATTTGCTGATCGAGCGGCTGCGCCTGCAGCGCGCGGTTTGATCTGCCACCCCCCAAACATACCAAGAGCACCCCACACCATGAACTTCAACGACAGCCCCGACGAAGCCGCGTTCCGCGCCGAGGCCCGCGCCTGGATCGCTGGCAACGCCCCGCGCCACCACCACGGCGAGCTGGGCCTGGCCGGCTTTGGCCAACCCGCGCGGCGCAGTGGCGACGTGCTGGCCGCGTCCACAGCCTGGCTGCGCACCAAGGCCGACGCCGGCTGGGCCTG
>JANPOW010000275.1:0-1759 GCA_031428185.1 Betaproteobacteria bacterium | reverse complement strand
GCAGCCTGGCCCAGGCCAGCACCACGATGCCCAGCACCACGCAGGCAATGCCCAGCGCGGTGCGGCGGCCTATGCGCTCGCCCAGCCACCAGCGGCTGAGCACCGCCACCGCCGCCGGGATGGCGGCCATCACCACCCCGGCTGACAAGGCCGAGGTGAGCGCCACGCCGCTGAGCATGCAGATCGAGAACAAGAAGTTGCCGAGAAAACTCTCCCAGAACAGCAGTCGCCGGTCATGGCCGGACAAGGCCGGCTCACCCGGTGCGCGCCGCACCCAGTGCAGCATGGCCAGCGCGGCAATGCCAAAACGCAGCCAGGCCAACAAGAAAATGGGCAGCACCGCCACCAACAGGCGCGACGCGCCCACGTAGCTGCCCACCAGCAGCATGCTGGCGGCCAGGCAGGCGTAGGCATACAGCGGCGGGCGGTGTGGTGGCGGGCGGGTCAGGCTGGGCTGGCCGGCACCGGGTGGGCGCATCAGCGCACGGGCGCGGCTGAGTGGCGGTGCTGGCTTTGGTAGGCCCGTGCCGCCCCGCCAAACGCCTGCAGGATGGCCATCGACACCGGGTTGCATTCGGCCTGCCATTCGGGGTGCCACTGCACACACAGCGCAAAACCGGGGGCGTCGGCCACCGAGAAGGCCTCCACCAGGCCATCGGGCGCGGTGGCTTCCACCCGCAGGCCGGGGGCCAGTTGGCGCACCGCCTGGCCGTGCAGCGAGTTGACGTCAAAGCGCTGCGGGTTGGGCAAGCCCGTCAGCAGCCCGGCCAGCAGCCCACCCGGCACCACATCCACCGCATGCGCCTGGTGGGCGTACTGCACCTCGGCCGGCTGGCCGTCGGGTGCGCGGTGGTCGCGGTAAGGCGCCACCTCTTGCACGGCCTGGTGCAGTGAGCCGCCAAACGCCACGTTGGCTTCTTGCGCACCACGGCAAATGCCCAGCAGCGGTAGGCCACGCGCCACGGCCAGGCGGATCAGCGGCAGGGTCCAGGCGTCGCGGTCGGGGTCCAGCGGCAGGGCCGGGTTATGCACCGCCTCACCAAAGTGGCTGGGATGCACATTGCTGCGTGAGCCGGTGAGCAGCACGCCGTGCGCCAGGCCCAGCAGGCCGTCCAGCTCAGCCAACTCGGCGGTGGGCACGATCAGCGGGGTGCAGCCGGCCAGCCGCACCGCGTCCACATATTTTTTGCCGGCCAGGTGGAAGGGGTGGTCGCCCACCATCCGGTTGCAGGCCGGCACCAGCACCACAGGTCGCACCACAGGGCGCACGACAGCTCGCAAGTCAGGGCGCAAGACAGGTCGCAGCGCCATCCTCAAGCCCCATCAACCGGCGTTGCGGCGGATGGCGCCGCGCACCGTGTCCACCAGTTCATCAATCTGGCCACGCTCGATGATCAGCGGCGGTGACAAAGCCAGCGTGTCGCCGGTGGTGCGGATCAGCACACCCTTGGCAAAGCAGTCCAGAAAGATGTCAAACGCGCGCTTGGCCGGGCTGCCGGCGATGGGTGACAGCTCAATGCCGCCCACCAGGCCGATGTTGCGGATGTCGATGACGTTGGGCTCACCCTGGAGCGAGTGCACGGCCTGGGCAAAGTAGTCTTGCATCGTGCTGGCGCGCGTCAGCAGGCCTTCGTCGGCATAGGTGGCCAGGGTGCCCAGGCCGGCGGCGCAGGCCAGCGGGTGGCTGCTGTAGGTGTAGCCGTGGAAGAACTCGACCAGGTGCTCAGGCCCGTGCATGAAGGCATCGTAAATGCCTTGT
>JANPOW010000274.1:0-4798 GCA_031428185.1 Betaproteobacteria bacterium | reverse complement strand
GCATGACCGAGATGTCGCCGATCGGCACGGTGTGCAACCTCAAGCTGCACCAGACTCAACTGGGCACTGACGAACAACTGGCCATCATGGCCAAGCAGGGCCGGGCGGTGTTTGGGGTGGACATGAAGATCGTGGACGGTGACGGCGCCGAGCTGCCTTGGGACGGCCTGGCCAGCGGTGACCTGCTGGTCAAGGGGCCGTGGATCATCTCCAACTACTTCAAAGGTGAGGGCGGTGACCCACTGGTGGAGGGCTGGTTCCCCACCGGTGATGTGGCCAGCATCGACGCCGATGGCTTTTTGCAGATCACCGACCGCAGCAAGGACGTGATCAAGTCGGGTGGCGAGTGGATCAGCTCCATCGACGTGGAAAACATCGCCATGGCCCATCCGGCGGTGGCCATGGCCGCCTGCATCGCCGTGCCGCACCCCAAGTGGGACGAGCGGCCGCTGCTGGTGGTGATGAAAAAGCCGGGCGAGCAAGCCGCCAAAGCCACCGCGGCCGACATCCTGGCCCACTTTGAGGGCCGCATCGCCAAGTGGCAGATCCCTGACGACGTGGTCTTTGTCGATGCCATCCCGCTGGGCGCCACCGGCAAGATCCAGAAGAACAAACTGCGCGAGCAGTTCAAGGCCCACACGCTGCCGACCGCCTGACGAAACGGCAACCCATGTCGGCCTTTGTTTGCAGCGCCCCGCTGCGGCCCGGCCTGGCCCACCAAAACGCCCGGCCCTGTGCTGGGCGTTTTGCTGTGCGGAATACGTGGCGTGATTTGTCCCGGCAGCGACAGCAGTAACGGGTAGTCCCTGACGCGCCGGGCTGGTGGCGCCGGTTACCGTCTCGCCCGCTGGTTGCACTGCACCATTCTTTCAGTGGAGATATTGATGAGCTTGCTTGGACATTCGCTTCGCCTGGCCCTGGCCTCAGGCCTGTTCTTGACCGCTGCGGCGGCTCATGCCCAAAAGGGCGAAACCGTGAAGATCGGCTGGATCGACCCGCTGTCGGGCCTGATGGCGCCGGTGGGCCAGAACCAGCTCAAGAGCTACCAGTTCATGGCCGAGGTGTTCAACAAAAGCAACCCGGCCGGTGTCAAGTTCGAGATCGTGCCCATCGACAACAAGCTGAGCCCGCAAGAAAGCACCAATGCCGTCAAGAGCCTCACCGACCAGGGTGTGCGCTACATCGTGCAGGGCAATGGCTCGGGCGCGGCACTGGCCATCATGGACGCGGTGCAAAAGCACAACGAGCGCAACCCCGGCAAAGAGGCGGTGTACCTCAACTACGCGGCGGTGGACCCGGACCTGACCAACAGCAAATGCAGCTACTGGCACTTCCGGCTGGATGCTGATACCTCGATGAAGATGGAAGCGCTGACCTCCTTCGTCAAGGACCAGCCGGACATCAAGAAGGTCTACCTCATCAACCAGAATTACGCCCACGGCCAGCAGGTCAGCCGCTTTGCCAAAGAGATCATGGCCCGCAAGCGGCCCGACGTGCAGTTTGTCGGTGATGACCTGCACCCGCTGGCCAGCGTGCGTGACTTTGCGCCCTACGTGGCCAAGATCAAGGCCTCGGGCGCTGACACGGTGCTCACCGGCAACTGGGGCTCAGACCTGACGCTGCTCATCAAAGCCGCCAACGACGCCGGCCTCAACGTCAAGTTCCTCACCTATTACGCCAGCGTGACGGGCACCCCCACTGCGCTGGGCGCAGGCGCGGCCGGCCGGGTCTTCCTGGTGGGTTATGCCGAGTCCAACATGCCGGGCGAGATTGGCAAAGTGGCCAATGACTTCAAGGCCAAATTCAACGACGACTACTACACCCTGGCGGTACACCACGCCTTCAACCTGCTCAGCACCGCCATGGCCCAGGCCAAGACAACCGACCCGGTCAAAGTGGCGGCCGCGATGGAAGGCCTGAAGTTCAAAAGCTTTAACGGCGAGGTGGAGATGCGCAAGGCCGACCACCAGTTGCAGCAAGGGCTGTTTGTGGCGGTGTGGAAAAAGGCTGACGCCAAAAAGCCCTACAGCGTGGAGAACACCGGCTACAACTTCCAGTCCGTCAAGTACTACGAGCCGTATGTGGCCAGCACGCCCACCTCGTGCCAGATGAAGCGCCCGTAGTCCAGCGCCAGTCACCCTGCGGCACGCTGCACAACAGCCCGCCGGAGCCCCCCTCCGACGGGCCTTTTTGTTTTTGACGGAAGGCTTGCAAGCACCGTGGACCAAATCCTCATCAATACGTTGAATGGCATCAGCTCCGGGCTGCTGCTGTTCATGCTCAGCTCGGGGCTGACGCTGATCTTCAGCATGATGGGTGTGCTGAACTTTGCACACGCCAGCTTCTACATGATTGGCGCGTATGTGGCCTACACGCTCACCGGCATCGTCGGCTTTTGGCCAGCATTGCTGATCGCGCCGTTGGCCGTGGGTGTGATGGGCGCGCTGTTTGAGCGCACCGCGCTGCGCCGGGTGCACAAATTCGGCCATGTGCCTGAGCTGCTGATCACCTTTGGCCTGAGCTATGTGGTGCTGGAGGTGGTGCAGCTGATCTGGGGCCGCACGCCGCTGCAGTTCAACCCACCGGCGCTGCTGCAAGGCCCGGCGTTCACCATCGTGCAGAGCGCCAGTTCGGGCTTGTCGTTGGTGCTGGGCGCGGCCAGTGATGTGGTGTGCCAGACGGCGCAGTGCTCACGTTTCCCCATGACCCGCGCCTTCATGATGGCTGTGGCGCTGCTGATGCTGGTGGCGCTTTGGCTGCTGCTGACACGCACCCGCATCGGGCTGGTGATCCAGGCCTCACTCACCCACCCCGAGGCGGTGGAGGCGCTGGGCCACAACGTGCCGATGGTCTTCATGCTGGTGTTTGGCAGCGGCTGTGCGCTGGCCGGGCTGGCCGGTGTGATTGGCGGCATCACCTTCATCACCGAGCCGGCGATGGCCACTGTGGTGGGGTCCATCATTTTTGTGGTGGTGGTGGTGGGTGGCATGGGCTCATTGGCGGGCGCGTTTGCCGCGTCCATCCTGATCGGCCTGCTGCAGACCTTGCCTTTGACGGTGGATGCGTCACTGGCCGATGCCATCAACCGCTTTGGCGCAGCTGTGGGGCCGGCAACGCCGGGCTGGCCGCTGCTGCGCATCACGCTGGCGCAGGCTGCGCCGATCCTGCCCTACTTGCTGCTGGTGTTGATGTTGATCTTTCGGCCCAAGGGCTTGCTCGGCACGCGGGAGGGCTGAACCATGGCACAAACCAATTCCTTGCCAACCCTGTCTTTCCGCCCCAAACCCTTGGGCGGCCCGTTGCTGATCTGGGGCGGCTTTGCCCTGGTGATGGCGGCAGCGCCATTGCTGTGGACCAGCAGTTTTGCCCAGACCATGCTGTCGCAAATCGGCATCGCCATCATTGCCTGCCTGGCCTACAACATGTTGCTGGGCCAAGGCGGCATGCTGAGCTTTGGCCATGCGGTGTACAGCGGCCTGGGTTCGTTTTTAGCCATCCACACCCTCAACGCGGTGAGTGCCGGCACGCTGCACTTGCCTGTTAGCCTGATCCCGCTGGTGGGCGGTTTTGCCGGCTTGTTTTTTGCCGCACTGCTGGGCTGGGTAACCACCAAAAAAAGTGGCACCACCTTTGCCATGATCACCATGGGTGTGGGTGAGCTGGTGTGGTCGATGTCGCTGATGATCCCCGAGTTTTTTGGTGGCGAGGGCGGCATTTCGGGCAACCGGGTGGTGGGCTCGGCGGTTGCCGGCATCAGTTTCGGCCCGCAGATCCAGGTCTATTACCTGATCGCGGTGTACTGCTTCATCAGCACCGCGCTGATGTACGCCATGACCCGCACACCACTGGGCCGCATGCTCAACGCCGTGCGCGACAACCCCGAACGGGTGGAATTCATCGGCTACGACACCCAGAAGGTGCGCTTCTTCACCTTCATGATCTCCGGCTTTTTTGCCGGCATTGCGGGTGGGCTGGGCGCGCTCAATTTCGAGATTGTCACGGCCGAAGTGGTGGGCGCGGCGCGCTCGGGCGCGTATCTGCTGTTTGTGTTTCTCGGTGGCGCCACGTTTTTCTTCGGCCCCATCATTGGCGCGGTATTGATGGTGATTGGCCTGGTGCTGCTGTCTGAGTTGACCAAGGCCTGGTTGTTGTACCTGGGCTTGATCTTCTTGCTGATGGTGATGTATGCACCGGGCGGCATTGCCAGCCTGATCATGATGAATGTGCGGCTGGCGCTGTTTGGCAAGCTCAAACGGGTGCTGCCGGCCTATCTGGTGTTGGGTGTGGCCGGGCTGATTGCACTCACCGGTGCGGCGGCCATGATCGAGATGCTGTACCACCTGCAGCTCAATGCCGCGCTGGGCCCCAAGATGCCCTTCTTGGGTTTGACGTTGGATGCATCCAGCACGGCGTGTTGGGTGGCGGCGGTGGTATTGATGCTGATGGGTGCAGCGCTGTTTGAGTGGCGCCGCCGTAGCTTTGCGCTGCAATGGGGCAGCATTGCTGAAGACATTGAGCGCGAAATTCAGCGCCGGGAGGCTCTGTGATGAGTGCCCACAAATTCAATCAGGGCAAGCCTGAATTTGCGGTGGAGCTGCTGGATGTACACAAGCAGTTTGGCAAGACCCAGATCATCCGCGGCGCGCAACTGCAGGTGCGCCCGGGTGAGCGGGTGGCCATCATCGGCCCCAACGGCGCCGGCAAAAGCACACTGTTCAACCTGATCTCCGGCCGTTTTGGCCCCACCAGCGGGCAGATTGTGCTGAACGGCCAGCGCATTGACGGCATGACGCCGTTT
>JANPOW010000273.1:0-16886 GCA_031428185.1 Betaproteobacteria bacterium | reverse complement strand
ATTACCTCACTAGAGGTCTACGGCGTGATCATTGCCGGCTGGGCGTCCAACTCCAAGTACGCGTTTCTGGGTGCGCTGCGTGCGTCAGCCCAGATGGTGAGTTACGAAATTGCGATGGGCTTTTGCCTGGTGGTGGTGTTGATGGTGGCTGGCTCACTCAACATGAGCGAGATCGTCATGAGCCAGGGCCGGGGCATGATGGCCAGCGCGGGTGTGGGCCTGCTGTCCTGGAACTGGCTGCCGCTGTTCCCCATCTTCATCGTCTATTTCATTGCCGGCCTGGCCGAGACCAACCGCCACCCGTTTGACGTGGTGGAGGGTGAATCCGAAATCGTGGCTGGCCACATGATTGAATATTCAGGCATGTCGTTTGCCATGTTCTTTTTGGCTGAATACGCCAACATGATTTTGGTGTCGATGTTGTGCGTGCTGCTGTTTTTGGGTGGTTGGCTGAGCCCGTTTTCCTTCCTCGATTTCATCCCCGGCTGGATCTGGCTGGCAGCAAAAGTGTTTGTAGTGGTCACCATGTTCTTGTGGGTGCGCGCCACCTTTCCGCGCTACCGCTATGACCAGATCATGCGGCTGGGCTGGAAGATCTTTATCCCCATTACGCTGATCTGGTTGGTGGTGGTGGGCCTGTGGATCCAGTCCCCCTTGAATATTTGGAAGTGACATGGCAACCCAGACCGCATCACTGAAAGACTTCCTCTCCAGCTTCATGCTGCTGGAGTTGCTCAAGGGCATGAAGCTCACCGGAAAATACTTCTTCGCCAAGAAGATCACGGTGCAGTTTCCTGAAGAAAAAACACCGCAAAGCCCGCGCTTCCGCGGTCTGCATGCACTGCGCCGGTACGACAACGGTGAAGAGCGCTGCATTGCCTGCAAGCTGTGTGAGGCGGTGTGCCCGGCGATGGCCATCACGATCGAGAGCGATGTGCGCGCGGACGGCAGCCGCCGCACCACGCGTTACGACATCGATTTGACCAAATGCATCTTCTGCGGCTTTTGTGAAGAGAGCTGCCCGGTTGACTCGATTGTCGAGACCCATATCTTTGAGTACCACGGCGAAAAGCGCGGCGACCTGTATTTCACCAAAGACATGCTGCTGGCCGTGGGTGACCGTTACGAAGCTGAAATTGCCGCCAACCAGGAGGCCGACGCGAAGTACCGGTAGGCGCCGCGCATCAGCCTACTGCGCGGCCCGATCTTGCGCCTGCGTTGCTCGCCGTACTGTTGTACGGCTAAGGGACTCGCCGCAACCTCGGGTCGCTCGCAAGGGCTGCTGCACGACGCCTACTCCATCGCTTATCGCGCAACAAGACCATGACAACCACTGGTGCACTGTTTTACTTTTTCTCGGCCGTGCTGCTCATTGCAGCTTTCCGGGTGATCACTGCCCGCAGCACGGTGCATGCCGTGCTGTTTTTGGTGCTGGCGTTTGCCAATGCCTCGGTGATCTGGATGCTGCTCAAGGCAGAGTTTCTGGCCATCACCCTGGTGCTGGTGTATGTGGGCGCCGTGATGGTGCTGTTTTTGTTTGTCGTGATGATGCTCGACACCGGAGAGGAAAACGACCGGGAGGGTTTCTGGAAGCACTTGCCGCTGGCCGGCCCGATTGGCGCCGTCATTGCGCTGGAAATGGCACTGGTCTTGATGGGTGGTTTCCGCCTGACCGACGCACCGGTGTTAGACCCGGCGCTAGCCAAGCTGGGCAATACTCGGTTGCTGGGCATTGAGGTGTACACCAAATATCTGTACCCGCTGCAGATTGCCGCCGTGCTGCTGTTGGTGGCGATCATCGCGGCCATTGCACTCACGCTACGCCAGCGCAAGGACAGTCGCTCACAAGATCCGTCACAGCAAGTGCTGGCCAAGAAGGCTGACCGCTTGCGCATCGTCAAGATGCAGCCGGTGATTGAGTTGCCGTCATTGCCAGTGGCTGCTGCGGGCACGCCGGCCAGCCCGGCTGCGGGAGACAAAAAATGAACCTCGGACCCATCACGCTGGGCCACTACCTGTCATTGGGTGGCCTGTTGTTTGCGCTGTCGGTGATTGGCATCTATTTGAACCGGCGCAATTTGATTGTTCTGCTGATGGCCATTGAGTTGATGCTACTGGCCGTCAACATGAACTTCGTCGCCTTCTCGCACTACCTGGGTGACATGGCGGGCCAGGTGTTTGTCTTCTTCATCCTCACCGTGGCGGCGGCCGAATCGGCCATTGGCCTGGCCATTCTGGTGGTGCTGTTCCGCAACCGCGCCACCATCAGCGTGGACGAGCTCGACACGCTCAAGGGCTGAAGCCAGAAATACTGACAACAACATGGCTGCTCAACTCTCTCAAAACCTGCTGCTGGCGGTGCCGCTGGCACCTTTGGCCGGCGCTGTGCTGGCTGGCTTTTTTGGCAGGCAAATCGGCCGCGCCGGTGCCCACACCGTCACCATCCTGGGCGTGCTGGTTTCGTTCGTCTTGTCAGTGCTGGTGCTCAATGACGTGCTGGCCGGTGCCCGCTTCAACGCCACCATCTATGAGTGGATGAGGCTGGGTGATCTGACGATGGAGGTCGGCTTCCTGGTCGACGGCCTCACCGCGATGATGATGGTGGTGGTTACCTTCGTGTCGCTGATGGTGCACCTCTATACCGTGGGCTACATGGTGGACGACCCGGGCTACCAGCGCTTCTTCAGCTACATCAGCCTGTTCACGTTCAGCATGTTGATGCTCGTGATGAGCAACAACTTCTTGCAGTTGTTTTTTGGTTGGGAGGCCGTTGGCCTGGTCAGCTATTTGCTGATTGGATTTTGGTACACCAAACCCACGGCCATCTTTGCCAACATGAAGGCGTTTTTGGTCAACCGTGTTGGTGACTTTGGTTTCATCCTGGGCATTGGTCTGATCGTGGCTTACGGCGGCACGCTGGGTTATGCCGAAACCTTTGCCAAGGCGGAGGATTTGGCCAAGCTCAGCTTCCCGGGCACGGATTGGATGTTGATCACCGTCACCTGCATCTGCCTGTTCATTGGCGCAATGGGCAAGAGTGCGCAGTTCCCCTTGCATGTATGGCTGCCTGATTCGATGGAAGGCCCGACGCCAATCTCCGCGCTGATCCACGCGGCAACCATGGTGACGGCTGGCATCTTCATGGTGGCACGCATGTCACCGCTGTTTGAGCTGTCTGACACCGCGCTCAACTTCATCCTGATCATTGGCAGCATCACCGCGCTGTTCATGGGCTTTCTGGGCATCATCCAGACCGACATCAAGCGGGTGGTGGCTTATTCCACGCTCAGCCAGCTGGGTTATATGACGGTGGCGCTGGGTGCATCGGCGTATTCAGTGGCGGTATTCCACCTGATGACCCATGCCTTCTTCAAGGCCTTGCTGTTCTTGGGTGCCGGCTCGGTGATCATCGGCATGCACCATGACCAGGACATCCGCAACATGGGCGGCCTGCGCAAGTACATGCCCATCACCTGGATCACCTCGCTGCTGGGCAGCCTGGCCTTGATCGGCACGCCGTTGTTCTCGGGCTTTTATTCCAAGGACTCCATCATCGAGGCGGTGCATGCCAGCCACTAGCCGGCTGCGCAGTGGGCTTATTTTGCGGTGGTGGCCGGTGTGTTTGTCACGGCCTTCTATTCGTTCCGCATGTACTTTCTGGTGTTCCACGGCAAGGAGCATTTCCACCACAAGCCGTTCCCGCCTGAGGATGACCATGCGCGTGCTGATGCGCGTGCTGATGCGCGTGCTGACGCGCATGGGGATGCCCATGGCGCCGGTCACGCGGCTGCACATGACGGTGACCACCACGACAAGCACACCGACCACGGCCACCATGCCCACACCCCGCATGAATCCCCCTGGGTGGTCTGGTTGCCGCTAGTGTTGCTGGCCATCCCGTCCGTGGTGATTGGCTACTTCACCATTGGCCCGATGTTGTTTGGTGACTTCTTCAAGGACGCGATCATTGTGCATGGTGAACACCACCATGCAATGAAGGAATTGGCTGAAGAGTTCCACGGCGCAGGCGCCATGGCGCTGCAGGCACTCACCAGCTTGCCCTTCATCTTGGCGCTGTCTGGTGTGGTGGTGGCCTATGTGTTTTACATGGAGGCGCCGGCCATTCCGGCGGCCATTGGCAAAGCCTTGTCACCACTTATCACGCTGCTGGAGAACAAGTACTACCTCGACTGGTTCAATGAAAACGTGCTGGCCGCGGGTGCGCGGCTGATCGGCCGTGGTTTGTGGAAGGGCGGCGACATGGGTCTGATCGACGGTGTGTTGATCAATGGCTCAACCAAATTGGTGGGCGGTTTGGCGGGCCTGACCCGGCTGGTGCAGACCGGCCATGTTTACTGGTATGCGCTGGTAATGCTGTTGGGCGTGTTCGGCCTGCTGTCCTGGCAACTGTGGCCCGCTGTTCTTGGGCCATTCTTTTCCGGCTTGGCCGGCCGATGAGCGGCACAGGCGGAGAATAGAAAATGGGTTTTGGACTCTTGAGTGTTTCGATCTGGCTACCGATCGCTTTTGGCATCGTGCTGCTGGCCCTGGGCCGTGATGACAACCCGGGTGCGGCCCGTTGGTTGGCTTTGGTAGGGTCGGTTGCCAGCTTTCTGGTCACGCTGCCGCTGATCAACGGCTTTGACCGCAGCACTGCCGCGCTGCAGTTTCAGGAGAACCTGCCCTGGATCGAGCGCTTCAACGTGCGCTACCACCTGGGGGTGGACGGCATCTCGGTGTGGTTTGTATTGCTCACAGCCTTCATCAGCATCATCGTGGTGGTGGCCGCGTGGCAGGTGATCACTGAGCGGGTGGCGCAGTACATGGGTGCCTTTTTGATCCTTTCCGGTCTGATGGTGGGTGTGTTCTGCGCGGCCGATGGCCTGCTGTTCTATGTGTTTTTTGAGGCCACGTTGATCCCGATGTACATCATCATCGGCGTCTGGGGCGGCCCGCGTCGGGTGTATGCGGCGTTCAAGTTTTTCTTGTACACGCTGGCCGGCTCATTGCTGATGTTGATTGCGCTGGTCTTCTTGTATTACAAGGCAGGTGGCACGTTTGATATTGCGGCGTGGCACAAGCTGCCACTCAATCTGCAGACCCAGGCATTGCTGTTCTTTGCCTTCTTTGCGGCGTTTTCAGTCAAGGTGCCGATGTGGCCGGTGCATACCTGGTTGCCAGATGCCCACGTGGAGGCACCCACCGGCGGGTCGGTGGTGCTGGCGGCCATCATGTTGAAGCTGGGGGCGTATGGCTTCTTGCGTTTCTCCATGCCCATTGCACCCGACGCTGCGCGTGAATACGCCTGGGTCATCATTGCCCTCAGCCTGATTGCGGTGGTCTACATCGGCCTGGTGGCGCTGGTGCAGCAAGACATGAAAAAGCTGGTGGCCTATTCATCCATTGCGCACATGGGGTTTGTGACGCTGGGCTTTTTCATCTTCAATGAGCTGGGGCTGTCGGGCGGGCTGGTGCAGATGATTTCGCACGGCTTTGTCTCAGGCGCCATGTTTCTGGCCATCGGGGTGTTGTATGACCGGGTGCACAGCCGTGAGATCTCAAGCTACGGCGGGGTCGTCAACACGATGCCCAAGTTTGCGGCGTTTGCACTGTTCTTCACCATGGCCAATTGCGGCCTGCCGGGCACGGGTGGGTTTGTGGGTGAATGGATGGTGATTCTGGGTACCGTGTCATTCAACTTCTGGCTCGGCATGATTGCCGCCACGGCGCTGATCTCGGGCGCGGCTTATTCACTGTGGATGTACAAGCGGGTCTACTTTGGCAAGGTCACCAACCACCATGTGGCGGACTTGACCGATTTGAGCGCGCGTGAATTTGGCCTGATGGCCGTGCTGGCCATTGCCACCCTGGTGATGGGTGTTTATCCCAAGCCATTCACCGATGTGATGCATGTGTCGGTCACCGAGCTGCTCAAGCACGTGGCAGCCACCAAGCTGCAATGAGGCCAGGCAAACCAACATGAATTCAATGAACTGGCTGGTCGTCTACCCCGAAGCCCTGCTGTTGGTGATGGCCTGCGCCGTTGCCCTGCTTGACCTGTTTGTCACTGACCCCAAGCGCCGCCCCACTTTTTGGCTCACGCAATGCAGCCTGGGTGCTGTGGCGCTGCTGCACTGGCTGTACTTTGACGCTGGTGCCACCGTCTACGGCATGCAGCGCATGATGGTGGGCGACCCGATGGGCCACCTGCTGGCGTTTTTTGCCACGCTGGCGGTGATGATGACCCTGGCCTACGCCCAGCCCTACATCAGCAGCCGCGACATGCTGAAAGGTGAATTCTTCAGCCTGTCCATGTTTGTGCTGCTGGGCATTGGTGTGATGTGCTCGGCCAACAACTTTCTGGTGGTCTATTTGGGCCTGGAGTTGATGAGCTTGTCGCTGTACGCACTGGTGGCCTTGCGGCGTGACCACGGTGTGTCCACCGAAGCCGCCATGAAGTATTTTGTGCTGGGCGCGTTGGCCTCGGGCTTTTTGCTCTACGGCTTGTCGATGATGTATGGCGCTACGCGGTCATTGGAGATCAATGAGGTTTTCAACGCCATTTCAACCGGCCGCATCAATGCCACGGTGTTGACCTTTGGTGTGGTGTTTGTGGTGGCCGGCCTGGCATTCAAGCTGGGTGTGGTGCCATTCCACATGTGGGTGCCCGATGTCTACCAGGGCGCACCCACCGCGGTGACGCTGCTGATTGGCGGTGCGCCCAAACTGGCGGCATTTGCCATCACCATCCGGCTGCTGGTGGAAGGCATGCTGGGCCTGGCGGTGCATTGGCAGCAAATGCTGGTGGTGCTCGCGGTGTCCTCATTGGTCATTGGCAACCTGGCGGCCATTGCGCAAAGCAACCTGAAGCGCATGCTGGCGTATTCCACCATTTCACAAATGGGCTTCATGCTGCTGGGGCTCACGGCGGGTGTGGTCAATGGCAATACCTTGTCGGCCGGCAATGCCTACAGCTCGGCCATGTTTTATGTGGTGAGTTATGTGCTCACCACGCTGGGCACCTTCGGGCTGATCATGTTTTTGTCGCGTGCCGGCTTTGAGAGTGAAGAGATCACTGACCTGTCGGGCCTGGCCAAACGTGCACCGTGGCTGGCCGGCATCATGACGCTGTTCATGTTCTCGCTGGCCGGTGTGCCGCCGATGGTGGGCTTTTATGCCAAGCTGTCCATCCTGCAGGCGCTGATCACCACCAACGTCACCGGCTACATCGTGCTGGCGGTGGTGGCGGTGATGTTGTCGTTGGTCGGTGCGTTTTATTACCTGCGTATCGTCAAGGTGATGTACTTCGATGAACCCACCGACGCCTCACGCCCGCTGCAGGGCAGCGGAATCAGTGCCTTGCTGGCGGTCAACGGTTTGGCGGTGCTGGGTTTTGGCCTGCTGCCGGGTGGGCTGATGGCCATCTGCCGCGACGCCATCCTGCGTGCGTTGGCCACGTGAGGGCAACGCGCCGGTGCCGTTGAGCCACGCCCACCTCAGCGAGCGGCTGCTGGCTGGCCAGCAGGTGTACTGCGGTGATTTTCTGGACGTGCGGCGCGACACCATCGCTTTTGCCGACGGCAGCACTGCCATGCGTGAATACATCGTGCACCCGGGCGCGGTGATGGTGCTGCCGCTGCTGGACGACGGCCGGCTGGTGCTGGAGCGCCAGTACCGCTATCCGCTTGGCCGGGTCATGCTGGAGTTCCCGGCCGGCAAGCTGGACGCCAATGAATCGGTACAGCACTGCGGCCAGCGTGAACTGGCTGAAGAAACCGGCTACCGCGCCGCGCAATGGGCGCGTGCCTGTGTCATCCACAACGCCTGCGCCTACAGCACCGAGGGCATCGAGATCTGGTTTGCGCGCGGCCTCACACCCGGCCCGCGCCAGTTGGACAGTGGTGAGCTGATTGACCTGGTGCTGATGAGCGAAGCCGAGCTGGACGCTTTGGCCGCCAACGGTGTACTGACTGACGTCAAAACCCTGATCGGCCTGCAGTGGCTGCAAAAATGGCGTGCCGGGCAATGGCCACTGACCTGGGTGGCACCGGTCTGAGCGCCATCAACGCCACCGCGCCCAGGTGCCGATAATGCCAGCACGATGAAGGTACTGGACTTGCACTGCGCGTTGGGCCACGGCTTCGAGGGCTGGTTTGGCTCGGAGGCTGATTTTCTGCTCCAGCAAGGCCAGGGCCTGATCACCTGCCCGCTGTGTGCGGATGCCACCATCACCCGCTTGCCCAGCGCGCCGCGGCTCAACCTGTCTGGCGCGCGTGCGCCGCAGTCGGATAAAAGCCCGGCGCCAGCGGCGCAGGCCGAGCAACGCGACACCTCCCTGGCCGGTGCTGCGCCGCCAGCAGCACCGGTCACCATGCCACCCGCCCTGCAAGCGCAGTGGATGCACGCGGTGCAGCAGGTGCTGCGCAATACCGAGGACGTGGGCGAGCGATTCCCCGAAGAAGCCCGCCGCATCCACTACGGTGAGAGCGCCCAGCGTGGCATCCGTGGCCAGGCCAGTGCGCAAGAGCGGGCAGCGTTGGCCGACGAAGGCATCGATGTGATGGCGCTGCCGGTGCCGTTGGCCTTGAAAGGCCCATCGCATTGAATTGGCGCTGGCGCCACCGGCGGCCCTAAACCACCCGCCCCGGGTTCAAGCGCCCGTGCGGGTCAAGCGCCTGTTTGATGGCCCGCATCAGGCCCAGCGCCACCGGTGATTTGCGTTGCGCCAGTTCGTCGCGCTTGAGTGCGCCGATGCCGTGCTCGGCCGAGAAACTGCCGCCGCAGGCCTGCACTGCGTCGTAGACCACGGTGTTGATCGCGTGCTCATGCGTGGCCAGAAAATCAACCGCCGCAGCGCCGTCCGGGCTTTGCACGTTGTAGTGCAGGTTGCCGTCACCCAGGTGGCCAAAGTTGACCAGCCGCACACCCGGGAAAGCGGCTTGCAGCGCGGCATCAGTGCGGGCACAAAAGCCTGCAATGGCCGAGATCGGCAGGGCGATGTCGTGTTTGACGTTCAAGCCTTCTTCACTCTGCGCCAGCGGGATGGATTCACGCAAGTGCCACATGGCGGCGGATTGGGCCAGGCTCGCGGCAAGCGCCGCGTCGGTGATCACACCAGCGCCCAGCGCGGCCTCCAGCAAGGCCTCAAAGCGGCTGCGGGCCGCGGCCTCGCCATCGGCGTCAGCGCATTCCAGCAGCACCGTCCAGGGGGCAGGTGGCAGCGGTTGGGCCAACTGCGCAAAGTGGCGCCGCACCAGCGCCAGTGAGAAGGTGTTCATCACCTCAAAAGCCGTCAGCCCGGCACCAAGCCGTGCCTGCGCCAGGCCGAGCAGCGCCACACACTGGTCTAGCGACGCACAACTGGCCAGCGCGGTGATGCTGGCCGCCGGCTGCGGAAACAGCTTGAGCGTGGCTGCGGTGATGATGCCCAGCGTGCCCTCGCTGCCGATGAACAGGTCACGCAGGTCGTAGCCGGTGTTGTCCTTGCGCAGGCCCGAGAGCCCGTCCCACAGGTCACCGCTGGCGGTCACCACCTCCAGCCCCAGGCACAGCTCACGCGCATTGCCGTAGCGCAGCACGGCGGTGCCACCGGCATTGGTGGCCAGGTTGCCACCGATGCTGCATGTGCCCTCGGCCGCCAGGCTGAGCGGGAACAGCAGCCCGGCCTCAGTGGCGGCGGCCTGCACCGCCTGCAGCACACAGCCGGCCTCCACCGTCATGGTCAGGTTGGCGCGGTCGATGTTGCGCACCCGGTTCAGGCGCGCCAGGCTGAGCAGCACCTGCGTGCCGGTGGCATCGGGCACACCACCGCCCACCAGGCCGGTATTGCCACCCTGCGGCACCACGGCCACGCGATAGCGGGCGCAGGCGTGCAGCACTTGCGCCACCTCCGCGGTGTTGCCGGGCCGCACCACGGCCAGGGCTTTGCCCTGCCAGCGCTTGCGCCAGTCGCGGGTCCAGGCGCTCAGGTCACCGTCGGTCAGCACCTGGGTGGCGCCCAGCAGGGTTTGCAGCTCGGCAATCAGGGGGGACGGGTTCATGCAGGCAATGTGCTGGGCTGGCTGGGGTGTTTGAGGCGCCAGCGCACATGCGCGGCGCAGGCGATGAAGAGCAGGGTACACAGCCCGACCTCGGCCCAGGCCAGCGCCACGCCCATGCCGGGTGCAGCGCCGCTGGGCAGGCCGGTGGCGCGCACGATGCCCTCGGTGAAGTACAGCCACACCAGCAGGCTGACCCAGCGGTAGGTGTAGAGCCGGTGTTTCAGCAAGCCGGCCAACGGCAATACCAGCGGCAGCACCTTGAAGGCCAGCCAACGTGCGCCGGTGGGCGCCAGCCACAGCTCCCAGGCCAGGCCCAGCGCAATCAGGCCCAGCAAGGCGCCTACAGCCAGCAGCCGGGTGGCCTGCACAAACGCATGCGGGGGCTGGTTGGCGCCGGCATCAAAGGCCTCTGGCGCAACCGGCGGCGGGGTGGCCGGGGTGGGTGCAACCGCGCCCGTCGGCACCGGATCAAGCGGGGGGGTCTGGATCACGGCTGGCATCATAGCCAGATGCTCCCCACCCTCCGGGCGTCTACCGCATCCATCCGCCGGCCCCGCCCGGGCCTGGCCGCACTGGCGCGTGTGCTGCGCCACTGGCCCTGGTTTGACACCCTGCGCACGCTGCGCATCCGCTTCCGTGACGACCACCTGGCCCTCACCGCCAGCAGCCTGACCTTCACCACCCTGATCAGCCTGGTGCCGCTGGTCACGGTGATGTTGGCGCTGTTCACTGCGTTCCCGATCTTTGCGCGTTTCCAGCTGGCGTTGCAGCAGTACTTTTTGCAAAGTCTGGTGCCCGACACCATTGCCAAGCCGGTGCTGCTGGCACTCACCCAATTTGCCGGCAAGGCCAACAAGCTGGGCAGCCTGGGCCTGATCTTGCTGGGGCTTACCGCACTGGCGCTGATGTTCACGATCGACCGCACGCTCAACGGCATCTGGCGGGTGCCCAGGCCACGCCCGCTGGCGCAGCGCGTGCTGGTGTACTGGGCTGCGCTCACGCTGGGGCCACTGGTGCTGGGCGCCAGCTTGTCGCTGACCTCGTATGCGCTGTCGGCCTCAAGTGGGCTGGTGGGGGCGATGCCGGGCAGTATCAGTTTTTTGTTGGGTGCCGTGGAGGTGGCATTGCTGGCCGCCGGCATGGCCGCGCTGTACCGCTACGTGCCCAACACCCACGTGCGCTGGCCGCACGCACTGGCCGGTGGGGTGTTTGTGGCGCTGGGTTTTGCGGTGGCCAAGCGCGGCCTGGCCTGGTACGTGGGCCAGGTGCCCACCTTTTCGGTGCTGTATGGCGCGTTTGCCACGCTGCCCATCCTGTTGCTGTGGATTTATCTCAGCTGGGTGGTGGTGCTGCTGGGCGCGGTGATTGCGGCGTATGCGCCCAGCCTGGCGATGCGCGTGGTGCGCTTGCCGGACCGGCCAGGCGAGCGCTTTGCATTGGCAGTGGCGGTGCTGCAGGTGCTGCACCGCTCTCGCCGCACAGCCCAGCCCGGCCTGGGTGCCCAGGCCCTGGCCGGTGCGCTGCGCATTGACCCGCTGCAGGTGCAGCCCGTGCTGGATGAGCTGATCGCGCTGGGCTGGTGTGGCCGGCTGGACGAAGACGGTGACCAGCGCCATGTGCTGCTGATCCACACCGGCCAGACGCCAGCGCAGCCGCTGGTCGACAGGCTGCTGCTGCGCGAGCAGCGCTGCACCCAGGCTTTCCGCCAGCACGCCGGCTTGTCAGGCATGACGGTGGCGGACTTGCTGGGCTGAGCTGCCGGCCTGGCTGGCAAACCTGGCCCATCGCGCCAGCCATAATCCGCGCCCTGTGAACCCGCCCGCCCCACCGGCGCGGCCGCCCCGGCCAGACCCGTCTGATCATCCCGCGCAGGCCGGCCATCCAGCCCGGCCAGCGCGCCCCGACAGGCCGCCGCGTGTGGCCACGCCCATCCCCCGCATCAGCTACCCCGAATCGCTGCCCGTCTCGGCCCGGCGTGAGGAGATCGCGCGGGCGCTGACCGACCACCAGGTGGTCATCGTCTGCGGTGAGACCGGCTCAGGCAAAACCACCCAGTTACCCAAGATCGCGCTGGCGCTGGGGCGTGGCCTGGGCGCCGGTGGCAAAGGCCTGATCGGCCACACCCAGCCGCGCCGGCTGGCCGCCACCAGCGTGGCCAAGCGCATTGCCGACGAGCTGCAGTCGCCACTGGGCGAGGTGGTGGGCTACAAGGTGCGGTTTCAAGACCGGCTGCAACCGGGTGCGTCCGTCAAGCTGATGACCGACGGCATCTTGCTGGCCGAGACCCAGGGCGACCCTGACCTGCGCCAGTACGACACGCTGATCATCGACGAGGCGCATGAGCGCAGCCTGAACATCGATTTCCTGCTGGGCTATCTGCGGCAACTGCTGCCGCGCCGGCCGGATTTGAAGATCATCGTCACCTCGGCCACCATCGACGCCGACCGGTTTGCGCGGCACTTCGAGTCGATTCGCGGGCCCGCGCCGGTGATCCAGGTGAGTGGGCGCTTGTTTCCGGTAGAGCAGCGTTGGCAGCCCTTTGAAGAGAAGCGCGAGTACGGGCTGGACGAGGCCATCGCCGACGCGGTGGATGCGTTGTGGCATGGCGGCACGGCGGGCGACATCCTGGTGTTTTTGCCCGGTGAGCGCGAAATCCGCGACGCGGCTGACCACCTGCGCAAGCACCTGGCACAGCAACACAAAGGCGGCCCGCAGCCGCAAATCCTGCCGCTGTTTGCGCGCCTGTCACAAGCCGAGCAAGAGGCGGTGTTTGAGGTTGCGCATTTGGCCAATGGGGGCCGCCGCATCGTGCTGGCCACCAACGTGGCCGAGACCTCGCTCACCGTGCCCGGCATCCGCTACGTCATCGACAGCGGGCTGGCGCGCGTCAAGCGCTACAGCTACCGCACCAAGGTGGAGCAACTGCAGGTGGAGCCCATCAGCCAGGCCGCCGCCAACCAGCGCGCCGGGCGTTGTGGCCGTGTTGCCAACGGCATCTGCATCCGCCTGTACGACGAAAAAGACTTCAACAGCCGGCCCAAGTTCACCGACCCAGAAATCCTGCGCAGCAGCCTGGCCGGGGTGATCCTGCGCATGAAAGCGCTGCGCCTGGGCCAGGTGGAGGACTTCCCGTTTCTCGAAGCGCCACGCCCCAAGGCCATTGCCGACGGTTACGACCTGCTGGGTGAGCTGGGCGCGGTGGACGATGACAACGAGCTGACGGCCATCGGCAAAGAACTCAGCCGCCTGCCGCTGGACCCGCGTGTGGGCCGCATGATTTTGGCGGCACGCGACCGCGAAGCGCTGAGTGAGGTGCTGATCATCGCCAGCGCCTTGAGCGTGCAGGATGTGCGCGACCGACCGATGGAGGTGGCGCAAGCCGCCGACGAAAAGCACAAGAAGTTCGACGACGAAAAGTCGGAATTCATGGGCTATCTCAAGCTGTGGCAGTGGATCGAGGAAGGCCGGGGTGTGCATGGCCATCCGGCGGGCAAACCGGCCACTGCAGCGGCAGGCGCTGCTGCGGCAAGCAGTGCCAACCCGCGCATCGACAGCCACAAGCTCAGCAACCGACAGCAAGAGCAGCGCCTGCGCGACAGCTTTGTCAACCCACGGCGGGTGCGGGAATGGCGCGACATCCACAGCCAGCTGCACACCGTGGTGGCCGAGCAGGGCTGGCGGCTGAACGGCAGTGCCGCCACCTACGAGCAAATCCACCTGGCCATGCTGGCCGGGCTGCTGGGCAACATCGGCTGCCGCGCCGACGCCGGGCCGCCCCAAGTCGGCGCCCCCCTCGGGGGGCATGGGGGCAGAAAAGGACGTGACGATGACGATTGGTACCTGGGTGCGCGTGGCATCAAGTTCTGGCGCCACCCCGGCGCCCACCTGAGCAAAAAGCCCGGCCGCTGGCTGATCAGCGCCGAGCTGGTGGACACCACCAAACTGTATGGCCGCGGCCTGGCCGGCATCGAGCCGCAGTGGATCCCCGGTGTGGCCGGGCATTTGCTCAAGACCCAGCTGTTGGAGCCGCATTGGGAGAAAAAAGCGGCAGAAGTGGTGGCCCTGCAGCGCGCCACGCTGTACGGCATCGTCATCTACAACAACCGGCGCGTGAACTTTGGCAATGTCGACCCACGCGGCGCACGCGAGATCTTCATCCGCAGTGCGCTGGTGGAAGACGACTGGGATAGCGCGCTGCCCTTCATCAGCCACAACCGCAAGCTGCTGGCGCAAGTGCAAGAGCTGGAGCACAAAAGCCGGCGCCAGGATGTGCTGGTGGACGATGCGCTGATCTACGCTTTTTACGACCAGTTGCTGCCGGCCGATGTGCACTCGGGCGCCACGCTGGAGCGCTGGGTCAAATTTGAGAGCCGCGCCAACCCCAAGGTATTGCAGCTCACCCGCGATGAGCTGATGCGCCATGAGGCGGCCGGCATCACCGGCAGTGCCTTCCCCAAGCTGCTGCGCCTGGGCGGGGTGGATTGCGCGGTGGCTTACCTGCATGAGCCAGGTGACGCCAAGGACGGCGTGACGGTGACGGTGCCCATCTATGCGCTGAACCAGGTCAGCGATGAGCGCTGTGAATGGCTGGTGCCCGGCATGTTGGCCGGCAAGATCACGGCGCTGCTCAAAAGCCTGCACCAGCGGCCGCGCTCACGGCTGGTGCCGCTGCCGGATTTTGTGGCCGAGTTCATCACCAGCCAGCCGTTTGGCGACGGCGCGCTGATGGACGTGTTGCTCAAGGCCGTGCGCCAGCGCAGCCAGATTGCGGTGCAGCGCAACGACTTCAAGCTGGACATGCTGCAGCCCCACCTGTTCATGAACTTCAGGGTGGTGGACGAGCACGGCCGGCAGTTGGGGTTGGGCCGGCACCTGGCCACGCTCAAGGCCGAGCTGGGCGGCCAGGCGCGGTCGGCCTTCCAGGCGCTGGCAGCCTTGAAGCTGGGCGGCAGCGCTGCGCCCGCGCCGGCAGCGGCGGTGCTGGCCCAGCCGGCCGCCGGCGGCGCGCGCCGGATTGAAAAAACCGCACCGCCACCACTACCCGCAACCCCCCCAGCCGCGCCCGCACGCCACACCGCCTGGACATTTGGCGAGTTGCCCGAGCTGATGGAAATCCACCAAGCCGGCCAGGTGTTGATCGGCTTCCCGGCGCTGATCGACAAGACCACGCATGTCGAGATCGAGGTGTTTGATGAGCCCGCCGGCGCTGCGGCCAAGCACCGCGCGGGCTTGCGCCGGCTGGTGGCGCTGGCCCTCAAAGAGCCGCTCAAGTACCTGGAAAAAAACATCCCCGACCTGGTGAAGATGGCCACGCTGTACATGCCACTGGGCAGTGCGGACGAGTTGCGCGGCCAGATCATTGATCTGGCGCTCGACCGGGCCTTTCTGGCCGACCCGCTGCCCACCAACGCGGCCGACTTTGAGCGCCGCATCACCGAAGGCCGCAGTCGTCTCAACCTGATTGCGCAAGAAGTGGCCCGGCTGGCCGGTGTGATCCTGATCGACTACAACGCCGCCCAGCGCAAGTTGAAAGACGCCCGCCCGCCCAAAGAAGTGACGGACGACGTGGCTGCCCAATTGCAGCGCCTGCTGCCCAAGCGCTTTTTGCCGCAAGCGCCATTTGCCCAGTTGCAGCACTACCCGCGTTACTTGAAGGCCATCACGCTGAGGCTGGACAAACACCGGGCCGACCCGGCGCGTGATGCATCACGCCTGGCTGAGCTGCGCCCGCTGGAGACCCGCTACGTGCGCCGCCTGGCCGACCAAAAAGGGGCCGTCGATGCCCGGCTGGACGAATACCGCTGGCTGATCGAGGAGCTGCGCGTGAGCTTCTTCGCCCAAGAGTTGCGCACGCCGCAGCCCGTCAGCACCAAGCGGCTGGAAAAGGCCTGGGCTCAACTGTCCAGTTGAGCCCAGGCCGGCTGGGGTACGGGCCGGCACGGGTGGCAAAACAGGTGTGGCCGTGACATTTGCCGCCAGCCAACCATCAAGACGCACTGCCAGCGCACCGATACACAGAGGCGGGCGGCTTGGCCTGGCGGGCGGGCGCCGTGGCGTCTGGCCAGCCCCGGGCCGCAGCGCTGTGCAATCGATAAACAAGTCAATGGAGTGGCTTAACGTGAGTGACATGTCTGCGGGACAGGATGCCATCGACCAGCTGGACACCCGGGTGCAGCGCCTTGGCAACACCTTGTCGGCGCCGGGTTGGGAGCGCTCGCTGTCTCGCCTGGGCGATGCCCTGCCCGATGCCAACCAGCGCCTGGCCCATGTGGGCCGGATGACCCAAAACGCCGCCGTGAAGGTGCGCAACCTGGTGCACCTGGCGCAGCCGATTTGCCGCGACGCGGCGGCCGATGCCGACCAGTTGGCCAGCCGCCTGGCCTGCCTGCACAAGCATGCCGACCTGGGTGTGGGCGAGGCCCGTGCCGCACTGGCTGAAGCCGCAGACACCCTGCGCCACCAGGCCGATCTGGCCAGGCGCCAGGCCAGCCTGCTGAGCGACATCATGCTGGCGCAAGATTTTCAGGACCTGTCCGGCCAGGTGGTCAACAAGGCGCTGTTGATCATCAGCCAGGCGGAGCAGCAACTGCGGCAACTGCTGGCGCAAGACGGCGGCACGGTGGTGTTGCCGGCTGCAACTGCCGCGCCCAACCTGTCGAACGGCCCGCAGGTGCCAGCCAAGGCGGTGGCCCAACAGGACGTGGACGACTTGCTGGCCTCGATGGGGTTTTGATTGGCCCCGGGCCTGCTGCAGGGCAGGGCAGGCTTAGCGCGTGAACAGCTCCAGCGCCCGGTCCATGCCACCGGCCTCGATCGAGATCATGGCCTGGGCGCGCACCGCCGGTT
>JANPOW010000272.1:0-5663 GCA_031428185.1 Betaproteobacteria bacterium | reverse complement strand
GCCCGGTCTTCGGCGCTGTCACCCGCTTGCTTGGTGTTCAGGCCGGGCGGCTCTGCGGCCTGCCGCCGCCCAAAAACCCCACGCCAGCCGCCATCCGTGACCATGTCTGCCTCGCTGTTGATCCAGGCCGCCGCCGCTGCCACGGCGGGCCAGCACCACCCGGCCGGCGCACTGTATGTGGTGGCCACACCCATCGGCAACTTGGCCGACATCACGCTGCGCGCGGTGTACATCCTGGGCCTGGTGGACGCGGTGGCGTGTGAGGACACCCGCGTCACCGGCCAGCTGATGCGCCACCTGGGCCTGGACAAGCCCCTGCTGGCGCTGCACCAGCACAACGAGCACAGCGCCGCCAACAGCGTGATCAGCCGGCTGGCGTCAGGCCAGCGGGTGGCGTATGCCAGCGACGCCGGCACACCCGCCGTGTCTGACCCCGGCGCGGTGCTGGTGGCGGCCGTGGCAGCGGCCGGCCACCGGGTGCTGCCCATCCCGGGCGCCAGCAGCGCGGTGGCCGCAGTCAGCGCAGCGGGTGATGTGCTGGCGGCCGGCTTTGCCTTCGTCGGCTTTCTGCCCGGCAAGGGGCAAGACCGGCGCAGCGCGTTGCAGGCGGTGGCCGCTGCACCGGGCTGCCAGGTGCTGTTTGAAGCGCCGCACCGCATCGCATCCCTGCTGGTCGGCCTGGCGGACGCCGCACCACAACGCCGCGTCACCCTGTGCCGCGAGCTGACCAAGCAGTTCGAGAGCATCACCACCCAGCCAGCGGTTGATCTGCCCGCCTGGCTGGCGGCCGACGACAACCGCAGCCGGGGTGAATTTGTGCTGGTGCTGCACGCCCTGCCGGTGGTGCTGGTGGCGCCCGGTGCTGACGGCCTGAGCGCCGAGGCGCAACGCCTGCTGGCCCCGCTGCTGCGCGAGTTGCCGCTCAAACAAGCCGTGGCGCTGGCGGCCGAGCTGAGCGGCGCACCGCGCAACGCGCTGTATGAGCGGGCGCTGGCTTTGCGCCGCGCTGCCGATGCTGCCGATTTGGCCACACCGGACGAGCAGCCCTGCCCCCCCGCAGGGCCAGCCCCCAAACCTACAATCTGATGATGATCTCGCGCGAACCCACCATCGAACGTCTCGCCATCGCCCAGCAGTTGCTGATCGATCCCTTCGGACTGGACGAGGCCAAGCTGAGCGGCGCACTGGCGCTGATCGGTGAGCACCGCATCGATGACGCCGACCTCTATTTCCAGATCACCCGCCACGAGGGCTGGAGCCTGGAAGAAGGCATTGTCAAAAGCGGCAGCTTCAGCATTGACCAAGGTGTGGGCGTGCGCGCCGTGGCCGGCGAGAAGACCGCGTTTGCCTACTCTGACGACATTTCTGAGGCCGCCCTGCTGGACGCCGCCCGCACCGTGCGCAGCATTGCTGCGGCCGGCCAGAACAAGCGCGTCAAGCTGGCCCGTGCACCGCGCATTGCCACCAGCCGCGCGCTGTACCAGCCCACCGACCCGATATGCACGCTGGACAGCGCGCAAAAAGTGGCGCTGCTGGAAAAGATCGAGAAGATGGCCCGCGCCCGCGACCCGCGTGTGGTGCAGGTGATGGCCGGTGTGGCCGCTGAATACGACGTGGTGCTGGTGGCCCGCGCCGATGGCACACGCGCGGCGGACGTGCGGCCGCTGGTGCGCCTGTCCATCACCGTGATCGCCGAGGCCAACGGCCGGCGCGAGGTGGGCTCGGGTGGTGGTGGTGGCCGCTTCGGGCTGGGCTACTTTCAAGACGAGCAACTCACGCTGTACGTGGACCAGGCGGTAAATGCCGCACTCACCAACCTCGACTCCCGCCCGGCCCCGGCCGGCGAGATGACGGTGGTGCTCGGGCCGGGCTGGCCCGGTGTGCTGTTGCACGAGGCCATCGGCCACGGCCTGGAGGGTGACTTCAACCGCAAAGGCTCGTCCGCCTTTGCCGGCCGCATCGGCCAGCGGGTGGCGGCCAAGGGTGTGACGGTGCTGGACGACGGCACCCTGCCCGACCGGCGCGGCAGCCTCAACGTGGACGATGAGGGCTGTGCATCCCAACGCAACGTGCTGATCGAAGACGGCATCCTGAAGGGCTATATCCAGGACTCGATGAATGCCCGCCTGATGGGTGTCAAAGCCACCGGCAACGGCCGGCGTGAGAGTTATGCCCATGTGCCCATGCCGCGCATGACCAACACCTACATGCTCAACGGCGACAAGACCAAAGACGAGATTGTCGCCAGCATCAAGCGCGGGCTATACGCCACCAACTTTGGTGGCGGCCAGGTGGACATCACCAGCGGCAAGTTTGTGTTCTCGGCCAGTGAGGCGTACTGGGTGGAAAACGGCAAGATCCTGTATCCGGTCAAAGGCGCCACCATCATCGGCAACGGGCCCGATTCCCTCACCCGTGTCAAGATGATCGGCAACGACCTGGCGCTGGACAGCGGCGTGGGTGTGTGTGGCAAAGAGGGCCAGAGCGTGCCGGTGGGCGTGGGCCAGCCCACGCTGCGCATTGACGGCTTGACCGTCGGCGGCACCGCCTGAGCGGCACCAAAGGGTTTTATGCACCCGAATGACTTGCAACTCGCCGACGAAGTCAACTCGACTTTCAAGGCCGATGCGCGCGCAGTCGTCTTCGAGGGCGACTGCGCAGACTTCATGCGCAGCATTCCAGATCAAGCAATACAGCTCATCGTGACATCACCGCCCTACAACTTGGGCAAGTCTTACGAGAAACGGGTTCATTTGAGCCGCTATCTCGAATGGCAGGAACAGATCATTGCAGACTGCGTTCGCGTGCTGGCAGACGACGGCAGCATTTGCTGGCAGGTTGGCAATTTCGTTGACAACGGCGAAGTGGTGCCCTTGGACATTGTTTTGTACCCCTTCTTTGTCAAACACGGGCTGAAGCTGCGCAACCGCATTGTCTGGCACTTCGAGCATGGGCTGCATTGCTCGAAACGCTTGTCCGGCCGTCACGAAACCATTCTGTGGTTTACCAAGTCGGATGATTACTACTTCGATCTGGACCCGGTACGTGTGCCTCAGAAATACCCCGGAAAACGTCACTTCAAAGGCCCGAAGGCTGGACAACTCTCTGGCAATCCCTTGGGCAAAAACCCGGGCGATGTTTGGGTGTTCCCTAATGTCAAAAACAACCACGTTGAGAAAACTTCGCACCCCTGTCAATTCCCGGTGGAACTGGCAGACCGGTTGGTGCTTTCCTTGACGCGGCCGGACGATTGGGTCTTTGACCCGTTTCTGGGCGCAGGCACTACTGTGGCATCGGCAGTGATGCGCGGCCGCAAGGGCTGCGGCGCAGAGCAGATCGCCGAGTACGCGCAAGTCTCGCGACGGCGCGCCGTCCAGGCCATGCAAGGGCAGTTGCCGGTACGCCCCATGAACACGCCGGTTTACGACCCCTCAAAGGCTGGAAAGGCACTCACGACTGTGGCTTGGGCTTCACCGGCAGTGCCCGCGCCCTGGCGCCAAGCCAGCTTGGTCGATGAGGCCCGCGTTACAGAATGAAGGTCGTCAACACGTATTCCCATCTCAACGGCCTGGAGTACCTCCTTGTTCATAGGAAACCGCTTTGGGATGAAGTTCAACAGGTCATTGCAGGCATTGACGCTGCGAAATGCATGACCAAGGTCAGCCAAGAAGCACGCATGCAAGGGCAATTGAAATACAGCCCTAAAGACCTGAACCACGAATTTGATGCCCGGCTCGGCAAGTTGCGTTGGACCGAACGGCGGGTGACGTATTGGGTGACGGGCGAAGAACGCTTGATTCGCCAAACCCTTCAGATGGAGGCAGACGCGCAGAAGGCTGCCATCGTCGCTGCAGGGCAAACACCAATCATGAGTTACAACCAAACGGACTTCGTTAAAGATCGGGTCGCTATCGAGGTGCAATTCGGCAAGTACGCCTTTGTGGCCTATGACCTGTTCGTCAAGCACTTGGCCTTCTATGTACGCGATGAAATCGATGTCGGCAGTGAAATACTGCCGATGAAGTCGATGCAGGCCCAGATGTCTTCGGGGCCTGGTTATTACGAGGGTGAGTTGTACAACGTCATCCGAAATGGACGGGGCGTTCCCAGCGTGCCACTGGTCATCGTTGGTATTGCGGCCTGATAGACGAGGGCAGGGGCGCAATGACAGTAGCCGTCCGACTTGACGACATCCAGGCCGCCGCCCAGCGGCTGGCCGGCCATGTGCTGGACACGCCGTTTGTCGAGTCCAAAACCCTGTCGCAGCTCACCGGCGCGCAGGTGTTTCTCAAGTTCGAGAACCTGCAGTTCACCGCCTCATTCAAAGAGCGCGGTGCGCTCAACAAGCTGGCGGCGTTGGTCGAATCCGGCGTGCCAATCAAAGGCGTGATCGCCGCGTCGGCCGGCAACCATGCCCAGGGTGTGGCCCACCACGCGCAACGGCTGGGCCTGCGTGCGGTCATCGTGATGCCGGTGCTCACGCCCATGGTCAAGGTGGAGCGCACCCGTGGTTTTGGCGCCGAGGTGGTGCTGCACGGCAACGGTTTTGATGCGGCGCGTGACCACGCACTGGCCATGGCCACAGCGCAAGGCCTGACCTTCATCCACCCCTTCGACGATCCGCTGGTGATTGCCGGCCAGGGCACGGTGGCGCTGGAGATGCTGCGGGTGCAGCCTGATCTGGACGTGTTGGTCGTGGCCGTGGGCGGCGGCGGGCTGATCAGCGGCATGGCGATTGCCGCGGCGGCGCTGCAGCCCGGCCTGCAGGTCATCGGCGTGCAGACCAGCCGCTTCCCGGCGATGGTCAACCTGTTCAGCGGCAGCCAGCACCCGCAGGGCAGCAACACGATTGCCGAGGGCATTGCCGTGGGCCAGCCAGGCCTGATCACCCGGCAGATCGTGGCAAGCCTGTTGAGCGACATGCTGTTGGTGGACGAGGGCGACATCGAGCAGGCCATCGTCATGCTGCTGGAAATCGAAAAGACGCTGGTCGAGGGCGCAGGCGCTGCCGGCCTTGCCGCGCTGCTCAAGCACCCGGCACGCTTTGCCGGCAAGCGCGTCGGCCTGGTGCTGTGCGGCGGCAACATCGACCCGCTGCTGCTGGCGTCCATCATCGAGCGCGGCATGGTGCGCGCCGGCCGACTGGCGCGCATCCGCGTGGGCGCACGGGACGCGCCGGGGGTGCTGGCCCGCATCACGGCAATAGTGGCGGATGCCGGCGCCAACATCGACGAGGTGCACCACCAGCGTGCGTTTTCGTCGCTGTCGGTGCAAAGTGTGGAGGTGGAGCTGGTGCTGCAGACGCGCAATCTGGCGCATGTGCAGCAGGTGGTGGCCGCACTGGTGGCGGCCGGATTTGAGGCCAGCGCGGGCTGATTTGGCGGGTGCGGCGTCATCCCCCCGTCAGCACCCGCGTGCTACATTCCTGCTCCATGTGCATCGCAACGCCGTTTTTTACGCGCTTTTGGTTCTCGCCCCCCACCGGCGGCTGGAGAGGCAAGCGCGCGTAAAGCGAAGCAAGTTGCACCACCAGACCACCGCCGGCCACCCGGCGGTTATTTTGGCCCCGTTACTTTCGATCCCAGGCCTCCAGGAGCATTCGATGGCCCCCCCTTCATCCCATCCCCGCCCCAGCAGCCACACCGCCCCCAACGAGCCGGGCT
>JANPOW010000271.1:0-8780 GCA_031428185.1 Betaproteobacteria bacterium | reverse complement strand
AACAGATGGCCATTGCGCGCGTTGCGCGTGGGCATCACGCAGTCGAACATGTCGACGCCACAGGCCACGCCTTCGACCAGGTCCTCGGGCGTGCCCACGCCCATCAGGTAACGTGGTTTGTGCGCTGGCAAGCGGTGGGGGGTATGGGCCATGATGCGGCGCATCTCGTCCTTGGGCTCGCCGACACTGACACCGCCGATGGCGTAGCCCGGCAGGTCGATTTCAGCCAGCGCGGCCAACGATTCTTCGCGCAGGCCTTCGAACATGCCGCCTTGCACGATGCCGAACAACGCGTTCGGGTTGGCCAGGCGGCCGAACTCGGCCTGGCTGCGGCGGGCCCAGCGCAGGCTCAGCTCCATCGAGCTGCGCGCCTCGCGTTCGGTGGTCAGCTGGCCCTTGGTCTCGTACGGTGTGCACTCGTCGAACTGCATCACGATGTCGGCGTTGAGCACCGTCTGGATCTGCATGCTGACCTCGGGCGTGAGGAACAGCTTGTCGCCGTTCACCGGGGACGCAAAGCGCACACCTTCTTCGCTGATCTTGCGGCCTGTGCCGTCGGCATTGCCCAGGCTCCAGACCTGGAAACCACCGCTGTCGGTCAGGATGGGTTTGGTCCAGCCCTCAAAGCCGTGCAGGCCCTTGAACTGGCTGATCACGTCCAGCCCCGGCCGCAGCCACAAATGAAAGGTATTGCCCAGGATGATTTGCGCGCCCATGTCGTGCAGCGATTGCGCCATCACACCCTTGACCGTGCCGTAGGTGCCCACCGGCATGAACACCGGCGTCTCGACCACGCCGTGGGTCAGCGTGAGGCGGCCCCGGCGGGCGTGGCCCTCGGTGTTGAGGAGGTCGAATTGCAGCATGGCGTTAGCGGTGGAAGCGCTGTTGCACCTGCATCTCCAGCCCGGCAAACGATGGCAGGGCAGACAGGGCGGTGAATGACGGCGGGTCAGACGATTTCATGCGTGCTGCCCGTTGGCAGGCCCATGCAGCCTCAATTTCTTGTTGGCGTGACGCGGGCGCATCGGCTTCGGCGTCGTGGTGGACAAACAGCAGATTGCAGGGGTAGTCAGCCAAAGCGGCGGTGATGCGGTCACCCAATGAATTGGAAGGGCTGGACAGCCGCTCAGCAAAGTTCAATGCGTAGGCACTTGGGCAATGGCGGTCCAGCAACCATTGCAGTATGGGGATCAGCACGCGGTCTGATGCGCCGTCGGCCATCAGGGTGCAGGTGAGTACGTCCATTGCGCCGGCGTGTCCTCAGGCCTGGAACAGGTCACCTGTCAGGTGATCCTGTACGGTGCGTTTGGCAGACGGCCGAGGCAGCCGCACGGGGTCGTCACCCAGGTAGGCGGTCAGCATGCCTTTGCTGACCACCGCCGTGCGCGTCAGGCCATCCGACCGCCCGGTGCCCGCCGAGGGCTTGAACGTCACCCACGCGCGCTCGGCATGGCAGGCAACACGCTTGAGCGTATTGGGCAGATGCCCACCGGTGGCTGAGAGGCGGTTTTCGCCACTGAACTCATCGGGCGCGCGCAAGGCCGTGGGCTCCAACTGCAACAGGCGCCAGGACTGCATTTCACGCCGCGCTGCCAGCACGGTGGGATGGGTGGATGCGTTGACGCCGGCCAACACCGTTTGTGGCGATTTGTCGGCCGGCACGACAAACGGCCGACCACGGCCACCTGTGTCGCCCAACAGCTTGATCGCACCACCGGGCAGCGTTGCGATGAAGGGCCCGGTGCGGTTGCGTGGGCCTTTGAGGTACTTCGCCCGCCATGCCTTGCCAGGCTGAAATTTGAATGACTGGGTTGCCGCCTCCAGGCTCAGCGCGACCAGTTCTTCTTGCAGCAAATGCAGCGTTGGCCCCTCTGGCGCGCCAGCCTGCTGGCGCAGCGTGAGTGCCACGGTGTAGCGCAGGCAGGTGGCGGTGGCCTCGGCAGCACGGTCAAAATCATCATGCACCTGGCGCGGCACGATCATCTCGGCGGTGATGCGGATGCAGGGCTGAGCGTCGCCATCGCGGCCAAACAGTTGGCCAATGCCGGACAGCCGGCCGCCAGTGCCGCGTACCCGTGTGGCGGCCTGGACCAGTGGCATGGATGCCAGGTCACTCAACAGCGCAATCGCATCAAACAGGTTGGATTTGCCAACACCGTTGCGGCCAGCGATGCAGGTCAGTGGCCCAAAGCGCAAATCAACTTGCCGCAGGTTCTTGAACCCGTCCACCTGCAGGCGGGTCAGCATTGCATCGCCACGGCTGCCGACACGCCAAAACATGCCCCGACGCGCAGGGCAGGCTTCAGGCTGTTAAAGGGGCCGATTGGAAAGCGATGCACGCCGAAGATTGTCGCAGGCCTCTTCCGTGCAATTTCAAGCACAGGGCGCGTGCCGTCGGGCGTCGGTGCGGGCGCCGTGTCAGCCCAGCCGCCGGTCCAGCAGCATCGCGTCGCCATAGCTGAAAAACCGGTAGCCTGCCTCGATGGCGTGGTGGTACAGCGCGCGCCGGTGGGCGTGGCCGGCAAAGGCCGAGACCAGCATCAGCAGTGTGCTTTTGGGCAGGTGGAAGTTGGTGATCAGGCTGTCCACCACCTTGAACTCGAAGCCCGGGGTGATGAACACGTCGGTGTCACCGGCGCCGGCCACCAACTGGCCACCCAGCGCGGCTGATTCCAGCGCCCGCAGCGTGGTGGTGCCGGCGGCACGATGCGGCCACCGGCGGCCCGGGTGCGGTTGATTGCGTCCACCGTGGCCTGGCTGACCCGGTACCACTCGCTGTGCATCTTGTGCTCGGCCAGGTTGCTGGTGCGCACCGGCTGGAAGGTGCCGGCGCCCACATGCAGCGTCACTTGCGCGCTGGCCACGCCGCGTGCGGCCAGCGCGGCCAGCACGGCCTCATCAAAGTGCAGTGACGCGGTGGGCGCGGCCACCGCGCCGGGGTGTTGAGCAAACACGGTCTGGTAGCGCGCCACGTCGTCGGCCGCATCGGCGTGGGTGATGTAGGGCGGCAGTGGCACATGGCCAAAAGCGTCCAGCAGCGCCAGCGGGTCGCCCGGGAAACGCAGGTGGAACAAGTCACCCTCCGGCCCGCTGCGGCCCAGCACTTCAGCGTCGAAGCCACCACGCGCAAAGCGGATCAGGCTGCCGGGTTTGGGTGATTTGCTGGCGCGCAGGTGGGCCAGCACCTCATTGCCCGGTAGCAGGCGTTCGATCAGTGCCTCCACCGCGCCACCGGTGGGCTTCTCGCCAAACAGCCTGGCCTTGATGACGCGGGTGTTGTTGAGCACCAGCAGGTCACCCGGGGCCAGCAGCTTGGGCAGATCACGGAACACCCGGTCCACTGGCAGCGGGCCACGGCCGTCCAGCAGGCGGGATGCGCTGCGCTCTGGCGCCGGGTGCTGGGCAATCAGCGCGGCTGGCAGCTCAAAATCAAAATCGGCGAGGGTGTAGGGGGCGGGGGTGGTGGGCATGGTTGTCGGGTGGGTCTGCACAGGCAGACTGCGCGGCAGGGCGGATTGTTCCATGCAGGCCGTTGTGGCTTGCGGCCCGGCCAGCGGGTCAGTTGGCACGCAGCGCAGCAGCGGGCTGGGCGGGAGCCGCCGGGCTGCGGCCGGGGCCGGTGCGGCGGCGGGCGGCTCGTCCAGGCCGATGCGGGCCACGTCACCGCCGTCGGCCCACTTGCTGTAGACCCAGCCACCATCGCGCCACACCAACCCGTCGGATGGCTGGGGCGCGGCCGCCTGCGGCACCGCCTTGCGCGCAGTGGCCATGTAGTCGATCCAGATCGGCAAGGCCAGGCCACCACCGGATTCACGGCTGCCCAGGCTGCGCGGCTGGTCATGGCCCAACCAGGCCACGGCCACCAGGCCGGTGTGGCCCCCTGCCGCCGTGGCTGTTGCGGCGGCCGCCGCCGTGGCTGCAGTGGCTGGCAGGCCGGTCTGCAAGCCGGCAGACCAGGCGTCCACCGCGTCGTTGGTGGTGCCGGTCTTGCCGTACAGGTCATGCCGCTGCGACTGCGACTGCGACTGCAACTGCGCCTGGGCTGTGGCTGCCGTGGCCACACGGGCCACGTCAGCCAGCAAGCTGTTGGTGATGAACACCGGCCGGCCACCGTTGGCCAGCACCGCGTAGGCCTGGGCCAGTTGCAGCGGTGTGGTGCCGCCGGCACGCTCGATGTCGGGGCTGTATTCGGGCGGCAGGTTGTCATGGTCCTCGGGGCCGCGCCAGGGCTGGCGCGCATCAAAAACCGGCACCTGGCGCCGCATGGCGGCCCAGGCGGCTTGCTGGTCGGCCGCGCGCAGCGCGGTGGTGACGCGGATGCCGTTGGAGTAGGCCTGCTCACCAAACCGGGCCACCACCAGCAGGCGTGCCATCTCGGCCACGTGCTCGGCGTGCAAGGGCACTTGCAGCACGCTGCGCACCTGCAGCGCTTCTTTCAATTTGCGCTTGGCCGTGAAGCGCGAGGACAAGAAAAACGTCCGCGCTATCTGCTGGGTGATGGTGGACGCGCCCTGGCGCAGCCCGCCGGTGGCAGCGGCCCACAGCGCACGCGCCACGCCTTTGGGGCCAATGCCGCTGTGGCTGCGGAAGCGGCTGTCTTCAACCGCCAGCGCTGCACCGCCCACCAGCGTGGCCACCAACCGGCCCAAGCCGATGCGCCGCGCCCAGCGCCGGCCGCTGGTGGGCGTGATGGGCGGCGTGGGTGGGCGGCGTGGGTGGGCGGCGTGATGGGCGGCGTGATGGGCTGAGTGACGGGCGGCGTGGTCGGGCGGCGTGGTCGGGCGGGTTGGTGGCGCGACGCGGGCCATCACGCAATTCTCGGCAGGCCCATTTGGGGCCTGTGACCGGCCGCAACACAGGCCGCAACACAGGCTGGGCTACCATGCTCGCCGGCGCTGCAGCAAGGCGGCGCCAACGTCGCTCGGACGGTTCCGGGCGCTCACGTTGAAAGTTATTCCATGACCACCTCCCCAGGTCAGCGGTGCGTTGTTGCGCGCCCTGTTTCCAGCCAAGTCGCCAGCCCTGCAGCGCACCAAGTTGCACGCCATTTCCCCCGCATCGACCGCCTGCCGCCCTACGTCTTCAACATCACCGCCGAGTTGAAACTGGCCGCGCGCCGGCGCGGCGAGGACATCATCGACATGAGCATGGGCAACCCCGATGGCGCCACCCCGGCGCACATCGTGGCCAAGCTCACTGAAGTGGCGCAGCGCCCCGACAGCCACGGTTATTCGGCCAGCAAAGGCATCCCCCGGCTGCGCCGGGCCATCGCGCATTGGTACAAAAAGCGCTACGCGGTGGACATTGACCCCGACAAAGAGGCCATCGTCACCATCGGCAGCAAAGAGGGCCTGGCCCATCTGATGCTGGCCACGCTGGACCGCGGCGACACCGTGCTGGTGCCCGACCCCAGCTACCCCATCCACATCTACGGCGCGGTGATTGCCGGCGCCGACATTCGGTCCATCCCGCTGGTGCCGGGCGTGGATTTTTTTGCCGAGCTGGAGAAGGCGATTCGCGGCAGCTACCCCAAGCCCAAGATGATGGTGCTGGGCTTCCCCAGCAACCCCACCGCGCAGTGTGTTGAGCTGGATTTTTTTGAGCGGGTGGTGGCGCTGGCGCGCAAACACGACATCCTGGTGGTGCATGACCTGGCTTATGCCGACATCGTGTTTGATGGCTGGAAGGCCCCGTCCATCATGCAGGTGCCCGGCGCCAAGGACGTGGCGGTGGAGTTTTTCACCCTCAGCAAAAGCTACAACATGGCCGGCTGGCGCATCGGTTTCATGGTGGGCAATGCCGACCTGGTGCATGCGCTGGCACGCATCAAGAGCTACCACGACTACGGCAGCTTCACGCCGGTGCAGGTGGCGGCAATTGCCGCGCTGGAGGGTGACCAGCAGTGTGTGCAAGACATTGCCGCCACCTACCAGAAGCGGCGCGATGTGCTGGTGAAAGGGCTGGCCGAAGCCGGCTGGGTGGTGGATTGCCCCAAGGCCAGCATGTACATCTGGGCGCCCATCCCCCTGGCCTACCGCGCGCTGGGCTCACTGGAATTTGCCAAACAGCTGCTGGCCAAGGCCAAGCTCAGCGTGTCGCCCGGCATCGGCTTTGGTGACCACGGCGACGACCATGTGCGCTTTGCGCTGATCGAGAACGAGGCCCGTATCCGCCAGGCGGTGCGGGGCATCAAGGCCATGTTCAAGGCCGACGGCGTGTTGGGCTGAGGTGGGGCGGGGCCGGGCCGGGCTATGGCAGCGCCTGCAGTCGGCAGAATCTGCGCCATGCCTGCGGCCGCTCCTGACACCCCTACCGCTGCGCCGATTGCTGCGCCGGCCAGCGTGGCGCCGGCGCCCAAATCCGGGCCGCAGCGGGCGATGGACAAACTGGGCCTGCGCCGCGACATCGACCTGGCGCTGCACCTGCCGCTGCGCTATGAGGATGAGACCCGCATCAGCCCTATCGCCGATGCCCCCGACGGTGAGCCGGTGCAGGTGCAGGGCACGGTGGTGGAGGCCCACATCGAATCACGCACGCGGCGCCAGTTGCTGGTGCGCATCAGCGATGCCGGCCAGGCGGCTGACGCTGATGCGCCGGCCGCAAGCGCTGGCCAATACAGCCCCGGCCACCACCACGGCCAAGGCGTTGGCCAGCCGCACCACAGCGACCCGCACAGCCTGCTGCTGCGCTTCATCCACTTCTACCCCAGCCACCAAAAAACGCTGGCCGTGGGCGCCCAGGTGCGGGTGCGGGGTGAGGCGCGGGTCGGCTTTTTTGGCCGCGAGATGGTGCATCCGCAGTTCAAGGCGGTGGCTGCATCCACCCCACTCGCCAGCGCGCTGACTCCTGTTTACCCCACCAGCGCGCAACTGCCGCAGGCCTATCTGCGCAAGGCGGTGGCGGCGGCGCTGAAAAGGGCGCCGCTGGATGAGCTGCTACCGCCCGGCACCGTGCCCGCCGGCCTGCCCACCTTGCGCGCCGCGCTGCAGCGCCTGCACCAGCCGCCGGCCGGTGAATTGCTGGAAGCGCTGGACGACCGCAGCCACCCGGCCTGGCAACGGCTCAAGTTTGAGGAGCTGCTGGCCCAGCAGCTCTCACAACTGAGTTCACAACGCGAGCGCGCCCTGCTGCAGGCGCCGCTGCTGCGCGCCGTGCCGGGTGGTTTGCATGCGCAATTGCTGGGCGTATTGCCGTTTGCGCTGACCGCCGCGCAGCAGCGTGTGGGCAGCGAGATAGCCGCCGACCTGGGCCAGCAGCGGGAGGGCGCCAGCGCCGTGCTGGATCGCGCACGCGACGGCGCCAGCGCCGTGCCGGATCGTGCGTGCCACGGCGCCAGCGCCGTGCCGGATCGTGCGTGCCACGGCGCCAGCGCCGTGCCGGATCGTGCGTGCCACGGCGCCAGCGCCGTGCCGATGCACCGCCTGCTGCAAGGCGACGTGGGCTCGGGCAAAACCGTGGTGGCCGCGCTGGCAGCCACGCTGGCCATCGACAGCGGCTGGCAGTGCGCGCTGATGGCCCCCACCGAGCTGCTGGCCGAGCAACACTTCCGCAAGCTGGTGCAGTGGCTGGAGCCGCTGCTTGCGGTGCGTGGCCAGTCCATCGCCTGGCTCACCGGCAGCCGCAAAGGCAAAGCCAGGCAGCAGATGGTGGACCGCGTGGCCAGCGGCCAGGCCGCACTGGTGGTGGGCACCCAGGCGGTCATCCAGGAGGCGGTGCAGTTCAAGTCTCTGGGCCTGGCCATCATTGATGAGCAGCACCGCTTTGGCGTGGCGCAGCGGCTGGCCTTGCGCCGCAAGCTGGCAAGTCAACAGCTTGAACCGCACCTGCTGATGATGAGCGCCACGCCCATCCCGCGCACCCTGGCCATGACCTACTTTGCCGACCTGGACGTGAGCACCATCGACGAGCTGCCGCCCGGCCGCACGCCGGTGCTGACCAAGCTGTTTGCCGAGCACCGGCGTGATGAGGTGATCCAACGCATCACCCAGGAGGTGGCGAATGGGCGCCAGGTGTACTGGGTCTGCCCGTTGATCGAATAATCAGAAACCCTGGACCTGCAAAACGCCACCGAGGCCCATGCCCAGTTGGCCGCCGCGCTGCCCGGCGCCCAAGTCGGCCTGCTGCACGGCCGCCTGCCCAGCGCCGAGAAAACGGCCGTGATGGCGCAGTTTGTGGCCGGCCAGACCCAACTGCTGGTGGCCACCACCGTGATCGAGGTGGGCGTGGACGTGCCGAACGCCAGCCTGATGGTGATCGAGCATGCCGAGCGGTTCGGTCTCAGCCAACTGCACCAGTTGCGCGGCCGGGTCGGGCGCGGTGCGGTGGCCAGTGTGTGTGTGCTGCTGTACCAGGGCCCACTCTCACCCACCGGGCGTGACCGGCTGCGTGCCATGGCCGAGACCAACGACGGCTTTGAGATCGCCCGCCGCGACCTGGAGATCCGTGGCCCCGGGGAGTTCATGGGCGCACGCCAGAGCGGTGACGCCTTGCTGCGGTTTGCCGACCTGGCTGACGACGCCCCCTTGCTGCAACAAGCCCGCCGCCTGGCCCCGCTGCTGCTGGACCAGCACCCGGACGCAGCACAGGCCCATGTGGCGCGCTGGCTGGACACCCGCATGGACTACCTCAAGGCGTGAGCGGCAGCGCGCTGGGCTAGGAGCCTGTCGGGCTTGGGGAACGTCGGCTGCGAAACGGCCTCAGCGGTCCATTTTTTACCGGCTTTTTGTCCCATAGTTGAACTATGGGCCTGCAAATCCGGCAAAAACTGTCCTCGCTGGGGC
>JANPOW010000270.1:0-4168 GCA_031428185.1 Betaproteobacteria bacterium | reverse complement strand
TATGTGGAGGGCATCGAAGGCCGGCTGATGCGATCAATGAAGAGCATCCTGGGCAGCACCCTGGCCACCCAGGCCACCGACGTGGGCGGGGGCCGGTCGGTGCGCTATCTGGACGTGGTCAGCGCTTACCTGCGCCACCTCAAAACCCTGGCTGAACACCAAGCCGGCCACTCGCTGACCCGCGTGGTGCTGGGCCGGCCGGTGTTTTTTGTCGACGATGACCCCGAGCGTGACGCCGCCGCCCAGACCGCCCTGACCCAGGCCGCGCATGACGTGGGCTTCAAAGACATCCATTTCCAGTACGAGCCGATTGCCGCCGCGCTGGACTACGAGACCACAGTGGATGCCGAGCAAATCGTGCTGGTGGCCGACATCGGCGGCGGCACGTCCGACTTTTCGCTGGTGCGGGTGGGGCCGCAGCAGCGTTTGCGGGTGGACCGCAAAAGCGACATCCTGGCCAACCACGGTGTACACATCGCCGGCACCGACTTTGACCGCCACATCGAGCTGGCGCGCATCCTGCCCGTCTGCGGTTATGGCGCATGTGGCCCCAGCGGGCGCGAAGTGCCCAGCCGGGTCTACTTTGATCTGGCCACCTGGCACCTGATCAACACCGTGTATTCACCCGGCCGGGTGGCCGAGCTGGCGCGCATGAAGACGTTTTATGCCGATCCGCGCCAGCACGCCCGGCTGATGCGGGTGGTCACCGCCCACCTGGGCCACCACCTGATCGGCCACGCCGAGGCCGCCAAGATTGCGCTGGCCGACGGTGGCCATGCCCAGATCGACTTAAGCCTGTTGGAGGCCGGCCTGCAGGTGCAGATGGACGAGCCACAGGCCGTGCAAGCCATTGGCGCCGACCTGGAGCGCATCGCCACCGCCGCCGACGACACCTTGCTGCAAGCCGGCCTGGCGCGTGGCCAAGTCAGCGCGCTGTACTTCACCGGTGGGTCCACCGGTTTTGGCCCGCTGGTGCAGCGCATCGCGGCGCGCTTCCCGGCCGCCAAGGTGATGCGCGGCGACCGTTTTGCCAGCGTGGCACAAGGCCTGGGGGTGCATGCGCGGCGGCTGTTTGACTGAGACCGTCTGAACCTGGCGCGGTGCCAAACAACTCAGCGCTCCGCCAGCAAACCCCGCAGCTTGATGAACGCCAGCCCGGCCATCACCGCGTCACTCAGCGCGTCGTGCGCGCCGCGCAGTGGCAGGTCCAGGGTGTGCATCAGGGTGGCAAAGCGCAGGTCAACCGTGCCACCCCGCTGGGCCAGCGGCAGTTGGCGTTGCTGGTGGTCGTAAAACAGCGCTGAGACCTCGATGCGCGGCTGCGGCAGGCCCATGCCCAGCAGCGGGAAGATGGCCCGGTTGATCATCGCCAGATCAAACTCCAGGTAGTAGCCCACCAGCGGCCGGCTGCCGATGAAATGCATCAGCCGCATCATCGCGTCGTCCGGGTCCAGGCCGCCGGCCACGTCTTGGCTGCGCAGACCGTGTACCCGCACGCTGGCATCACTGATGGGCCGGCTGGGCCGCACCAGCATCTCCAGCCGCTGGCTGGTGAGCAGCCGGTCGCCCACGATGCGCACCGCGCCGATGCTGATGATTTGGTCGCTGGCCACGTTCAGGCCGGTGGTCTCGCAGTCCAGCGCCACCCATTCGTCGGGCGGGGCTGGGTCCCACATGAAGCGCAAGCGCTGGTCACCCAGGTGGTACAGCAGCCACTGGCGCTTGAGCGCGCGCCAGGCCTGGCGCGGCGACAGCAGGTGGGCCAGCACGCGCATCACACGCTGCGCCAGACTCACAGCGCGTCCAGCCGGTAGTGCAATCGCAGCCAGACCTTGAAGCGTTTCACCACCTCCAGCGTGTCTTTCAGCAGGTCACGGTCCAGGCTGCTGAGTTGGCCCAGCGCCATCGCGCGGCTGGCCCGGGCGGTGTCGGCGTGGCCCAGCTCCAGCGCGTCCAGGCCCTGCTGCAGCACCAGGCCCATGAAAAAGTGCAGGCTGTCGATCAGCGCCGGCGCCAGATCAGCCGGCAGCTTGCCGGCGGCCAGCAGGGCGTGGATGCGCTCCACCGTGCCGGTGGCGCCGATGTGCTGCTGCAGCGCCAGGCTGCGCACACCGTGCACCAGCGGAAAGATACCGGCCTTTTTCAAATCCAGCGCTTCACGCCCGGTCTCGCCAAGCGTCAGCAGCCGGGCCCACCAGCCACCGTGCTGGCCCTCAAAAGCGTCGATTGCGCCGGCAAAACGCGCCAGCATCGCGTCGTTGTCGTTGGCCAGGCGGAAGATTTCACCCCGCACCTGGTCCAGCAGCTGGGCATCTCCACACACCGCGTGGGCGTCAAAAAAGATCGCCAAGGCCATCAGGCTGTCGGCGCTGGGCGCCAGCAACCAGCCACGCACGGTCTGGCCAAAGGCACTGGCGCTCTGGCGCCAGGCCGGGTTGCTGAGCATGATGTGGCCGGGGCAGGGCGGGTAGCCAAAGCTGGCCAACGCGTCAGAGAACTGCTGGCAGATGTGCGCCAGGTCAGCGGGTGCGGCGTAACCATCACGCAGCACCAGGCCGTTGTCTTGGTCGGTCTTGAGCAACTGCTCACCCCGGCCCTCGCTGCCCATCACAAACAGGCAGCTATTGGCCACCAGCGCAGGCGGGGCGATGAGCTGCCAGGCCCGCTCAATCAGCTTGGCATTGAGCTCACGCACCAGCCGGGCGATCAGGCTGACCTTGGTGCCACCCCGGTGCAGCAGGGCGATCAGCCCGGTGATCTGCGCGGCGGCCTGGGCCAGGCCAGGGATGTCGGGCGCGTCCAGGATGCGCCGGGTGATCAGGTAGGAGTGGTTGGACAAAAAGCTGAGCAGGTCGATCTGCGCCAGAAAGCCGATGGGCTGCAGGTCATCGACAGCGCCGTCCAGCACCCGATCCACCACCACGACCCGCTGCACCTGGTGGCGGATCATCAGCGCCAGTGCGTCAAACAAGTGGTCGTCCGGCCGCACCGTGACGAGCTGGAAGCTGGCCAGCTCACGCACCGGCAGTTGGTGCAGTGGCGTGCCGTGCAGGATGGCGCGCTGCAACCCGCTGGTGGTGAACACGCCCAGCCGGGGTGGATTGCTGCGCGCATCCCGCACCAGCACACTGCCGATGCGCTGGGCCTGGAACAGCTTGACCACCGAGACGATGTCGGTGGCGCCGTCCACCGTGGTGGCAGGCCGCACCACGGCTTGCGCCACCCGCGCCAGGCCCAGGGTCTGCTGCTCATGCTGGTTGTCGCGCTGCGCCAGCGCGCTGAGCTTCTTGGACAGGTCAGCAAACAACAGCGCACCAAAGGTGGCGTTTTGCAGGATCAAGTCACTCACCGTCTGCTTGGCCAACTGGTAGGCCAGTACCTCCTCGGCCGCCACAAAGCGGCTGCCGGTGCGGCCGGCCACCAAGGCGCGGCCGTCAAAACAATCGTCCGGGCCGTAGCTGCCCACCACCTCGCTGCCGTCCAACTGGCGCACATGGCCCTTGATCACCACAAACAAGTGGGCCGGCTGCACACCGGCCTGCAGAACGGTGGCGCCGCTGCGGAAGTAGGCGATGTCCACGTTGTCGCGCACCAGTTGGCGCTCAGGGCTGCTCAGGCAGTCAAACGGCGAGGCAGCAAAATTGAAGGCGTTGGGCACGGCGGTGGGTGCGGATGCGGCTGCAGCGACGACACGCAGCGGGGCGCTGCAAGGCCATCTTGAGCCGTGGGGCTGACAGCGGGCTGATCAGGCAGCCCGCCGCGTCGGGCTATTTCTTCTTGCTGTCAGCCGGATTGGCAGGCGGTGTTTTTGGCGCGTCGCCAATCACCGTCTTGAGCGGGCACAGCGACACGGCAGGGCATTTGGCACAGCCAGCAACGATTGCAATCGGGCACAGCGTCATGGTGTTGTCTCGCAAAGAGTGGTGCCGCGCACGATACGCCTGCCGGCCAGCAACGCACAGGTGGGCTGGCCCGTCAGCGCCCGCCGCGTGGCCGCCCGGCCGGGCCACGGCCGCGTGGTCCGGCGGGTGGTCCGGCGGGTGGTCCGGCGGATGGCCCGGCGGATGGCCCGGCCGTAGCGCCATCGGATCGGCCAGCCGATCGGCCAGCGGCCCGGGCCGTCTTGGCACCGGGCTGGCGCGCCGCGCCGGTGCCACCTGCGCCTGTG
>JANPOW010000269.1:0-7328 GCA_031428185.1 Betaproteobacteria bacterium | reverse complement strand
CCCGGCCAATCGGCGGCCAGGGCCCACAGTTCGTCTTCGCTGTTGAACTCGGGCAGTGCCCACAGGCCGGCCCACACACCGGTCTGCGGCCGCTGCACCAGCCACACGCTGCCCTGGTCATCCAGCCACAGCAGGGCATGGGTGCGCTGGCCACGTTTCAACTTGCGGGTCTTGACCGGGTAGGCCTCGGGCTGGCCCTGGGCCAGCGCCACACACTGCGCTGCCAGCGGGCAGGCCTCGCAGGCCGGCCGGCGCCGGCTGCACAGTGATGCACCCAGGTCCATCAAGCCCTGGGTGTAGGCCTCGATGTGCTGCACGGGCAGCAGTGATTCGGCCAACGCCCACAAGCTGCGCTCATGGCGGGCATCGGCCAGGTCATCACCAAAACCCAGCGCCCGCGTGAGCACCCGCTTGACGTTGCCGTCCAGGATGGCGCAGCGCTCGCCAAAGCAAAAAGCGGCAATGGCTGCGGCGGTGGACCGGCCGATGCCCGGCAGTGCGGCCAGCGCCACGCTGCTGGCCGGGAAGCGCCCGCCGTGCTGCGCCACCACCACCTGGGCGCAGCGGTGCAGGTTGCGCGCCCGGCTGTAGTAGCCCAGGCCGCTCCACAGCGCCAACACCTCGTCTTGCTGTGCGGCGGCCAGCGCGGCCACATCCGGAAAACGCAGCAAAAAGCGCGCGTAGTAGCCCAGCACCACGCTGACCTGGGTTTGCTGCAACATGATTTCGGACAGCCACACCCGGTACGGGTCGCGGCTGCCCACCCAGGGCAGGCCGTGCCGGCCATGCTGTTGCTGCCAGTGGATCAGGGTGGTGGCCAGGCTTGGCGGCGCAGCGGCAACGGTGGCGCTCATGCCACGCCGCTGCACTGGCGCACTGCGGGCGTGCGGCGCAGCATGGCTTGGCGCGCCAGTCCGGGTACATCGCCAGCCTGCGCCGTGGGGCCTGGTGTCTGCGGGCGGTGCTGCGGGTTGACCTGGAGGCTGTGTTGTGGGCTTTGCAGAGGCCGCTGCCGCTGGGTATCTGGGTGCATGGCGGCCACTGTATCGGCCTCTTGCCGGCCGCCAGGCGCAGCTGCCGATGCAGACGCTTCTGTTGGGCCGGCAGCGGCCGGCCCCAGCGCCAACACCCGGCGCAGTTGGGCCAGTTCAGCGGCCAATTGCTGGCCCACATGGCGCCGGTGGCTTTGCAGGATGCGGTCCAGCTTGCCTCGGGCCGGCCCCAACGCCGGGCTGGGTGGGCAGGCCAACTGGGTGCCGAATTCAGCGTTCACAGGCTGCTGGCTGGTTTGCAACAGGCCGTCGCAGGCCTGCAGTGCGGTTGCTGCAGCGCCAAGCTGGTCATGCAAGGTCTGGCCGAGTTGGTCAAATGCCCGGCTGGCCGCCCGCTGAAACAAGCTGGCGCTGCGGTGGTTGCGCATGCGCTGCAGGGCCGTGGCCACCGTGTCGCCCGACACGCCCGACAGCAGCGCTGGCAGTTGGCGCAGCACCAGCGCCCGCAGCGCAGCCAGGTGCCGGGCACAGCGCGCAACGTTGGCGGCCTCCGTGTCCAACTGCAGCGTCAACTGGTGCAAGCGGCTGGCACTGCGGCGGCGCAGTTGCTGCAGGTCGTCCAGTTGCCCGGCCGTCTGGTGGCGCCGGTCCGCCAGGTGGCGGATGGCCGCCGCCTGCAGGTGGCCCAGGCTGTGGTCCACCAGCACAGGCAGCGTGTCGCAGTGCTGCGGCAGGTGCTCAGACCACAGGCTGCGCTGGCGCTGTCGCAGGCTGTCTGCCAGCGCCGCGTGGCTGGGCGGCTGCGCATCGGCCGCTGGCACGTCCAGCACCAACCTGGCCGCGGCCAGGTGATCCGTCAGCGCCTGGCCGTGGGCCTGCGTGTCGTCGTCCAGCAGCCCGTTGTGGTGCAGCAAGCCGATCAACTGCCGCACACCGGCGGCCACTTCGGCACACCAGTCTGCGAGTGCTTGCAGGCTCAAAAGAGGGGACATCAACATCGGTAGGCGGGGGCGGATTGCAGGGTGTGCCAACCGGCAAATTCATGCCAGCCCAGCACACCCCGGCCGCTGCACTGTCGGCCGCAAGCGGGCCGACTTGAGCCCGGCTTGTGCGCACAAATCAACGGCGCCGGCATCAGCGGCGTTGGCAGCCACCGCAAAAGTAGGTGGCACGCTGGCCTTGCACGATGCGCCGCACGGTGCCGCCGCAACGGGCGCAGGTGTGGCCTTCGCGGCCGTACACCAGCGCTTCGTTCTGGAAGGCGCCGCGCATGCCGTGGGCATCGCGGAAATCGCGCAAGGTGGAGCCGCCCAGCGCGATGGCGCGCGCCAGCGTTTGGCGCAAGGCGGCCAGCAGGCGCTCGCAGCGTGGCCGGCTCAGGCTGTCGCAGCGTGAGCGCGGGTCGATCTGGGCCCGGTGCAGCGCCTCGCTGGCGTAGATGTTGCCCGCGCCCACCACCACGTCACCGGCCAGCAGTGCGGCCTTGATGGACGTTCGCTTGCCGTGCAGCGCGGTGTGCAGGTGCTGCGCCGTCAGTGCCGGGTCAAACGGCTCCAGGCCGAGGCGGGCCAGCAGGGGCGCGGCCGGGGCCTGGTTGATCGCGCAAGACCACACCACCGCGCCAAAGCGGCGCGGGTCGGTCAGGCGCAGCAGGCCACGGCTGGTGCGCAGATCAAAGTGGTCATGCGGGCCGGCGGGGCCCAGGCTGTCGGCCAACTGCAACGAGCCGGACATGCCCAGATGCAGCAGCAGACCGCCCGCACTTGGCGCTGGACCGGGGCTGGCCGCCCGGCTGCCATCAGGTGGCGGCACCATCGGCAGCCACAGGTACTTGCCGCGCCGCAGCAGCATGCCCAGTTGCAGGCCTTGCAGAGCTTGCGGATCGCAGCCCAGCGGCCAGCGCAAGGGCTTGCCCAGGCTGGCCGACAAGACGGCGGCGCCAACCAGGCGGTCGCACAGGCTGGCGCGGGTGACTTCGACTTCGGGCAGTTCAGGCATCGCCGGGAATTATGGGTGCCACCTTGTGGCCCATCGGGCTGTGGGTCGGCGCAAACCCGACCCGCAGCCCGACGGCTCCTAGAATCCATCAAGCTTTCCAGGAGTCTCCATGACCGGCTTTGCCGCCCGCCCACGCAGCCACCGGCTGTTTTTGATCCGGGCTGCTGCCCTGGCTGCAAGCCTGGCCTGGGGCGCCCTCAACGCCCAGACCCCAAGCCCGCAGGCCGCGCCGCAAGTGGCCGCCAAGCCCGAAGCCCCCGCCGCCCTGGTGGCCAATTCATCACTCGACGCGCTGCTGTTCTACCAACTGCTGGTGGGTGAGCTGGAGCTTGACGCCGGCCGCGCCGGCAATGCTTACGGTGTCATCCTGGACGCCGCCAAGCGCAACAACGACGACGCCTTGTTTCAGCGCGCAGTTGAAATTGCCCTGCAAGCCCGCGCCGGTGACCAGGCACTTGACGCCGCAAAAGCCTGGCGTGCGGCCCAGCCTGCAGGTGTTGCACCGCTGCGCTACCTGACCCAGATCCTGCTGGCGCTGAACACGCTCGATGAGGTGCAAGAGCCGCTGACGGCCTGGATCAAGGCGGTGTCGGTGATGGAGCAGCCGGGGCTGATTGCCGGCCTGCCGCGCCTGCTGCAAGGTGTGCAAGACCGCCAGCGTGCGCTGGCGCTGGTTGAAAAACTGGTACTGCCCTACCTGGACGCACCCGGCACCCGCACCGCCAGCCGGGTGTCGCTGGGCCGGGCGCACCTGGCTGCGGGCAACCTGCCGCAGGCACTCGGCCTGGCGCGCGCAGCCCAGACCGACGATGCCGCAGCACCCGGCCCGGTGCTGCTGGCGCTTGAGATGCTGCCCGGCACCCCGGCGGCCGAAGCCTTGGTCACCGGTTATCTGGCGCGCCCCGACGCCGAGCCGGCATTGCGCATGGGCTTTGTGCGGGTGCTCACCCAATCCCAGCGCTTTGCCGATGCCGGCCGCCAACTGGAGCAACTGACCCGCGACAAGCCCGACCTGCCCGAGCCCTGGCTCACGCTGGGTGCGCTGCGGCTGGAGCTCAAGCAGCCCAAAGAGGCCGAAGCCGCGCTGCTGCGTTATGTGGCGCTGGCATCAGCCCCACCGGCGGCATTGGCCGCCGTGGCGGCCGCCGGTGCAGCGGCTGATGCGGGCAAGGTGGCCAGCGACACCGCCGACGCCACCGACCGCGAAGACGACGACGAGCGCAGCGCCGACGGCACCCCAACCGCCCGTGACCTGACCCAGGCCTGGCTGTTGCTTGCGCAAGCCGCCGAGCAGCGTGGTGACATGCCCGCCGCCGAAGCCTGGCTGGCCAAGGTGGACAGCCCGCAGCGTGCGCTGGAGGTGCAGGTGCGGCGCGCCTCCATCCTGGCGCGCCAGGGCAAGCTCAAAGAGGCCCGCGCCCTGATTCAGGCCGTGCCCGAGCGCACCGGCGACGACGCCCGCGCCAAGCTGGTGGCCGAGGCCCAGATGCTGCGCGACATCAAGCGCTGGCAAGACGCCGCCGATGTGCTGGCCGCCGCCAGCCAGCGCTTCACTGACGACACCGACCTGATCTACGAGCAGGCCATGGTGGCTGAAAAACTTGACCGCATGCCCGACATGGAGCGCCTGCTGCGCCGCGTGATCGCACTCAAGCCGGACCACCCGCATGCCCACAACGCGCTGGGCTACTCGCTGGCTGATCGTGGCCTGCGCCTGCCCGAAGCACGTGACCTGATCGCCCGCGCGCTGGAGTTGTCACCCGGTGACCCCTTCATCACCGACAGCCTGGGCTGGGTTGAATTCCGCCTGGGCAACCGCACCGAGGCCATGCGCCTGCTGCGCCTGGCCTACAGCGCCCGGCCCGACACCGAGATCGCCGCCCACCTGGGCGAAGTGCTGTGGGCCGCCGGCCAGCAAGACGAGGCCCGCAGCGTCTGGCAAGACGCCCGCAAACGTGACGCCACCAATGACGTGCTGCGTGAAACCCTGGCCCGATTGAAGGTCCGCCTGTGAGCCTGGCCGGCCACCCGATTGGCGAACGACACAGTGCGCAGCACCAAGATCATTTGATGAGCCGGCTGCGCAGGGCGCTGGCTGCGGCAGCGCTGGCGACCAGTCTGGCGGCCTGCAGCACGCTGGGCCACCCACCCGCGGCTGATGGCCTGAGCGGCCGCTTGTCGGTGCGCATCGACGGCCAACCCGAGCGGGCTTTGAGCGCCGGCTTTGAGCTCACCGGCAATGCCGAAACCGGCCAGCTCGCCCTCAGTGGCCCGCTGGGCACCACGCTGGCACAGGCGCGCTGGCGCCCTGGTCAGGCGGTGCTGGCCAGTGCTACTGAAGAAACCCGCTTTGCCGATCTCGGCAGCCTGGCCAGCGCTGCGCTGGGCGAGGCGGTGCCCATGGCCGCCTTGTTTGACTGGCTGCGCGGCCGCGCCTGGGCCGGCGCACCGTCCACCGCCCGGCCCGACGGCGCACCGGGATTTGTGCAACTCGGCTGGCAGATCGACCTGGCCCGCTGGGCCGATGGCTGGGTGGACGCCACCCGCAGCGCGCCGCCCGTGGTCACGGTGCGGGTGCGGGTGGAGCGCTGAACGCATGGCGGCGCAAAACATGGGTTTGTCAGCCATCTACGACGTGCCCGCGCCGGCCAAGCTCAACCTGTTTCTGCATGTGGTGGGCCGGCGGCCAGACGGCTACCACCTGCTGCAGTCGGTGTTGGTCTTGATCGACTGGTGCGACACCCTGCACTTTGAACGCCGCAGCGACGGCCGGCTGCAGCGCCACGACTTGGGCCCCGCACTGCCGGCCGATGATCTGAGCCTGCGCGCTGCGCGTGCGCTGCAGCAGGCCAGCGGCACCACGCTGGGCGCCGACCTGTCGGTGCTCAAACGTGTGCCCTGGGGTGCCGGCCTGGGCGGTGGCAGCTCCGACGCCGCCAGCACGCTGCTGGCGCTCAACCGGCTGTGGGGCCTGCACTGGCCAACCCAGCGCCTGCAGCCCATCGCGCTGGCGCTGGGGGCCGACGTGCCGTTTTTCATCGGCGGCCAAAACGCTTTTGTGCAAGGCATTGGCGACATCCTCACACCGCTGCCGCCGCAGGCTGCGCAGGCCCTGCAGGCGCAGCGTTATGCGGTGATCAAGCCCGCTGCGGCGATCGCCACGGCGGCCATTTTTGGCAGCCCGCTGTTGGTCAGGGATTCAGAAGCTGCTATAGTCATGAGCTTTCTTGCATTGGCAAGTCTGCAAGAAAAGCTGCTGAACGGGTACGGAAAAAATGACCTGCAAGCGCCCGCAGAAGCAGCTTGCAAAGACGTCGGCACGGTTGCAGCTTGGCTTGAAGCGCGATTCGGCAACAGCAGGATGTCAGGCTCAGGCAGCGCAGTATTTGCAAGAGTCGGGCAGGATTTACAGCATTTGAAGGGCACGGCAAGTCGCGAGTCAGTGCGGCAACCAAAGCGGGGCGCAAGCCCCGATTTTTTGACCGCAGCGCAGCCAGATTGGACGGTAGACCTGCCGCCCGACTGGACAGGCCGGATGTGCCGCAGCCTGGGCCAGCACCCGTTGTCGGGTTGGGCCAGCTGAAGGAGGTTGAGGATGCAGCGTCAGTTGCATCCTGTGTAGGGGAGTCGCCAAGTTGGTCAAGGCATCGGATTTTGATTCCGACATGCGAGGGTTCGAGTCCTTCCTCCCCTGCCAAAGTTTCACCGCACGGCCTTGCGCCGCTGCTGCAGTCCACCAGTTCGGTCCGCCAATTCGGTCCACCACCCCAGCAGTTTCAAGCTTGACGGAGAACCCACCGTGCTGTTCAACACCGTGCTGTTCACCGGCAACGCCAACCCGGCCCTGGCGCAGGAGATGGCCAAAAGCCTGGGGGTGGAATTGGGCAAGGCCAGCGTGGGCCGTTTCTCGGACGGTGAAGTCACGGTTGAAGTGCATCAGAACGTGCGCGCCCGTGATGTGTTTGTGGTGCAGAGCACCTGCGCACCGACCAACGAAAACCTGATGGAACTGCTGATCATGGTCGATGCGTTGAAGCGCGCCAGCGCACGCCGCATCACCGCCGTGATTCCGTATTACGGTTATGCGCGGCAAGACCGCCGGCCGCGCTCGATGCGGGTGCCCATCAGCGCCAAGGTGGTGGCCAACCTGCTGGAAACGGTGGGGGTTGAGCGGGTGTTGACGATGGACCTGCACGCCGACCAGATCCAGGGCTTCTTTGACATCCCGGTGGACAACATCTACGCCAGCCCGGTGCTGCTGTCTGACCTGAAGAGCAAGGCCTACCCTGACCTGGTGGTGGTGTCGCCCGACGTGGGTGGTGTGGTGCGCGCGCGGGC
>JANPOW010000268.1:0-2203 GCA_031428185.1 Betaproteobacteria bacterium | reverse complement strand
CTCAGCAGGTGGATGGTGCTGTTTTTCTTGCCGGGCGGCTGGGCCATCACCTGCACACCGGCGTCCAAAATCTCGTCACCCGTCATCTGCAACCGGGCGTTGCCACCGCCAAACAGGCTGGGGAACATGCGGCTGAAATGGGCGTTGACCTGATCGAAAGTGGCGCTCAGCAGGTCACGGGTTTCCAGGTCAATCTTGCGGATGGCGTCTTCCAGGGTGTGGATGGCGTCCATCAAATCGGCGTATTGCGCGTCCAAAAAGGTTTTGCGCTGGGTGGAGGCGGCAAGCTCATCGAGTGCGGCCAGGTTGACAGCGCCAAGTGCCGCCACCTCTTTGCCGATGCGGTCGATCTCGCCCTGCAGGCCCCACAGCTTGACGCTGCCGGCCTCGATGTTGGCGGCCAGCGTGTCCATGTCCACTTCGGCCGTGGTCAATTGGTCCAGGTATTGCGCGCCGCCCAGTTGTGCGGCTTGCGCTTCCAGTTGCAGTTTGGTGATCTGGTCGCGCAGCGGCTGCAGGCTGCGCTCAAATTGCAGGCGCTGCTCGTCGGCGCTGCGCAGTTGGGCCGACAAACCGTCGTACAGGCTGCGCTGGGCACCCAGTGCGGTTTCACGCTCAGCTTTAAGCGCCAGCGCGGTTTGCAGGCCGGCTTGGGCGGCGGCGTCGTTCAGGCTGCTCAGCTCGTGCTGCAGTTGCTGCACCGCCTGGCTGTTGTTGACGGCCTGGGCGGCGGCGGTCTCGATGGCGCGCTGCAGCTCAGCGCGCCGGGCGGTCAATGCCCTGGCCTGGAATTGCGACTCCTGCGCCTGGCGCTCCAGCGCCCTGCCCTGCTCACGCGCCTCAGTCAGGCGGCGCTCAGCCGCAATCACCGCCTCGTCCAGTTCGGCATGGCGCTGCTGGGTGGTGGCCAGCTGCAAGTCCAGCGCTTCAAAGCGGGCCTCATCCGTGGCGCGGCGCTCGTCCAGGCTTTCAGTCTGGCCATCCACCTCGGCCAGCTCGGCATCCAGTTGGCCGCTTCTGGCCTGGGTGGCCTCGGCTTGGCTGGCCAGGCGCATCAACTCCACCTGCAACTGGTGGCCCCGGGTCTGGGCGTCAGTCGCCTCACGCCGGGCAGCCGCCAAGCGTTGTGTGATGTCGGTGCAGGCAGCCTCCACCCGCACCAGCGCACTGCGGGCCTCGTCGCTGATCAGCGCCTGGGCGCGCAACTGGCGGTCGAGGTTCTCGATTTCTTGCGCACGGGCCAGCAGGCCGGCTTGCTCGGAGTCCGGCGCGTAAAAGGCGACAGCAAAATTGCTGACGGCATGGCCGTCACGGGTCATCAACACCTCACCGTGGGCCAGTTGGCTGCGCTGGGCCAAGGCGTCATCCAGGCTGGGTGCGGTGTACACACCTTCCAGCCAGTCAGCCAGCAGGGATTTGAGGTTGGCGTCACCAAAATTCTGGCCCAGGCGCAGCTGGTCGGCCAGGCGGGGCAGCGTGCTGTGCTGGGCTGCAGGTGGGTGCAACGCGTCGGCTGCCGGCGGGGTGTAGAAAGCCAGCCGGGCGGGTGGTGCGTCCGCCGCAAAAGCGCGCACGGTGTCAATGCGGCCCACTTCCAGCGCGGCCAGGCGCTCACGCAGCACGGCTTCTAGCGCAGTCTCCCAACCGGGCTCGATGTGGATGCGGGTCCACAAACCGGCTAGCGACTGCAGCCCGTGTTTGGCCAACCAGGGCTTCAATTTGCCTTGCGCCTGCACCTTGTCCTGCAGCGCGCGCAGGGCGGACAGGCGGGCCGCGTAGTCGGCCTGTTTGCCGGCTTCCAGGTTGGTGGTGAGTTGCTGGGCCCGGCGCTGGTCTTCCAGCGCCGGGGCTTGCGCTTGCAACACATGCAGGCGGCCTTCAGCCAGTTGGTTTGCTTCGTCGGCGGCGGCGCTGTGGAGACGCAGGTCGGCCAGGCGTTGCAGGTCGGGTGTGGCCAGTGTTTTGCGTTCCGCCGTCAGGCGCTCACGCCGGGTGCGCAGGCTGCGGCTTTGCTCTTCGATGTTGCGGCTGTCGGCCGCCAGCACCTGGATTTGCTGTTGCACCTGGTTGACCTGGCCACGCTGGGTGTTGGCGCGGGCTTGGGCGGCGCGCACCGCGTCTTCCACATCGGGCAGGCGCATGCCCTGCTCCTCGGCCTGGGCGGCCCCGATCTCGGCTTGCTCTTCAGCGGCGGTGATCTGCT
>JANPOW010000267.1:0-38292 GCA_031428185.1 Betaproteobacteria bacterium | reverse complement strand
AGAACGCAGCATCGGTGGCCGGCCTGATGCTGACCACCGAGTGCATGGTGGCCGAAGCACCGAAGGAAGAAGCCGGCGCTGGCGGCGGCATGGGTGGTATGGGCGGCATGGGCGGCATGGGCGGGATGGACATGTAAGGTTATTGGGGCAGCGATGCTGCCCCAATAGCTCGGCGCCGAATTTTCGAAAGTGCGAACGGACAGGCCTTGCAGCCTGCCGCTCAACTTGCCGGGGCTCACGGGCCACCTTCGGGTGGCCCGTTTCGTTTTTCCGGCCACCTTCGGGTGGCCCGTTTCGTTTTTCCGGCCACCTTCGGGTGGCCCGGTTCGTTTTCTGCCGGCCACCTTCGGGTGACCCGTTTCGATTTCTTCCGGCCACCTTCGGGTGACCCGTTTCGATTTCTTCTGACCACCTACGGGTGGCTTTTTTGTTGCGCGTCACCGCCGGCAGTGGCCGCGTCACGGCGTTGATAATCTTTGCCAATGTCACGCACACCCACGCTGCAAGACTTTATCGACGACGAGTTGCTGCGTGCACCCCTGACCTTCGACCGGGTGATCGACGCCGTGCAACAGCACTGGCGCAGCCGGCTGCCGGTGCAGCACAGCCGGCAGGCCGGCGACCCGGTGCGGGCGCTGCAGCAGCACCGCGACGCGGTGGTGGCAAGCGCGGTGCGTGCGCTGCGGGCTTCGGCCGCGCTGGCGCCCGGTGTTGACAGCCCGGCCGGCAGCACGGCCGCCGACGCCGCCAACGCCGAGCTGTCGCTGATCGACGAAGCCGATGTGGCGATTGACATCGAGATCGCCCGCTGCGTGCAGACGATCCGCCAACTGGCCGAGGTCGAGTTGCGCGAACTGCAGACCTACACGTCCGCGCTGGTGCAAGACATCAACGTGGCGCGTGACAACAACCCGTTCGGCCCTGAGCGCTACACCCGCGCGCTGTGGCTGGGTGTGCAGCAAGCACCGTTGAGCGCCACGCTGCTGGCGGCCTTGCTGCGTGATGCCGCCTTGCCACTGGCCCAGGCCCTGCGCCTGAGCTACGCGTCGGCCAGCCAGCGCCTGCAAGGCCAGGGTGTGGTCCCGGCCGCCTACCGCACCATCGTGCCGGTGGGCAGCAGCGCCTGGGGCGCCGAGCGCAGCCGGTCGCTGTCGGCGGTGGACCTGCACGCCCTGCACCACAGCATGCCGGCCACGCTGGGCCGCACTGACCCACAAGCGCTGACGGCAACCCGCAGCGACCTGGCCAGGCAGGCCAGGCAGGCCAGCCGGCCAGACCCCAAGCTGATTGAGCTGCTGGCGCGCTTGTTCACCGCGCTGCAAAACGATGCTGCGCTGGCCGGCCCCACGCATGACCTGCTGCAACGCCTGCAAGCCACGGTGCTGCGCCTGGCCCTGCATGACGCCAGCCCGCTGGACGCCTACGACCATCCGGTGTGGCGCTTCATGGACACGCTGGCGCACGACATCGAGCACGGCGCCCCCGCGCATCGGCCCCGGCTGCTGGGCCTGTGCCGCAATCTGGTGGACCATCTGGCCGCCATTGCCGTGCCCGAGGCCGGCCATTTCACCTGGGCCAGCCAGCGCCTGGCTGCCGCCCGCAAACACACGCTGGCCCAGGCCGTGGCGGCTGCCGCGCCGCGCATCCACAAGCTGCAGCGCCTGGCCAGCCACGACCACAGCGCCACCGCCACCATGCCGCTGGACATCGGCACGCTGGACACCGTGCCGGCCGAGCTGGTGCCCGAGCTGGCCGATCCCAACGCGCCCACGCTGGGCGCCGCACTGCTGCTGGCCTGCGTGCCGGGTTATGCGTTGCGGGTCTACCTGCAGGGCCAATGGCGCCATCTGCAGGTGCTGTGGCAAGACCCGGGTGAGGCCATGCTGCTGCTGGGTGCACCCGCCACCGGCCAGCACTGGGCCTTGCGCCAGGCCGCGCTGGGCCGCTTGCTGGATGAGGGCCTGGCCCGGCCGCTACGGGTGCGCTCGCTGGTGCGGCGCGCCGCCAACCAGGTGCTGCATGGGCTTTGAGCGCAGCGCGCTGGTCTTGAGCGTGGCGCTGGCTGGGTTGCTGGCACCGGCGCAGGCCGACCCCACCCCCACGACCAGCGCCGATCCCACCGCCGATGTGGCGATCATGGTCAACGTCGGCACCCCGCCGGGCGGGCGTGAGACGCTGAATTCAGCGCTGGGTTTGACCAGCCAGATGATCAACCTGCTGACCGAGCAAAACGTGCAGCGCAGCCTGGCCACGCTGGGGCCACACGACGTGCTGATCGCGCCCGCACTCGGCACGTTGATCGCCAGTGACTTTGACCAGACTGGCCGCTTTTTTGCGCTGGGTGAGGCCGGTGCGCGTGGCCGCAGCGACAAGCTGGCCGCCTTGGCGCTGGACGCCCCCACCTACGCCGCCTGGCGCGCTGGCCACCCCAACACCCGCCGCTGCCAGCACCCGGTTGGCCAGCGTGACGATTCAAGGCACCCAGCACACCAACCCCGAGCGCCTGCTGACGATGCTGGAGAGCAAGCCCGGTGATCAGTTTGATGCCGAGCGGGTGGAGCGTGATGCCCGGCGCCTGGCCGCCGGTGGTGACGACACCCGGGCCGACTACCCGTTGCAGCGTGGCCAGTCCGGTGCCGCGCTGGTGCTTGCGGTGTGCTGCGCTACGGCCTGGGTGATTTTCATCAACTGTCGGGCTGCCAGACCGACCAGTTGACCGGCAACCAGGTACTGCTGCTGCGCCTGGGCGATTACCGGCGCTTGCGCCAGACCCCGTCACTGACACGCGGCTTTTTTGTCGGCGGCACGCTGGCGGCCGGCAATGCCTGGGTCAGGCGCAGCGCTGTGTCACTGGCGGGCCTGCGCACCGGCATCAGCCTGCCCCTGGGCGCTGACACCGGCAGCGGCCCGCTGTACCTGGGCATCACCCACGCGCCGCGTGGCCGCACCGGCTTGGCGTTATTCATTGGCAGGCCCTGAGCGGCCGGCCTGGCCCCACCACCACACCCGTCACAGACTGGCCAGCACCGCACGCAGCCGCGCCAGCACCCAGTGTGGCTGCTCATGCACGATCCAGTGGCTGGCAGCGGCCAGGCGGTGGATTTGCACCCCGGGCACCCAGGCCTCCAGGCCGTCCAGCAGGCCGGGCAGCAAGGCGTGGTCGGCCTCGCCCCACAACACGGTGGTGGGCACTGCCACCCGCACCACCGAGTCGGGCAGCACCAGGTCGTTGAGCGTGCGATCAGCTGGCCCGCTGGCCGGGCGCAGCGGGGACGCGCGGTAGAAGTTGAGCGCACCGTCCAGCCCCTGTTGCCAGACTTGCTTGTACTGCTGGCGCAGTGCGGGGGTCAGCCAGGCCGCATCACCAAAGCGCTGCAGGATGGCAAAAAGGCCGGCAAACCCATCCGCCGACAGGCGGGCGGCGGCATCGGGCTGCACCAGCATGGTCATGTAGGCGCTGGCGGCCTGCTGGGCCGGGCTTTGCTGCAGCTCACGCAAAAAAGCACCCGGGTGCGGTGCGTTGATGATGACCAGCCGGCGCAGCCGTTGGGGCGTGAGCGCGGCGTAGTTCCAGGCCACACCGCCGCCCCAGTCATGCGCCACCAGCAAGTCCAGCGGGGTGTCGGCCGGCACGCCTGCGGCCAGGTTGGTGGCGCTGATCAAGGCGTCCAGGTCCGCCACCAGGTGTTTGGGGCGGTAGGCGGCCACGTCCACCGGTGCCGTGCTGCGCTCATAACCACGCAGATTGGGCGCGATGCAGCGCAGGCCGGGGCCGCTGAGGGCGGCCATCACCCCATCCCAGACAAACGCCGCCTCCGGGAAACCATGCAAAAACACGGCGCGGCGCGGTGCGTCCACAGGCCCGGCGCCGCGGCATGACAGCGTGGTGCCGTGCGGCAGCGGCTGGTCAAACAAGGTGATGGTCATGCCGCCCAGTGTGGGCGCGCCGGGCTGCGACCGGGCGTCAAGCCGGCGACAGGCCGGCGCCAGCGGCCGGCGCTGGCGCGACCGCAGCCACCTCCACCGCAACGTCGGCCGCTGCAGCGGCAGCCGCCTCCGCCGCAGCGTTGCTGGGGTGGCGCCACTGGCGCAGCGTCAGTGCGGCGTCGCCCAGGCCTTGCCGCGACAAGGCCGAGAACAGCGAGACGCTGATGTCGGTGACATCCGTGGCCATCCCTTCCAGCCCTTTTTGGGCCTGCGCCAGCGCCCGCAGTTGCTGGTTGCGGTTGAGCTTGTCAGCCTTGGTCAACAACACCAGCAGCTTGACCTCGCCCATGCCCACCCGCTGCGAGACAAAGTCCAGCAACTGGTTGTCCAGTGGGGTAAAGCCGTGCCGGCTGTCCACCAGCATCACCAGGCCGGCCAGCGCACTGCGGCCGGCCAGATAGTCGGCCATCACCTTTTGCCAGCGCAGCTTGGCGCCGCGTGCCACCGCCGCGTAGCCGTAGCCCGGCAGGTCGGCCCAGCGGCAGTCGGGCGCATCCAGCGGCCCCACATCAAACAGGTTGATGTGCTGTGTGCGGCCTGGCGTCTTGGACGCAAACGCCAGCCGCCGGTGCATGGCCAGCGTGTTGATGGCGGTGGACTTGCCGGCATTGCTGCGGCCCACAAACGCAACCTCGGGCAAATCGGGCGCGGGCAGTTGGGCCAGCAGGCTGGCGGTGGTCAAAAAACGGGCGCTTTGCGTCCAGGCCAAGGCCTCGCGCACGGCGGGGTCAGGGGAGATGTCGGGGTTCTTGCCCCGGTCGGCAGCGCTGGTGGTCATGGCGCATTGTAAAATCGCTGGTTTACCCGGTTTCCAGCTTGTTTTGGGCCGGTAGTTCACCCCCTCATTTCACACCAGCAGGCTGCCTGCTTCACCCGCGCCAACGGCGATTTGAGCCGCTGCAAAAGGTGTTGAACCAAGCCTGTGCCTTGCAAGGTTTCACGACATGAAGTCGCTGCCCGCCCTGTTGCTGTCTGCCCTGCTGTGCTGCGCCGCCGCCCCGGTGCTGGCGAATGACACAAGTTCGCAGGCAAAAGCCCCCGCCAAAGCTGACCTGGCCAAAGGCCAGGAAAAAGCCACCCAGGTGTGCGCTGCCTGCCACACCGCAGACGGCTCACGCGGCAGCCCGGCCAACCCCATCCTGCAAGGCCAGCACGCCGAATACCTGGTCAAACAATTGACCGAGTTCAAGGCTGGCAAACGCGCCAACCCGGTGATGAGCGGCATGGCCGCAGCGCTGAGCGAGGACGACATCAAAAACGTGGCCGCGTTTTACGCCAGCAAGCAGGCCAAGCCCGGTTTTGCCAAGCGCAAAGACACCGTGGCCCTGGGCGAGAAGATCTACCGTGGTGGCATCGCCGCCAAGCAAGTGCCGGCCTGCGCCGGCTGCCACAGCCCCACCGGCGCCGGCATCCCGTCGCAATACCCGCGCCTGGGCGGCCAGCACGCCGACTACGCTGAAGTGCAGCTCACCGCCTTCCGCGCCGGCACACGCGCCAATTCCAGCCAGATGACGACAATCGCCGCCCGCATGAGCGACAAGGAAATCAAGGCCGTGGCCGACTACGTGGCCGGCCTGCGCTGAGCAGCCGCGCCGCGCCAGCGCCAACAAAGGCCGGTCAGTGACCGGCCTTTTTTTATGCCCGCGCGGTCGCTGACCGGCCTTCTTATGCCCGCGCGGTCACTGACCGGCCTTTTTTTATGCCTGCATCCAGCACCGGGTGGGCCGGCGTAAGGTTTGGCACCGCCAGACGACGAATCGTCACCTTTGTAGGAGTTTGTCCATGCGCCCGCTGCACGACCGTGGTTTTGACCACCCCGTCCCGTCCGAGATCACCCGCCAAGCCGCCTACCTGGGCCGCCGTGCCTGGCTGCAGCAACTGGCCGCGGGCGCGTTGGGCACGGGCTTGGCCGGCTGGGCTGCACGCCACGCCCTGGCGGCCGACAGCGCGGCCAAAGGCGCTGGCCTGCCCGGTGGCAAAAGCGCGGTGGCCGGCGCCATGACGATGGACAAGCCCACGCCACGAGCCGACGCCACCAGCTACAACAACTTCTATGAGTTCGGCACCGACAAGGCCGACCCGGCGCGCAACGCCCACACCCTCAAAACCCGGCCGTGGACGGTGGCCATCGAGGGTGAGGTGAAAAAGCCCAAAACCTACGCCATTGATGACTTGCTGAAGTTGGCACCGATGGAAGAGCGCATCTACCGCCTGCGCTGCGTGGAGGGCTGGTCGATGGTGATCCCGTGGGTGGGCTTTTCGCTGGCCGAATTGATCAAGCAGGTGGAGCCCACCGGCAATGCCAAGTTTGTCGAGTTCCACACCCTGGCCGACCCCAAGACCATGCCGTTTGTCGGCTCACGGGTGCTGGACTGGCCGTATGTGGAGGGCCTGCGCATGGATGAGGCCATGCACCCGCTGAGCCTGTTGGCCTTTGGCATGTACGGCGAGGTGCTGCCCAACCAGAACGGCGCGCCGGTGCGGCTGGTGCTGCCGTGGAAATACGGCTTCAAGAGTGCCAAGTCGATCATCAAGATCCGCTTTGTCGAGCAGCAGCCCAAGACCGCCTGGGTCAAGGCGGCGGCGCAGGAATACGGCTTTTATTCCAACGTCAACCCGAAAGTGGACCACCCCCGTTGGAGCCAGGCCACCGAGCGCCGCATCGGCGAAGACGGTGTGTTCAACAAGAAGCGCCCCACACTGATGTACAACGGCTACGAGGCGCAAGTGGCCAGCCTGTACAGCGGCTTGGACCTGGTCAAGAATTTCTGATAGTGCCAAGCGCCGCCGGCCACCACTGGCCACAACACCCGGCGCCCAGGCCCCCCAACACCATGAACAAACTGCTGCTGCACCCTGCAGCCAAGCCGCTGCTGTTTGCGCTGGCACTGATCCCGTTTGCCCACCTGCTGTACGGCGCGCTGGCCAACACGCTGGGCGCCAACCCGGCCGAGGCGCTGATCCGCGGCAGCGGAGACTGGGTGCTGCGCTTCCTCTGCATCACGCTGGCCATCACCCCGCTGCGTGAATGGACAGGCTGGAGCGCGCTGGCCCGGCTGCGCCGCATGACCGGCCTGTTTGCCTACTTCTACGGCGTCACCCATTTTCTGTGTTACGCCTGGCTGGACATGAATCTGAGCCTGGGCGACATCATCCGCGACATCCCCAAACGCCCCTTCATCCTGGTGGGCACACTGGCCATGCTGCTGATGACGCCGCTGGCCGCAACGTCGTTCAACCGGGCCATCAAAACCCTGGGCGCCAAACGCTGGAAAACACTGCACAAGCTGGTCTACGCCATCGTGCTGCTGGGTCTGCTGCACTTTTTTTGGATGCGGGCGGCCAAGCACAATTTTGCAGAGTGGTCGGTCTACGCAGTGGTCGTGGCAGGGCTGCTGGGCTGGCGAGTGTGGCGGGCTTGGCGGGCGCGGGTTGGGCGCAGGGCTGGCGCAGTGGCGCGGGCGGTTGCTGCCGCACCTGGCACCGCTGCAGCAGCAAAAAACACGCTCGCCTGCGGCGGCATGGGTGGGCCTGTGATGGTGGCAGCACGTGCGCTTGGCGGTGGGCCACTGCGACACAATCCCGCAGCCCAAAAAAACAGCGGCGCCAACGGGTGACGGCCCGAACGACATGCACCGCACCATCTTCACCACCCCGGGGGTCAACAGCGTGCTGCGTGCCATGTCGCTGGCCTTTTTGCGCCTGACCGGCTGGACGCTGACCGGCGCCCTGCCCGCAGCCCACCCCAAGTGTGTGCTGATTGCTGCGCCCCACACCAGCAACTGGGACCTGCCCTACACCTTGATGGTGGCGTTTGCGCTGCGCCTGAACATCCACTGGATGGGCAAGCAGGCGCTGTTCCGCTGGCCTTTTGGCCCGCTGATGCGCTGGCTGGGCGGCATTGCGGTGAATCGCAGCCAGTCTGGCAACCTGGTGGCGGCGTCAGCCCGGGCGCTGCGCGAGGCCGATGGCGCGGTGCAACTGGTGGTGCCACCCGAGGGCACACGCGCCAAGACGCGGCACTGGAAAACCGGCTTTTACTGGATCGCCCACCAAGCCGGTGTGCCCATCGTGCTGGCCTACATGGACTATCCACGCAAGCAAAGTGGCCTGGGGCCGCTGTTCCAGCCCAGCGGCGATGTGGTGGCCGACATGGTGCAGATCAAGGCCTGGTACGCGCAGTGGCGCGGCAAGAACAGCGGCCAGTTCGACAACGGGTGAAGATACCAAGCCGGCCCCGCCGCAGCGTGCTGGCCAGCGGCCGGCGCTGCCAGGCGCCGGATCAAGTGCGGCGTGCCCGCCCCGGCCTCAAGCCCCACGCGCCAACACCGGCGCCAGTGCCACCCCCGTGTGCGTGCCACGCGCCACCAGCAGCTCGGGTGGGCCGGCCGCCACCACCGTGCCACCGGCGGTGCCGCCCTCTGGCCCCAGGTCGATCACCCAGTCGGCCTCGGCGATCACGTCCAGGTCATGCTCGATCACCACCACGCTGTGGCCACCCGCCACCAGGCGGTGCAGCACGCGGATCAACCGCTCCACGTCGGCCATGTGCAGGCCCACGGTGGGCTCGTCCAGCACGTACAGGGTGTGGGGTGGTTTCTGGCCGCGCCGGGTCACGTCATCGCGCACCTTGCTCAGCTCGGTCACCAGTTTGATGCGCTGGGCCTCGCCACCACTCAGCGTGGGGCTGGGCTGGCCCAGCGTCAGATAACCCAGGCCCACGTCCTGCAGCAGTTGCAGCGGGTGGGCGATGTTGGGCATGCTGGCGAAAAACTCCACCGCCTCGTCCACCTCCATGCGCAGCACGTCACCAATGCTTTTGCCACGCCAGGTGACCGCCAAAGTCTCGGGGTTGAAGCGCTGGCCGTGGCAGCCGTCGCACGGCACTTTCACATCGGGCAAAAAACTCATCTCGATGGTGCGTTGGCCTTGGCCCTCACACACCGGGCAGCGGCCGTCGCCGGTATTGAAGCTGAAGCGGGCCGCTGCATAACCGCGCGCCTTGGCCTCCAGCGTCTCGGTGAACAGGCGCCGAATCTGGTCCCAGAAGCCGATGTAGGTGGCCGGGCAACTGCGCGGGGTTTTGCCGATGGGGGTCTGGTCGACCTCCAGCACCCGGTCCACAGGCTCAAAACCGGTCAGGCCGCTGCAGCCCACCAACGGCGGCAGCACCCCCGCCGCCAGTGCATCGCGCCCGGCCTTGCTGACTTTGGTGGCCACGATGGCCTGCACATTGGCCAGCAGCACATCACGCGCCAGCGTGCTTTTGCCCGAGCCCGACACACCCGTGACCGCCACCAACCGCTGCAGCGGCACCTGCACATCCACCTGCTGCAGGTTGTGCAGGCTGGCGCCGGCAAGGCCCAGTTGCAGCGTGGCGCGATTCACCACCCGGCGCGGCAGCAGCGGGTGGATCAGCGGATGGGCCAAAAAGCGGCCGGTGACCGAATCAGGGTTGGCCGACAAATCGGCCGCCACGCCTTGCGCCACCAGGTGCCCACCGCGTTTGCCGGCGCCGGGGCCGATGTCGATCAGGTGGTCAGCACGGCGGATGGTGTCTTCGTCATGCTCCACCACCACCAGGGTATTGCCCTGGGCGCTGAGCCGGCTGAGCGCCTTGAGCAACACTGCGTTGTCGCGTGGGTGCAGGCCGATGGTGGGCTCGTCCAGCACATAACACACGCCTTGCAGGTTGCTGCCCAGCTGGGCGGCCAGGCGGATGCGTTGCGCCTCACCCCCACTCAGCGTTGGCGCGGCGCGGTCCAGCGTCAGATAGCCCAGGCCCACTTCTTCCAGGAATTCCAGCCGGCTGCGGACCTCGCTGACCACATCACGTGCAATCGCCGCATCCCGCCCTTCCAGCGCCAGGCCGCCGGCCCAGGCCCGGGCTTGCCCCACGGCCCACTGCGCCACCGCGGTGATGGTGTGCCCATCAAAGCGGATGTTGCGGGCGATGGGGTTGAGCCGGGTGCCGGCGCAATCGGGGCAGGGCTCACCGCTGATGCCTTCGACCTCGACCTCTTCGGACGGGAAGCTCTGCTCGCGGCCTTTCTGGTCATCGTCACGCACGCTGTCGTCGTAGGCCTTGCGCTGCTCGCGGGTGAGTGTGAGTCCGGTGCCCACACAACTGGTACACCAACCGTGTTTGCTGTTGTAGCTGAACATGCGCGGGTCCAGCTCGGGGTAGCTGGTGCCGCACACCGGGCAGGCGCGCTTGGTGGAAAACACCTTCAGCGTGCCGATGTGGGCGGTAGAGCTACCTTGCGCCATCGCGCCGGCCAGGCCGTCCAGCGGCACCAGCAGGTGCAGCACACCCTTGCCCAAGTCCAGCGCCTTGGCCAGCAGCTCACGCAACTCGGCTTCGTGTTTGGGCGTGATCACCAAATCACCCACCGGCAACTCCAGCGTGTGTTCCTTGAAGCGGTCCAGCCGGGGCCAGGGGTCGACCTTGATGAATTCACCGTCCACCCGCAGATGGCTGTGGCCACGCGCTTTGGCCCATTTGGCCAGGTCGGTGTACAGGCCTTTGCGGTTGACGACCAACGGCGCCAGCAGGCCGACATGCTGGCCTTTGTGGTCACGCAGCAGTTGGGCGGCAATGCTCTGCACGCTTTGTGGTTTGACCTCGGCGCCGTCTTTGACGCAACGCTGGGTGCCCAGCTTGACCCACAGCAGGCGCAAGAAGTGCCACACCTCGGTGGTGGTGGCCACGGTGGATTTGCGGCCACCACGGCTCAAGCGCTGCTCGATGGCTACGGTGGGCGGGATGCCGTACACGGCATCCACCTCAGGCCGGCCGGCCGGCTGCACGATGCTGCGGGCGTAGGCGTTCAGCGACTCCAGATAGCGCCGCTGCCCCTCGTTGAACAGGATGTCAAACGCCAGCGTGCTTTTGCCCGAGCCCGACACCCCCGTGACCACGGTGAACTTGCCGCGTGGAATGTCCACGCTGAGGCTTTTGAGGTTGTGCTCCTTGGCGTTGACGATGCGGATGTCGTCGCCCGCCACCAGCCTGGCCGCCGCTCTTTCGGCGTCCCGCCGCGCCTTGGCAATCAACTGCAGCGGCCGGCCCTCTTCAACCGTCAGCGCGCCCATGCCCAGCGTGCTGTCGTACTGGCGCAGCGCCTGGCCGGTGTGGGATGTGGGGTGGGCCTTCACATCCTCCGGCGTGCCGCTGCACACCAGCTGGCCACCGGCGTCCCCTCCCTCAGGCCCCAGGTCGATGATCCAGTCGGCGCTGCGGATCACGTCCAGGTTGTGCTCGATGACGATCAGCGAATGGCCGGCCTCCAGCAGCTTGCGCAACGACCGCATCAGCTTGGCGATGTCATCGAAGTGCAGGCCGGTGGTGGGCTCGTCAAACAAAAACAAGGTGCCGCGCTTGGCGGCCGGTTGCTTGGGGCCGGCGGCGGCATCTGCCAAAAAGCCCGCCAGCTTCAGGCGTTGGGCTTCACCACCCGACAGCGTGGGCACCGGCTGGCCCAGCCGAACATAGTCCAGCCCCACATCGACGATGGGCTGCAGCCGGGCTGTCACCGCCGTGTCGCCGCTGAACACCACCATGGCCTCGGCCACGGTCAGCGCCAGCACATCGGCCACCGACAACTGGTAGCTGCTGCGGATCAGCTTGACCTCCAACAGCTCGGCGCGAAAGCGCTTGCCATCGCAGTCCGGGCAGCGCAGGTAGACGTCGGACAAAAACTGCATCTCCACTTGCTCAAAGCCCGAGCCACCGCAAGTGGCGCAGCGGCCGTTGCCGGCGTTGAAGCTGAACATGCCGGCGCTGTAACTGCGCTCGATGGCCAGCGGCGCAAACGCAAACAGTTTGCGGATTTCGTCAAACGCGCCGACGTAACTGGCCGGGTTGCTGCGCGCGGTTTTGCCGATGGGCGATTGATCGACAAACACCGCCTCGCTGAGCCAGTCGGTGCCCAGCAGCGCGTCGTGTTCGCCCGCGCCTTCGGTCGGCTTGCCAAAGTGGCGCAGCAGTGCGGGCACCAGCACATCCTGGATCAGCGTGCTTTTGCCGGAGCCGGACACACCGGTGATCACCGTCAGGCGTTGCAGCGGGAAGCTGATGTCCAGGTTCCGCAGGTTGTGCTCACGCGCGCCTTGCAGGATGAGCTTGGGCGTGGCCTGGTTGACAAAACGCCGCAGGCCGATGCCCACCTGCTTGCGGCCGCCCAGGTAAGCGCCGGTCAGGGTGTCGGCGTTGCGGCAGGTCTCGGGTGGGCCGTCAAACACGATCTGCCCACCGCGCTCACCGGGGCCGGGGCCCATGTCGATCAAGCGGTCAGCCGCCAGCATCACCGCCGGGTCATGCTCCACCACCACCAGGGTATTGCCGGCATCGCGCAGCCGGTGCATGGCCAGGACGATGCGGTTCATGTCACGCGGGTGCAGGCCGATGCTGGGCTCGTCCAGCACAAACAAGGTGTTGACCAAGCTGGTGCCCAGCGCGGTGGTCAGGTTGATGCGCTGCACCTCACCGCCGCTCAAAGTGCGGCTTTGGCGGTCCAGCGTGAGGTAGCCCAGGCCCACGTCGCACAGGTAGCGCAGGCGGGTACGCATCTCATCCAGCAGCAGCTTGAGTGCGTCGTCCAGCATGGTGCTGGGCAGGCTCAGACCGTCGAAAAACGACTTGAGGCGCTGGATGGGCAGCATCATCAAGTCGTGCAGGCTCAGGCCCGGCAGAGCTTCAAGCTGATCGCGCGACCAGGCCGCGCCCACCGGCAAAAACCGCTTGGCCGGCAGCTGCACCCCGTCCGCATCGGCCTTGCTGCCCAAACGCCACAACAGCGCCTCCAGCTTGAGCCGGGCGCCGCCACACACATGGCATGGCGTGTAACTGCGGTACTTGGACAAGAGCACCCGGATGTGCATCTTGTAGGCCTTGCTCTCCAGGTAGCCAAAGAAACGCCGCACCCCGTACCACTGCTGGTTGAAGTTGCCGGCCCAGTGGGGTGTGCCCTCGATCACCCAATCGCGCTGGGCTTGCGACAGCTGGCTCCACGCCGTGTCACGCGGGATGCCGGCCTCACCGGCGTACTTCAGCAAGTCGGCCTGGCAGTCGGCCCAGGCGGGGGTCTGGATGGGTTTGACGGCGCCGCTGCGCAGGGTTTTGCGCACATCGGGGATCACCAGGCCCATGTCCACGCCGATCACCCGGCCAAAACCCCGGCAGGCCTCACAGGCGCCAAACGCCGAGTTGAAGCTGAACAGCGCGGGCTGCGGGTCGGCATAGCGCAGGTCACTGTCGGGGCAGTGCAGGCCGGTGGAGTAGCGCCACAGGGTGGGCTCACCTTCTTCTTTCAGCGCGTAGACATTGACCCGACCGCTGCCGCGCTTGAGCGACAGCTCCAGCGCCTCTACCACCCGCACCTTCTCGGCATTGCCCAGACGCACCCGGTCGGCGACAACATCGAGCACTTTGCGCTGGTCCACCACCCGCTCGGCCAGCACCCGGGTAAAGCCGCTGGCCGACAACCACTGCTCCACCTCGGCCGGTGTCACCGAGGCGGGCAGCTCGACCGGGAAGGTGATGACCACACGCGGGTCACCCGCTGCCGCAGCGCGCTGCAGCAAATCGGCGTGGATGGTCTCGGGGGTGTCGTGCCGCACCTGCTGCGCGGTCTGCTTGTCGAACAACTGCGCGGCGCGGGCAAACAGCAGCTTCAGGTGGTCGTTCAGCTCGGTCATGGTGCCAACCGTGCTGCGCGACGTGCGCACCGGGTTGGTCTGGTCAATGGCGATGGCCGGCGGCACACCGTCCACCCGGTCCACCGCCGGGCGGTCCATGCGGTCCAGAAACTGCCGCGCGTAGGCGCTGAAGGTCTCGACGTAACGCCGCTGGCCCTCGGCGTACAGCGTGTCAAACACCAGGCTGGACTTGCCTGAGCCGCTGGGGCCGGTGACCACCGTCATCTCACCCGTGCGGATGTCGAGGTCGAGGTTCTTGAGGTTGTGCTGGCGGGCGCCGCGGATTCGGATGGTGCCACTCATGGAGGACGGTTCCTGGCTGGGCGTAACCGGCCATTTTAGGAAGCCGATAGCCCGGTTCTGGGTGGCAAGGGCATCCCGCGTCAGTTCAATTCCGGGTTGGCAGCGCCGCTCATGCGCGACGCCAGGGGCCCCGCGCATGAGCGGCGTACAGCGCCGCCGCGGCCTGCGCGCGCGAGGACGTCAATACCAGCCGATCCACCGGCCTCACCCTCAAGCGTTAAAAAACCGCTCCACCAGCGCAAACTGGTCTGCGGTGTTGAGCGCCGGCGCGTGGCCGCAGCCTGGCACGGTGACCACCACCGCGCGCGGCCCCCGGTTGCGCATGGCCTCGGCCACCTCGGGCAGCAGCAGGTCGCTGTGTGCACCACGCAGCACCAGCACGGGAATCGTCAGCGCGTCCCAGGCCGGCCACTGGTTGTAGTCGTCGGGGTGCTTGATGAACTGCTGCACCATCGCCGGGTCGTAGTGCGGCGTCACCCGGCCGTCGGGCAGGCGCCGGGCGCTGGTCTCGGTCAGGCGCCGCCACTGCGCATCGGTCAGCAAGCCGTAGGGCTGGTAGATGGTGCGGAAGTACTGCTCCAGCGCGCTCACCGTCTCGAACGCCGCCGGGCTGCCGGCATAGCTGCGGATGCGGGCCAGCGCGGGGGCGGCCACCTCCGGCCCGATGTCATTCATCACCAGGCGGCGGATGCGGCCCTGCAGCGCGCCGGCCGCTGCATGCAGGCCGATGGCACCGCCCATCGACGTGCCCAGCCAGTGGCAGTGGTTGATGCCCAGGCTGTCCAGCAAGGCGGTGGCTTGGGCGGCGTAGACGGCCAGGCAGTACTCGTCATCTGGCGCCGAGCTCCATTGCGACAGGCCACGGCCAGGGGTGTCCGGGCAGATCACCCGGTAGCGTGTGGCCAGATGGGCGGCAATGTCATCCATGTCGCGCCCGGTGCGCGCCAGGCCGTGCCAGGCCACCACCACGTCGGCATGCTGCGCGCCCCACTCCATGTAGTGCAGCTCGCGGCCCAGGCAGGTCTGGTAGTGCGAGCTGGCTTGCATTGACGCGTCCACTGTGCCGCTGGTCAGGCCCAACTCAGTCCGGCACCACCAGCGTGCTGCCGCTCATGGTGATGGCGTCGCCCGCTGCCGGCGTGGCGGCAATGGCCGGCACGTTGGCCGCAGTGAGCGCCGGCGCGGCGCCCGCAGTGCCACCACGCGGCACCGTGCGCAGCACCTGGCTGGGTGGCAGTGCGGTGCCGTTTTTCAGCTTGGCCCACACGGCATCCAGCGCCCGGTTCAGGTACAGGTGCAGCGGCACGTAACGGCTGTCGTAGCCCGGCAGCACGGTGGGCAGGCCGATGAAGCCGTCAAAGTGCTGGGCGTTGGTGACCTCGATGTAGCTCAGCTGGCTGGCTGCGCCCTCAGCCACCTTGTTCAGCGCGGTGTAGGGCCGCGAGGTGTGGTTGACCGGCAGCAGCGCGTCGTTGCGGCCGTGCACGATGATGGTGGGCCGGCCACCCAGCTTGCCGTTGCGGCGGGTTTCGTCCAGGCCGGTTTGCAAGGCCTTGGCGGCAGCATCGGTGCCGGTCAGCAGGTTGCGCAGGCACAGCGCGCCGTCCAGGTTCCAGTCTTGCACCAGCGTGCTGGGCGAGAACGAGAACAGATCGCGCAGCATCGCACCCGGGCTCAGGTTGTTGATCAGCTGCATGCCGTTGGCCGGTGGTATGCCGTTGCCGGTGGCCGCCAGGGTGGGCAGGCCGGCCGCCAGCGCGTTGGGCACGCCGGCTGCGGTGGTGGACCCAAAGCTGTAGCCGCACAAGTTGTCCTTGGCGCTGGCGCGCGACAGCGCCGAGGCAAAGGTCACGGTGACGGCGGGCGCCACCTCAAACGCGATGTGCGAGGCATGCAGCAGGTCGGATTCGGCCTCCCAGCCGTAGGCCCGCAGCTTGGCCAGCGCTTCATCGGCCTGCAGTGCCGGGGTGGCGGCTGTCAACAGGCCTTTGGCCTTGAGTGAGGCGCAGCGGTTGCCGGCAAAACTGGGGAACACATAAAACCCACCCGGCGATGCCGCCAGCTGGGTGGATTGCGACGCGCAAGCCTGGTACAGGTTGGCATAGCTGGTGAAGTCCACCAGGGTCTTGCCGATGGTGGGCACCAGCACACCACCGCGTTGCACCTGCACACCGGGGGATGCGGGCATCTCGATGGCCGGCTCGGCCACCGCCACGCCGTCAATCAGGCCTTTGCTGTCCAGCTCGGCCGCCGCAAGCGCCGCACCACCGCCGTTGGACACGCTGGACGCGATGACGGTGGTATTGCCGGGGTGGATGGCACGTTTGCGCAGGTTGTTGCCAAACAGCGGGCTGTACTGCTCATTGAGCGCCCAGAACGCAAATTCAACCGCCTGCAGTGTGAAGTTGCCCCAGTCCTTCTCGGGGTTGCGTTGCGAGTGCGCATGTTTGAACGCGAAGCGGTTGGGTGTGGCGATGTTGAAGGCGGCCAGCTCGGCCGCGCTCAGGCTGGCTTTGAACTGCGCTGCTGTGCCCGCAGCGGCGGCGCTGCTGCGGCTGCCGTCGATCAGCGGCACGGTGTCGTTCTGCAAGTCATGCGGCCCGGCGCCGGTGCCCTTGTCGGTATAGGCCACGGCGCAGCCGCGTTTCAAGCCCCATTCACCGGTGGTGATGGCGCCGTACACCCCGCGTGAGCCCGAGCTGGTGGCGGTGATGATGCAAGGTGCTGCGGGGTTGAAGGTGCTGGGCACTTGCACCAGCAGCGTGACGTTGCGGGCGCCGCTGCCGTCATCGCTGTACGCCACATATTCAGTGCCGGCGATCTTGCCCTCCCCGGTGCCGGCCACACCGGCCGAATCCACATTGGGGCCGTAGAACACGCCGTAACCGCCGTTGCTGGTGGTGTCGATCAGCGCCCGGTAGTTGGTGAAGATGGCCAGCTTGCGCAGCTCGGCGGCGGTGGGGGTGGCCGACGTGGTGGGGGTTTTGGTGGCGTCCCCCAGGCCAGACTTGCCCAGGCCGGCGGTCAGCAGGTCATCCGTGCTGCCGTCAAAAGCGGTGCTGCGCACGCTGCCCACAAAGCTGGGTTTAACGCTGGCCTCGATGTCCTCCTCAGCCCCACCGCCCAGGCAGCCGCCCAGCAGCAGGGTGGCAGTGGCCAGCGTGGTGAGCTTCAAAACGGGGTGGTGCATGGTGTCTCCTCGGGTTGTCAGGTCAGGCGCGTGGCTTGGCAGCCAGCGCCCGCAAGCGGCCCACCACACCGGTGGGAAAGTGGTAAACGCTGAGCACAAACAGCACACCCAGCCACAGCAGCCAGCGGTCAGGTGACACCACCTGGCCCAGCAGCGGCACATCACCCAGCGCAACAGCACCCAGCTTGAGCACATCCTGCAAGTAGTTTTGCGCCAGCACAAACAGCACCGAACCCAGCACCGCGCCGTACATCGTGCCCATGCCGCCGATCACCACCACCAGCAGGATGTCGAGCATGATCTCGAAGCTGAGGGTGGTGTCCGGCCCGGTGTAGCGCAGCCACAGCGCCAGCAGCGCGCCGGCCAAACAGGCAAACAGCGCGGCCAGCACATTGCTGAGGGTGCGGAACACCACGGTGCGGTAGCCGATAGCCTCGGCCCGAAAGTCGTTTTCTCGGATGGCCTGCAGCACCCGGCCGAACGGTGAGTTGACGATGCGCAGCAGCACCAGAAACAGCACCACCACCACAAAGAACAGCAGGTAGTAGCTGACGATCTTGCCGTCGATGGCCACGCCCAGCAGCGAGGCATCGAAGGGCTCAAACGACGGGCTGAGCCAGGTGGGGGTTTTGAAGGTCAGCCCGTCTTCACCGCCGGTGATGTCGCTCAACTGGGACGCCAGGGTGAGAAATGCCGAGGCCACCGCCAGCGTGATCATCGCGTAGAAGATGGCCTTGACCCGCAGCGAAAACAGCCCGATCAGCAGCGACAAGGCCAGCGACAGCAGCAGCGCCGCCGCCACGCCGATGGCCACCGACCCCCAGCCCGGCCCCAACCGGCCACTGGCCACCGCCACGCCGTAAGCGCCGATGCCAAAAAACATGGTGTGGGCAAAACTGACGATGCCGGTATAGCCCAGCAGCAGGTCATAACTGGCCACCAGCAGGATGAACACCAGCATCTTGGCCGCAACATTGAGTGATTTGCTGCCCGGGAAAGCAAACGGTGCGATGGCCAGGCCGACCACCACCACGATCAGCGCCAGCGCCAGCCAGCGGCTGCGTGGCAGATCGTGCGACAAGAGACGGTTCAGCATGGTGTGTTCCGGCTCATCGATTCGTCACCGGATAGAGGCCTTGCGGCCGCCACAGCAGAACCGCCACCATCAGCCCGATGTTGGAAAACAGCGCCACCTTGGGCGCCAGATAGCCGGTGTAGTTGGCCATCAGCCCCACCAGCAACGCACCCACAAAACAGCCCAAGGTTGAGCCCAACCCGCCGATGATGATGACGATGAAGATCAACACGTTGACTTGCGCGCCGATCTGCGGCGTCACGTTTTGCTGGTACAGCCCCCACAGCACACCGCCCAGCCCGGCCAGTGCCGAGCCGGCCACAAACACGCCCACAAACAACTGGCGGATGCGGTAGCCCAGGGCCTCCACCATCTCGCGGTCTTGCACACCGGCGCGGATCAGCAGGCCGATCTTGGTGCGGTTGAGAGTCCACAGCAGCACACCAAACACGGCCAGGCCGATGGCGGCGGCCAGCACGCGGTAGACCTCAATCGACGCACCGCTGCCAATGCCCTCGATCAGCCACGAACCACGCAACACCGACGGCAGCGGCAGCGCAATTTGCTGCGGCCCCCACAGCATCTTGATCACCTCCTCACCCACGATCATGCCGCCCATCGTGATCAGGATTTGCTTCAGGTGCAGGCCGTAGACCGGCCGCACGATGACACGCTCAAAGCCCCAGCCCACCGCGCCGGCCACCACCATGGCCGCCACCATCGCGGCCAGCACGCTGAGCAACTGCAGTGGCGCTGATTCACCGGCCCAACCGGACAAGCCACCCAGCACCGTGGTGGCCACAAACGCGCCCAGCGCGATGAACACACCGTGGCCAAAGTTCAGCACGTCCATCAGGCCAAACACCAGCGTCAGGCCCGAGGCGATGACAAAGATGATCAGCCCCATCGCCAAGCCGGCCACGGTGAGCGTGAGCCAGGTGCTGGGGCTGCCGATGGTGGGCAGGGCCAGCAGCATCAGCGCTGCCAGCAGCGCCAGCGGGCGCCAGTCGAATTGGGCTTTGGGGGCCTGGAACCCCTCGCTCGCCGAATACCGCGAGCGGTCCCCCGACGGGGCGCGGGCCGGCTTGGCAGCGGCCCGGCGCTCGACCCGCCCTGCCTCGGTCGTCATTGATGCGCCGCCAGCGACAAACCCAACAAGCGCTGCTGCAAAGCCTCATCCGCCGCCAGATCAGCCATCGCGCCACGGTGTACCACCCGGCCGTTGTCCATCACCGCCACCTGGTCACCCAGCGCTTTGGCCATGCTGAAGTTCTGCTCCACCAGCAGCAAGGTGGTCTGCTGGCGCTTGAGTTCATGAAACGCCTCGATCAGGTTGTTGATGATGGACGGCGCCAGGCCTTTGCATGGCTCGTCGATCAGGATCAACGCGCGTGGCTCACAGATGGCGCGGGCCATGGCCAGCATCTGCTTTTGCCCACCGCTCAACTTGCCGGCGGGGTGGAGCCAGAATTTCTTGAGCGCCGGGAACAGGCTGAAAATCCACTCCAGCCGCAGCGTGTCCAGCTCACCCGCGTGGCGGGCCTTGCGCGCGGCCAGCACGATGTTGTCCTTGACCGTCAGGTCACTGAAGATGCCCATGCTCTCGGGCACGTAGGCAATGCCCAGTTGCGCGATGTCGGGGGTGAGCAGGCCCATGATGGGCCGGCCCTGAAACAGCAGCTCACCGGCGCTGGCCGCCCACAAGCCCATCACCGTGCGCAGCGTGGTGGTCTTGCCGGCGCCGTTGCGGCCCAGCAGCATGGTGACCTGGCCTTGCGGCACGCTGAAATCCACGCCGTGCAGGATGTGATACGCGCCGATGTGGGTTTGCACGCCGCGTAACTCAAGCGCTGGGGTGGTGGCGATCGGGCTCATGTGGCCTCTTCCGGGACGATGCCCAAGTAAGCCTGCTGCACCACCGGTGACGCAATCACCGCCGCCGGTTCACCGTCGGCCACCAGTTGGCCCATGTGCAGCACGATGATGCGGTCGGCCAGCGCACGCACCACGTCCATCTTGTGCTCCACCAGCAGGATGGTGCAGTCGGGCCGGGCCTTGAGGCTGCGGATCAGGTCCAGGATCACCGGCACTTCGTCCACGCTCATGCCGGCGGTGGGCTCGTCGAACATGAACACTTTCGGGTCCAGCGCGATCAGCATGGCCACCTCCAGCTTGCGCTGGTCGCCGTGCGGCAGCGCACTGGCCAGTGCGTCGGCCTGGGCGCCCAGCCGCACCTGGGCCAGGATGGCTTGCGCTTCATCCAGCCAGGCTGTGTGGTCCAGCCAGACCCGCAACAAGTCCACCCCGCCAAAACCACCACCCTGGCCACGCCCGGCCTGCCGCGCCTGGATGGCCAGGCGCACGTTCTCGCGCACGCTCAGGCCTGCAAACAACTGGGTCAGCTGGAACGCCCGGCCCAGGCCACGCCGGGTGCGCAACGGTGCGGGCAGGTGGGTGATGTCTTGCCCGTCCAGCAGCACCCGTCCGGCGCTGGCCGGCAACTGGCCCGAGATCAGGTTGAAGTAGGTAGTCTTGCCCGCGCCGTTGGGGCCGACGATGGCCGTGAGCGTGCCGGGCGCAAAGGCGCACGAGACGTGGTCTACCGCCACGTGGCCGCCAAAGCGGATGGTCAAGTCTTGGGTTTCCAGCACGCGGTGCGCTCAGCGCTGGTTGCGGATGGGGATCTGCATCTCTTCCGCCTTGATCTCGCGCACCAGCTCGGGCACGCCCCACGCAAACGCCGGGTCCACCTTGATCTTGAAGTGGTACATGTCCTGCAGCGCCTGGTGGTCCTCTTTGCGAAACACCATCTTGCCTTTGGGCGTCTGGAAGCTCATGCCCTCCATCGCCGCGATCAGCTTGTTGGCCGACGCATCACCGCCGGTTTTTTTAAGCGCCTCCACCACCGCAATCGCCGCGCTCATGCCACCGGCGGTGAAGAAATCCGGCGGGGTCTTGAACTGCTTGTAGTGGTTGGCCACCAGCCACTCATTGACCGGGTTCTTGGGGATGCCAAAGTAGTAGTACAGCCCACCCTCCATGCCGGGGAATTGTTTGTAGGCGGTCATCGCCGGCAGGATGTTGCCGCCGCTGGCGATCTCGATGTTGTGGCGCTTGAAGTCGAGGTCGGCAATCTTGAACGGGTTGCCACCGGCCCAGATGATCCAGACGATCTTGCGGCCGGGCTGGTCTTTCAGCTTGTCGATGATGCGCTGGGCGGCGGCGGTGAAATCAGTGGTGGCTGCGGGCAGGTATTCCTCATGCGCCAGCTTGGTTTTTTTCAGCGCCTCCTTGAAGGCCTTGACGCCGTCTTTGCCAAAGGCGTTGTCCTGCGCCAGCGTGACGATGGTGGTGCCGGCCTTGTCGAGTGCTACCGCGTTGGCAATCGCGTCCTGGCTGGAGTTGCGGCCGGTGCGGAAGATGTATTTGTTCCACTTGTCGCCGGTGATGCTGTCGGCCACGGCCGGCTCGACCAGCAGCACTTTTTTGTACTCCTCGGCCACCGGCAGCATGGCCAGCGCCACCGGCGATGCGGTGGGGCCGACCGCGATGTCGGCCTTGTCGTCGGCATAGGCCGCAGCCAGCGCGCTCTTGCCCACGTCGGGCTTGCCCTGGTCGTCTTTCTCGATCACCACCAGCTTTTTGCCGGCCACAGCAAAAGTGCCGCCGGTGGCGTAGTCCAGGCCCATGTTGAAACCGGTGATGGTCTGCTTGGCGTAGGCCTCCAGCGGGCCGCTTTTGCTGGCGATCAGCGCAATGCGCACCTCGCCTTTGTTTTGGGCCAATACGCTGGGCGCGGCAAGCAGGCTGGTGGCCAGGGCGGCGACGGCCAGCGTGATGGATGTGAGGTGGCGGCGATGGATCAAGAAGGTCTCCTGCTGGCGGGTGGCCGGCGGCATGGCAGTGGGCGGATGGGATGTGCATTGCAACCGGCATGCCACGGCGCACCTCATCGGTGCAAACCCTGGGGTATTGGCGCGTTGACACTGGATGATGCCGCTGCCGGCGATGCCATCCGCCGCCAGCGCCTGAATTTCAGGCGGCTGGCGGTCGGTGGATTGCCTGAAATTCAGGCGATTTGGCGCGCCGCCTGCAATTCAGGCAGTGGCGGCTGGGTGTTCAGGGCGTGGGCAGTGTGGGCAGCGCGGTCAGCTCGGGGTAGCGCGCCAGCTTGGCATAAAACGCGGCGCGGGAGATGTGCAGCAAGCGGGCCGCAGCCATGCGGTTGCCGCCGGTGCAGCGTAGCGCGTCGGCCATCGCGCGGCGCTCCAACGCGGCCACTTGCTCGGGCAGCGGGCGCGGCGGTGCCGGGGATGGGGCGGGCGGCGGGTCGGGCAGCGGGTCAGCGCTGGCGGGTGGCGGGCCATGCGGTGCCCGGGCCGGCAGATCAGCCGGCAGATTAGCCGGCAGGTCGGCCAATACAGCAGTCAACCCACCAGGGGCTGCCGACGCCTGGCCCATCGCCACGTCCAGATGGACGGCGGTCAGGCGCAGGTCGTCGGTCATCAGCGCGGCCTGCTCCAGCACGTTGCGCAGCTCGCGGATGTTGCCGGGCCAGGGGTGGGCGGCCAGCCGGTCCAGCGCGCCCACCGACAGGCTTTTGTGGGCCAGGCCGCTGCGCCTGGCGATGTCGTCCAGCAAGGCTTCGGCCAGGGCCTCGATGTCGGGCAGGCGCTCACGCAGCGCGGGCAGGCGGATCGGCAGCACGTTGAGCCGGTAGTACAGGTCGGCGCGGAACCGGCCGTCGGCCACCATCGCGCCCAAGTCGCGGCTGGTGGCGGCAATCACCCGCACATCCACTTTTTGCACCTGGTTGCTGCCCAGCGGCTCCACCTCCTGCTCTTGCAGCGCGCGCAGCAGTTTGGCTTGCAGGGCCAGCGGCATGTCGCCGATCTCGTCCAGAAACAGCGTGCCACCATCGGCCAGCTTGAACTTGCCGTCGCGGCCCTTGCGGTCAGCGCCGGTGTAGGCGCCACCGGCCACGCCGAAGAACTCGGCCTCCAGCAGGGTGTCAGGCACGGCGGCGATGTTGACACCCACAAAGTGCCGCGCTGCGCGTTTGGATGCGGCGTGGATGCCCTGGGCCAGCAGCTCTTTGCCGGTGCCGGTTTCGCCCAGCAACAACACGGTGGATTCGGTGCCCGCCACCCGCCGCGCCTGGCGCTTGACCTCCAGCGCCGCCGGGCTGGTGCCGATGTAGGTGGTGATGGTGTATTTGGGCCGGCGGTTGCGCGTCTGCTCGGCAGCCAGCAGGCGCTGCGCATCGGCCAGCGCCTGCTGCAAGTGGCCAAACTTGGTGATCAGCGGCTGCATGGTGCTGTCGGCACGCTCGGGGTGGTCCATCAACACCATGCCCAGCGCGCCGATGACGCGGCCTTGCGCGTCGCGCAGCGGCACCCGGCTGACCACAAAGGTGCCGGCCTGGTTGGTGAGCAAATCCACCAGGATGGGCTGGCCGCTGTCGATCACCTCGGCCAGCAGGGTGTTGGGCACCACCTCCTCCACCCGACGGCCGACAAACTCATGCGCGCCGGCAAAGCCAAGCGCCGGCAAGAAGCGTTTGTAGCCCTCGCTGATCCACACCACGCGGTGCGACCGGTCCACCACCAGCATGCCCTGCACGGTCTGGGCATACAGGTCAAACATCGATTGCGCGGCCAGCTTGAGCAGGCTGTCGGTGTCTTGCGGCAGCGCGGGCGGGATGGGCATGGGTGGGTGCGAGGCGGCGGCAGAGGCTGGCCGGGCCGCCGCACTGTAAGGCTCGGCCTGTCAGCGTGGGGGTTGGCCGCTTGGTTGGTTGCTTGGCTGGCTGGCCGGTTCAGCACTGGCCTGGGCGGCCGCCGCGCCGGGTGCGGCGGCCAGCGCTGCAGTGCCCGTGCGAGCCGCCTGGATCGCCGTGGCAGCGGCATGGGCCGGCCCGTCAGCAGCGGCAAGGCCAGGGCACTGCGCGGCTGCTGCATGCCCGGGTGCAGCACCGTTGGCTGCGGGGTTTGCGGGTGCCGGTGGGCCGGCGCGGCTGAGCTGGTGCACCAACCGCCAGGCCACCGCCCCCAACAGCAAGGCCACCGCACACAGGCCGGTCAGCATCACCACCGCCTGCTGCACTGCCGCGTGGGCCTGTTGCGCCAGTTGGTGGGCAGCCTGGGCATGAAAGGCCCACCAGGCGTCCAGATCCGCGCCGAGCTGCAAAAAAGCGTGTTGCGATTCACCCGTCAACAGGCTGCGGGCATGCGCCAGGGCGGGTGAGACGCTGGTGGCGGCGGGTTCAGTGGCGGCCAGGCGGGACGCTGTTAGCAGCCGGTCTTGCGTGGCCCAGAACAGCGCCAGGCTGGCCTGGACCGTCTCGAAATGTTGGCGGTCAGCGGCGCCGGCCACGCGCGGTGCATAGCCGGCGATGTGGCGCAGGATGGTCTGGCGGGTGGCCGCAAGCCGGGTTTCCAGCGCCTGGCGGTCGCTGCCGGGCTGCGGCAGCAGGTGCAGCGCAGCCATGCCACGCTGGCCCTCCACCAGCAAGGCCAACTCATGCACCAACCGGACGGTTGGCAGGCTGCGTATATCAACTTGCAGCAGGTCGGCGTCGAGGCGCTGGCTGAGGGTCAGGGACAGCGCACTGATGAGCGAGGTCAACAGCAGCACCAGGCCCATGGCGGCGCCCAGGCGTTGGCCAACTTTGAGCGGGATGAGGATCTGCATGGCGGATGAGTGGCGGGGCGGCGGGCGCACCAGGGCGGGCCGGCAAGGCTGGCGCCAAGGCCTGCCCATGGTGGCGCCAAACGCCGGGCTTGATCGCCGGATCAAGCGGGCGAAGCCGGCACTGACCGGTGTGCAAGCCAAGCGACAAGCGCTGCGCGACATCCCGCAATCGGTGACGGTGGTGACCGAAAATCTGATGACCGACCGCCGCATCGACACCCTGAAAGCAGCGTGAGCGGAAGTCGGCCATCCGCCAAGGCGCTTATCACCGCGACCAACGCGCCAGCGCAAAGCGACGACAGCAACAGCGTCAAGGGTTGGGGCCTGCTGCACCAGGTGCTGGCCGGGGTGGACCTGGCGCAAGAGACGTTTCACGGCTTTGCATTGGCCACCCCCGCCGGTGTGACGCTGAACAAAACGCGGTGCTTGGCCACCGTCGCCACACCCGATAGGTGACTACCGCAACTTTGCCAGCGCCATCACCAGCGCCACCCCGGTGCTGGGTGCGCAGACGGCGCAGCGCGGCCGCTCGGACGGCCTGTGGAGCAAGCGCTTCGGGGTGCTATACCCGCCCAACGACAACAGCCCGTTCCACACGTCTTACGGCACCTCGTTCAACACCTCGGGTGACACCGACCAGTGCGACGACCAGACCAGGAACACGGCACCCGAAGGCAGCGAGAACTTTGAAGTGGGCGCCATGGTGGACGCGCTGGCCGGCCGCTTGAGCACCCGGGCGGCACTCTTCAACAGCATCAAAAACAACGAGCGCAACCGTGACCCCGACAGCGCCGCCAGCGCCGCGCTGCTGTCAGGCAAGCGCCACACCACCGGCATCGAGTTCGACATCGCCGGCCCCAACCGCAACCCGGCCGGCCTGGTGGCACCCAGCGTTGTGACGGCCGACCTGCTGGCCGAATACACGGTCAGCGAGACCGTGGCCGTCAAGTTCAACCTGTTGAACCTGACCAACAAGCTGTATGCCGACGCGCTGTACACCGGCCACTACGTGCCCGGCGCGCCGCGCAAACTGTTGATGACGGTGACCAGCCGGTTCTAAACGGCCTGCCCCTGCCAGCCTGCCTACCAACGCGCCCGCCATGCTGCTGCACATCCGCCAAGTCCTGACACCGGACGGGCTGCACCAGGCCCAGGCCCTGCTGCAGCACGCGCCGTGGGCCGATGGCCGGGGCACGGCGGGGGTGCAGTCAGCGCAGGCCAAGCACAACAGCCAGCTGCCGCAAGACTGTGCTGAGGCCAAAGCCCTGCAGCAGTTGGTGCTGACGGGGCTGAACCGGCATGCTGCGCGCCTGGCCAGTTTTTTCTGGGTCGAGCGCAGCGATGCGCAGTGATGCGCAGTGATGCGCAGTGATGCGCAGCGCCGCCTGCTGTTTGACATGGACCGCCACCTGATGCAGTTGCGCCGCAGCGTGGGTGAGCAAGACCCGGCCGTGATCGGCCTGACCGGCACCTACCACAACCTGCTGCGGCAATGGGCCGATGTGTGACGGGCCGGGACACCTGCTCACATGGCCAGCCAGCCCACCCACTCGTGCAGCGCCAGCCGGCTCAGTACCAGGCCTTCGGCGCTGGGCAGCCAGTTGCCCGGCTGGATGGGGCCGGGCACCGCTTGGCCCATCGCCGCTGGCAGCACCTGCATCCCCACGCCGGCTTGGGCGATAGCACGCCGGAACTCCGCCAGCGCACGTTGCTGGTGGAAATCATGGGTCACCAGCACGATTTGCGTGATGCCGGCGGCGTGCAGCAGTTGCACGCTGTACACCGCGTTCTGGTGGGTGTCGCGGGAGCGGTCTTCCAGCCAGCGCAGATGCTGACCAAAGTCGCGCTCGGCCACCCGGCCGGCAATCTCCGCCTCGGTGGCGCCGCTCAGGCCGCCCCAGCCCAGCCCCCCGCTGTAGCCCGCTGGCAGCCGGGTCTGGCGTGCCAGCCACAGGCCGTAGCGCAGGCGCTCCAGGGTCAGCGGTTTGAGGTCGGCCACGCCGTAGTCGGGTGACAACAGCTTGCGCCCGGCGCCCAACACCAGGATGGCGCTGCGAGGTGCGGCCACCAGGGCGCCGATCTGCGCCGCGCTCAGCGGCGCGGGTGGCTTGGTCAGGCTGGCAATCAGTGCCCTGCCCACCACCGGCGTGCTGAGCAGCCACAACCCCAGCACACCGGCCAGCAGCGCCGCAAGACCCGGCGCCCGGCCACCAGGCCCACGCCGGCGTGCCAGCTGCCAAGCCCCCACCAGCAGCAGCAGCAGCAGTGGTAGCGGCGGCACCAGCAACTGGCCCAGCAAGGCCTTCCAGCCTTCAATGCCCAGGGTCTGCAGCAGATCAGTCATGTGGTGTGTGGGTGGTGGCTGCAAGGTGGTGGGTGGCGGGCGCTCAAGCCGTCGGGTGCGGTGGCCTGCGGGCTGGATTCTGGCGCTTGGCGCGGTGTGGTGGCTGGGCAGCGGTAGCCGCCGCCGCAGCGCCAGGCACTGCGGCCGGCGGCCTGTCCAGCACCCGCTGTGCATCGGCCACGATGCGGGCCAGCCGGTCGGCCAGCTTCTCGGTGCTGAGTTGCTCGCGGAAGCGCTCCACCATCAGCGCCAGCGCAAACGGGCTGGGTGCGGCCAGCGTCACCGCGGCCACGCGCTGGCGCTGCAGCGTGTGCAGGCTGGCTTGCAGTTGGCGCACATCCAGCTCTTGCGCCAGCACCTCCGCGTCGGCCTGGCCCAGCAGGCGGTTGGCCGGGTCGTACTGGCGGAAGACGTCATAAAACAGCCCGCTGGAGGCCTGCAACTGGCGCGTGCTTTTGGGCGCCCCGGGGTAGCCGGTGAACACCAGCCCGGCCACCCGGGCAATCTCGCGGAAGCGGCGGCGCGCCAGCTCACTGCTGTTCAGGCTGGCCAGCACATCGGCCAGCAGGCCGGGGCCACTGGCCAGCGCGGTCTGGTCAAACACGCTGCTGAGGTCCAGGTCCTCGGCCGCCAGCAGCTCAAACCCGTAGTCGTTGACGCTGATGGAAAACGTGTTGGGCCGCTGCGCGCTGAGCCGCCAGGCCAGCAAGCTGGCCAGCCCCAGGTGCACCTGGCGGCCGGCAAACGGGTAGACGAACAGGTGGTGGCCCTCACGCGAGTGCCACTGCTCCACCAGCAGCGCACCGGCCGCCGGCAACTGCGACAAACGCGCCTGGGCTTGCAGCATGGGCCAGGCGGCGCGCAGTTCGGGCTCCAGCGTGGGCGCGGGTGTGCTGGCGATGTCGCGCTGGCCGGCGTCCACCAGCACCGCCAGCGTGGCATCGGCCAACTCGCTGGACAGCGCCATCTTGCCGCCGGCCCAACTGGGCACCACACCACGCTTGCCCGTGGCTTTGCGCACAAACGCCGCCATGTCCTGGCTGCGCACGTATTCCAGCAGGCGGCCGCCAAACACAAAGCAGTCGCCGGGTTTGAGGCGGGCGATAAAACGCTCCTCCACCTGGCCCAGCGACGCGCCACCGCTGGCGGCCTTGGACCACCACTTCACCAGCATCGCCGATTCCCCCACGATGGTGCCCACCTGCAGCCGGTGGCGCATTGCGATGGCGCGGTCGGGCACGGTGTAGCGGCCGTCCGTCAGCACGACGCGGTGGAAATCGGGGTAGGCGCCAAGCGACGCGCCACCACGCACCACAAAGTCGAGCGCCCATTGAAAGGCCTCACGGCTCAAGCCTTGATAGCTCCAGGCAAGGCGCAGCTCATCGAACAGCGCATCCGCCACAAAACCACCACCCAGCGCCACGCTGACCAGGTGCTGCACCAGCACGTCCAGCGGTGCATCGGGCGCGTGGCGCGGCTCCACCCGGCCGGCGGCCACGGCGCGGCGCGCGGCCAGCGCCTCAATCAGCTCCAGCGTATTGGTGGGCACCAGCGTGATGCGGCTGGCCCGGCCCGGCTGGTGGCCGGAGCGGCCGGCGCGCTGCAGCAGCCGCGCCACACCCTTGGCCGAGCCGATTTGCAGCACCCGCGAGACCGGCAAAAAATCCACCCCCAAGTCCAGCGACGAGGTGGCCACCACCGCCAGCAGGCTGCCGGCTTTGAGGCCGGCCTCGACCCAGGCGCGCACCGATTTGTCCAGTGAGCCGTGGTGCAGCGCAATGCGGCCGGCCCAATCCGGCCTTGCCGCCAGCAGCAGCTGGTACCAGGCTTCAGCCTGGCTGCGCACATTGGTGAAGACCAGCGTGACACCGCCTTCAGCCGCGCTGCGGCTGATCTCGTCAACCACCGGCTGCTGCATCTGCGCACCCAGGTGCCGGCCCACGCGAAGCGCCCCGGGTTGGCCGGCAGCAGGGTGTCGATCTGCAGCGTCTTGTCGATCTGGCCCCGCACCAGCAGCGGTGCCGCATCACCCGGCGGCTGCGGCCCCAGCAGCATGGCCAGCGCGCCGTCCAGATTGCCCAGCGTGGCCGACAAGCCCCACACCAGCAACCCCGGCCGGCCGGCCGCGCGGCCCCAGGCCGCCAGCCGGGCCAGCAGCAGTTGCACCTGCACACCGCGCTTGTTGCCCACCAGCTCGTGCCACTCGTCCACCACCACGGTGTGCACGCTGGCCAGCAGCGCTGCAGCGTCGGCCCGGGTCAGCAGCAGGGTGGCTGATTCGGGCGTGGTGACCAGCACGGTGGGCAGGCGGCGGTCTTGGCGGGCACGCTCGGCGGCGGGGGTGTCGCCGGTGCGCAGGCCCAGAGTCCAGGCCGGTGCCAGGTCAGCCAGCGCTGCGGCCAGCGCGGTTTGGGTGTCGGCCGCCAGTGCGCGCATGGGGGTGAGCCACAGCACACCCAGCGCTGGCGCGGTGGTGGTCGCGCTGCGCTGGCGCGGTTTGGTGGTGGTGCCGGTGTTGCCGGCCACAGCAGCGGTGGTGGCGCCGGCAGGCGCTGCGGCAGCGGCATTCGGCGGTGCGGCAGCGGCATCCAACGGTACGGCAGCGCCATTCGGCGGCGTGGCGGTGGCATCCGGCGGCACCGCGGCCGTGGCCCGCAGCGCCACGCCCAGCTGGGCTGCCCGGCCCAGTGCGCCCAGCGCCACGGCATAGGTTTTGCCGGCGCCGGTGGTGGCATGCAGCAGGCCGCTGCGGCCCTCAGCCATTGCCGCCCAGACCTGGCGCTGGAACTGGAACGCTGCCCAGCCCCGGCCGGCAAACCAGGCCTCGGCCAGTGCCAGATCAGGGCTGCGCTGGCGGGGCTTGGTGGACGGGCGTGTCATCCGGGCATTGTGCGGGGCGGTCATGTGGGTGGGTTTGCCCGTGCCGGGAGTAGGCCGCGCACCCTGAACCGCGCCGCACCGTGCGCCGACAATCACGGCAGCGCTACCAACCCCGTCCCGCATGGCCACCCGACACCCCCACCAAGGCGCACCGCAGCGTTTGCATTCGATGCTGGAGTTGCGCGCCTTGGCCGAGGTGTTGCTGCTGCCGCTGGCCTGGCCGCTGCTCAAGCTGGCGCCCAAGGGCGACGGCCACCCGGTGCTGCTGCTGCCCGGCTTCATGGCCGACGACGCCACGCTGGTGGCACTCAAATGGTTTTTGGCCGGCCGGGGCTACAACGTGCAGACCTGGGGCCTGGGCCGCAACATCGGCTTCCAGCGCCGCCATGCCGACGCGCTGGTGCAAAAAATCCGCCACCTGCACCACCAGACGGGCCGCAAGGTCAGCCTGATCGGCTGGAGCTTGGGCGGTGTGTTTGCGCTCTACGGCGCACACCAGGCGCTGGGCTGTGTGCGCCAGCTCATCACACTGGGCAGCCCGGTGACCGTGGACGCCGCCGGCAGCCAGAGCCCGAAGCTGGTGCAGGCGATGTACCGGCTGATTGCCCACCCGATGGGGCCGGACGTGCATGTGATGCAGCCACGCGCCAAGAAGCTGCGTGAGCATGTGCTGCCGCCAGTGCCGATGAGCTGCCTGTACTCCATCAGCGACGGTGTGGTGCCGCCGCAAGAGGCCACGGTGCACAGCGCGGCAGACGCTGCGGTGGACGGCACACCCGGTTGCGAAAACATCCGCGTCAGCGGCAGCCACGCCGGCCTGGGCTTCAACCCGATGGTGATGGCCATCCTGGCCGACCGGCTGGCCCAGCCTGAGCAGGGCTGGAAACCGTTCCAGCCGCTGGGCTGGCCGGGCACCGTCTACCGCGCCTTGACACACGCCGCCGTGCCGCTGTGACAGCGGCGGCACGGCGGCCACCTCATCCCAACGTCTGGCTGCCGGGGCTGCGGGGGCCGGGGCCGCGTGTGCTTGTGCTTGTGCGGCGTGAGCTTGGGCTGCGTGGGTTTGGGTTGCTTGGGCTTGGGTTTGGGCTTGGGCTGCGTGACAGCGGGCTGCGCTTGCGCGCTCTGGTGGCGGGCGTGGCCGCCATGCCGGCGGCAGCTGTGGCGGCATGCTGGGCCAGTGCCAGATAGTCCTGAAAGCTGTCGCGCAGGCACAGCGCCAGGGCGTCCGGGTCGGGCAGCAACTCGCGGCAGGCGGTGGGCGAGATGATCACCCGGCCGTCGTAGCGCGTCACGGCAAAGGCCAGGCCCAGGCCATCCATGACTGGTAGCAGGGCCGAGAAGTAGCCCATGCGTGCACCACACAGATACAGCGGCGCGCTGGGTGCCGGCAGCAGCGTCAGGCTGCAGTGGCCGGCCGCTGCGGGTGGCCCCAGCAGCACGCTGGCCTGGTTGGCCAGGCGGCGCCGCCAAGGCAGTGCAAGGGCCGGCGCCAGCGGCTGGCCGGCCTGCGTGTGCACGGCTTGCAGGCGCTGCAGGGGGTCGGCAATGTGGCTGCCCAGCAGCACCCGGCGCCAGGCCGGCACGCCGGCATCCGCCTGGCTGCCCGGCGCACCAAACACCGGCTGGACGGCCACCAGGCTTTGGTCCTCGGGCAGCTCACCCTGGCGGTCAAGATAGCGCCGCAGCGCACCACCACAGACGGCAGCCACGGCCTCGTCCACCGTGGCCCCGGGCACCAGCGTGCAGACGGCGGCAAATTCAGCCTCGGTAAAGCGCCGGGTCTCAAACACCCGGTGCGGCGACAGCACCGAATTGAAGCGTGTCACCCGTTGCGCTGCCGGCCGCAGCAGCCAGTCACTGGCCAGCGCGCTGACCGCCGGCGCGGCGCGGCGCACGGCTGCCGCCAGGGGCCGCGCCAGCCACAGCGGTGCCGCCGCCGGGTGGGCCAGCGTCTGCGTCAGGCCACGGGCCAGCAAGCCCAGGCTGCCAGCTGCGCTGTCGGCAAACCACGGCGCGGCTGGGCCATCGGGTGGTGGCTTGGCGTCGTCGTCCAGCAGCAGCGCGCTGAGTTGGCTGAGCTGCTGCAGGTCCACCGCGGCCTGGTGGGTTTTGAACAGCAACGCAAAACTGCCAGGCGCCAGATCGAGAAAACTGTCCAGGCCCTCGATGACGTAGGCCTCCCAGGGCGGGCGGCCAAGGTCGAGCGCGCGGGCATGGATGCGCGCCACCTGGATGCAGCACTGGCGCCAGTCACCCGGCTTGGGCAGCGCGATGTGGCGGACGTGGTATTCCAGATCAAAGTGCGCGTCGTCCACCCAGTAAGGCAGGCCCAGCCCCAGCGGCACTTGCTGCAGGCGCTGGCGCAGCAACGGCAAGCGCTGCAGCCGGCGCTCGACGTGGGCCAGGATGCTCTTGAAGCGCACCACCCCGCCAGCCGCCGTGGCCTGGTCAAAGATGTGCAGCAGGCTGATGTTGGCGTTGGCGCGGCTGGTGTCGGCGCCCAGCAGGCCAGCCTCCCGCGCAGTGAGCTGGCGCATGGGCGTGTGCCCGATCAGGCCGCGCCGGGGCTGGTGCTGCGGCTGCGTCTGCGGCTGCGGCTGCGGCTGGTGCTGGTGCTGGTGCTGGAGCTGGTGCTGGTGTCAGCAGCGGCCACCACCACCTTGGCGGCGCGGCGGGTGCGCAGCGCCTTGGCCGGCTTGTTGGCCGCCACCAGCACACTGGCCGAGGCCTTGGCCGGCTTGGCCGCCACCTTGCGGCGGGGCTTGGCAGCAGGCGTGGCAACCAGCGCTGCGCTGGCGCCAGCCAGATCAGCCTGCACCGCGGCCAGCGCCGGGGCGGCGGCTTTTTTCACCCGCTTGTCGGTGCGCCGGGCCAGTGCCTTGACCGGCTTGCTGATCACGCTGGCCACGTCAACCACCGGCTTGGCGCGGCGGCGTGCCGGCGTTGCGCCGGCGGCCTTGCGCACCCGGCCGGCAGCGGCCCGGCTGGCACCGGGCAACTTGGCCACACCGGCCACCACCACTTGCGACAGCGCCAGCGCGGCTTGTGCCCCCGGCAGGCCAATGCGGGCAGCCGACCGCGCACCACCGGACAGCAGCCGGTTGTCTGCGCCTTCAGCGCGGGCGGCCAGGTCGGCAATGCGGTTGACCTGGCTGGTCACACCGCTGTGGCTGGCGGCAATGGCGCGGCCGGTGCCCTGGCTCAGCGCGTCCAGGCCTTTGGCGGCCAGGCTGCCCACCCGGCCACTGGCACGGCGCACGGCTGCGGCCAGGCGTGGCGCCAGCCGGTCAGCACCCTGGCGGGCGGCCATGTCCACACCGCTTTGCAGACTGCGGATCAGCCGGTGGCCGCCGGCCTGGTAGGCCCCCAGCGCACGCTCGGCGGCCTGGGCACAGTTGGCAACGGTCTGCTGGGTGACGGCGCGCAAGGTGGTGGTCATGGGATTGGCTTTCAGTGGTGATTGAACAAGGACGTTCTGCTGGATCGTCAGGCCGCGCCAGCGCTGGCCAGACCGTGCAGGGGGCAACCACCACGCCACCGCAAGATTTGCCGCAGGGGTGTTGCATGGGCCGCAGTGTGCGGTGGCCGGCCTAGAGCGCGAAACCCAATCCAGGGGTTTTTCCTAGGTGCAGCAGTCCAATGGCCGGCCTGTGCAGCACCGCTCAAAAGACCCGGGCCACACCCGGCAGCCGCAGCAGCAGCCCGGCCAGCAAGTCACACAACACACAAGCCATGGCCCCGGTGAGCACAAACTTCAGCAAGGGCGGCAGTGGCAGCGCCGAGCACAACAAGGCCAGCAACACCAGCACCGGCGGGTGGATCACAAAGATCAAGAAGGCGTGACGCGACAAGCGCCGCCACACCGGCCCCGGCGCAGCAAAGCGGCGCTGAAAACCCTGCAGCAGACGCAGCAGCACGCCCCATGCCACCAGCGGCTCCCACAGCGCATACACCAGGGCCGGCAGGTTGACGCCGCCTTCGGGCCGGCCGCGCAGCAGCGGCAGCCCGGCACCGCCCAGCACCACCAGCGGCAACACCGGCAGGGCCCAACGCGCCACGCGGCGCCAGTGCTGCACCCGGGCCGCAGGCAGTTGCTGCAGCCAGCGGGGCCCGGCGGCCACGCAGCCGGCCGCGTACAACACGGCATAGGACGCCAGATAGCCCGGTTGCACCCCCCAGACGCTGCTGCCCACCGGCCACTGCAACCGCAGGACAAAGGCCAGCAGCCCGGTGCCCAGCGCGGCCCAGGCCAGGCTGCGGCTGGACGGAAACGCCGCTGCCGCCGCATCAACCGGCGCCAGCGCAAACCGCCGCCACAGCGGCCAGGCCAGCACTGCCAGCCCACAAAACACCAGCAGCACCTGCACAAACCACAGCGGCCCGGGGATGAGGGCGCCGCGCTGGGCCAGCGCCAGCAGCACTGGCCACATTGGTTTGCCTTGCCACCAGGGCGGCAATACCACCGTCAGCGGGCCGATCAGCAGCACAAAAACCAACCACGGCAGGCCTAGCCGCAGCAGCCGGCCGCGCAGAAAACCCAGCCCACCTTTGCGTGCCAGCGTTGGTGTGGTGTAGTAGCCCGCCAGCAGAAAAAACAGGCCCATGAACCAGGCCTGGTTGACGGTGCAAAACGCCGTCAGCAGCAGCGACGACAGGCCAGCATCGGGCGCCACCTCCCGGTAAAACCAGCCGCCCTGGGCGCCGTAGGTGATGGCCGTGTGGTGCAGCACCACCAGCAGCGTGGTGGCCGCACGCAGGGTGTCCAGGCCGGCATTGCGGCCCGCCGCCGCAGCGTGGCCGGTTGGGCCGGTGCTTGGGCCGGTGGTCGGGCCGGTGGTCGGGCCGGTGCTTGGGCCGGAAACCACCACGGCCTCAATCCGCCGTGGCGCCCGACTCCCGCACCACGCGGCCCAGCCGCACCGATTCGGTCCGGATCAACTGGCCAAACTGCTCAGCTGTGCCGGCCACCACCGGGGTGCCCAAGTCCTCCCACTTTTTGCGGAAAGCCGGGTCTTTGAAGATCGCATTCAAGGTGCTGTTGAGCTGGCTGATGATTGGCAAGGGTGTGCCGGCGCGCACCGCAATGCCGTGCCAGCCCGTCACCTCCATGCCGGGCAGGCCGGCCTCGGCCAAGGTGGGCACACCGGGCAGCGCCGGGCTGCGCCGGGCCGATGTGACGGCCAGCGCGGTCAGCTTGTCGGCCTTGACAAACTGCAGTGAGCTGCCCAGCACGTCAAACATCACCTTGACCTGACCACCCACCAGATCATTGAGCGCCGGCCCGGCGCCCCGGTAAGGCACATGCGACAGCTTGACACCCGCCGCCTTGCCAAACATCTCACCGGCCAGGTGCTGCGGTGTGCCGTTGCCGGCCGAGGCGTAGGTGAACTCACCCGGCCTGGCCTTGGCCTGGGCAATGAACGCTTTGACGGATTTGATGCCGGTGGACGGATGCACCTCCAACAGCAGCGGAAAGGCCGAAATCTGGATCACCGGCGCCAGATCGGTCAGTGCGTTGAAGGGCATGCTTTTGTACAGCGTGCCGTTGACCGCCATCGGCCCACTGGCGGCCAGCAGCAGGGTGTGGCCGTCGGCAGGGGCTTGTTTGGCCACCTCGGCACTGCCCAGGTTGCCACCGGCGCCAGTTTTGTTTTCCACCACCACGGTCTGGCCCAGGCGGGATTGCAATTCAGGCTGCAGCAGGCGGGCCATCAAGTCAGTGGGGCCGCCGGGTGGATAGGGCACGATGAAGCGGATCGGGTGGTTGGGGTAGGCGGCTTGCGCCTGCGCTGCGGGCTGGGCCAGCAGCAGGCCGGCGCTGGCCAGCAGGGTCAAAAAGGGCAATCGGCGCATGGGCTTGTCTCGAATGATTTGTGGTGTTGGCAGCGCAAGCAGGGCGCCGCAGCGGCGCGATCAGGCCCCGAAACGCTGCCGCACATCGTGTGCGTTAGCCAGTGGCCGGCCCAGTTGGCGTGCGGCGCCAGCGGCCTGCGCCACCAGCGCGGCATTGCCAGGCGCGGGGCTGCCGTCTTTGAGCAGCGTGTTGTTCTCAAAGCCCACCCGCACATGGCCGCCCAGGGCGGCAGCGGCGGTGGCGCAAGCATGCTCGGCCGCGCCAAACGCGCACATGGCCCAGGGCTCGGGTTGGCCGGTTTGGCTGGCCAGGAAGGGCAACAAATCGAGTGGGCACGACACCTGCCCCGCCGTGTAGCGGCCCAGCACAAACAGCAAGAACCACGGCGCGTCGGGGACGGTGCCGTCAGCGCGCAGCGCCTGCCAGCGCTGCAGATCTGCCTGGTCGTAGACGATGACTTGCGTCATCACCCGCTCACGCGCCAGCCAGCCAAAAAAGTCAGCCAGGCCGGCACGGCCGATCTCCGGCGTGTCCAGCTCACGCAGGCCGACGGACACGGCCTCGGGCCGCAGCGCACGCACCATCGCAATCTGGGCGGGTGCCTGGTAGACCTTGGCCGCTTCGCTGGTGACCTGCAACACCAGCCGGTCACCCACCGCTGCGCGCACCACCCGCAGCGCGTCGCGGTAGCCGTCCACGTCCAGGCTGTGGCGGCCGTGCGCGTCGCGGATGTGCAGATGCAGCATGGCCGCGCCGGCGTCCAGGCAGCGTTTGGCCTCTTGCGCCAGCGCTTGCGCGGTGACGGGCACGGCGGGAAAGTCCTGCACTTGCTTGTAGGCGCCGTTGGGCGCCACAGTGATGATCAACGGGTCGGGTGTCATGGGGTGGGTGGCAGAGGGGAACGCGGGGTCACAGCCCCTCGACAGTCAAACCGGCCACGGTGGTGGTGGCGCCGTCGGGTGCAGTGAACTGGAAATCGCTGGTGTTTTCAGTCAGCAGCACCGCTGCGGGTGAGAACACCAGGCAACTGGCGGCAATCAGGGCATCGGGCAATTTAAGTTTGCCGCCGTCGGGGCCGGCCTCCGGCCCGCCGCGCCGTGCGGCTTTCAACGACGCTGCGCGCAAGCTCGCAGCCTGGTCGGCCACCTGCACGCCCGTGCCGGGCAGCAGGTCACTGATCTCCACGGTGATCAGATTGGGGTTGGCAAATTCAGCGCTCAACGCTGCTTCGGCGGCCAGGGCGGCGGCGGGGTCGGCAAGGCGCCGCGCGGCCACCAGGGCTTCGGCAATGCAGATGCGGCTGGTGGCGCGGGTGGCGCCGGGGTAGCGCAGCGCCAGGTTGGCCAGGCGCGCCTGCACCTGGGCCTGTTTTTCAGGCGTGCCCAACAGCAGGTGGCTCCAAATGTTGGTGTCCCACAGCAGCACCCGGGTCATCGCGCCGGGCTCGGCTTGGGCGCGTCGCGGTGGCTCCAGCCCTGGCGTTCATCGCGCAGCAGGGTGCTCAGCGCCGCTGGGTCTTGCGTGTTGGCGGGGCCGGGCTGCATCGCGATCAAACGGTGGTTGTCATCCTGCAGCCAGCGCAAGTCCTGGCCGGTGGAGATGGCCTCGACCAGGCGGTCGATCTCTGCCAGCAGCGGGCCAAGATCGCGGCGCACCTGCAGGCGCAGTTGGCCCAGGGCGTGGGTGGCCAGTTGCATATCTTGCTGCGGCCCCACTGCGGCAAGCGCCTGGGCTGCCGCTTGCCGGCCCAGGTCGGCCAGTTTGCGGTGCCAGGGGTTGCTGGCAGAGAACGCGGGCCAGGGCAGCTCAAGAATCTTTTTGTGAACGTGCCGTTCGCCAAACAAGCCTTTGGCCTGAAATTCTTTGATCGCAAGATTGGCGTAACCCGAGTTGAGAAAACAACACAGGTACTGCGCCTCGGGCTCTGCCGATGTGAAGGCGATGTAGGTGGTGCTTTCGGCCAGAAACCGGCGATCGTGCGACTGCACGTCCGTGACGCAAGCAGACGCATCTTTGCCGGAGGCGTTGTACAACACCGCCCAGCGTGCAGCGCACGGTTGGTTGGTGAGTTTGCGTTGATAGTCGAGCCAATCGCTGGCTGCCGCATTGCTGGCCCGGGCGCTGTCACTGCGCCGCTCCAGCCACAAGCGCTCGCCCTGCGCAAACCACTGGGCACTTTCCAACTGCCCCAACGCCGTCAGCTGCGCTGGCGCCAGCAAGGCCCAGCGTTGTTGCGTTTGCGCCTTGTCCACGTCGCTGCTGCC